>CAMLRG010000015.1 GCA_946482335.1 uncultured Duganella sp. | reverse complement strand
CTGGACGTGCTGAAGCTGATGATCGCGCGTCCCGACGGCCTGATCCTGGTCACCGGCCCCACCGGCAGCGGCAAGACCACCACCCTGTACTCGATCCTCAACCACATCAACACGGAGTCGGTCAACATCATGACCATGGAGGATCCGGTCGAGTATCCGATGCACCAGATCCGCCAGACCTCGGTCAACGAATCGGCCAAGCTGGGCTTCGCCGATGGCATCCGCTCCATGATGCGGCAGGATCCGGACGTGATCCTGGTCGGCGAAATCCGCGACAAGGAAACCGCCGACATGGCGCTGGCCGCGGCCATGACCGGCCACCAGGTGTATTCGACGCTGCACACCAATTCGGCGGTCGGCGCCATCCCGCGCCTGCTCGACCTGGGCGTGGTGGCCGACGTCCTGGCCGGCAACATCATCGGCATCGTGGCGCAACGCCTGGTCCGCAAGCTTTGCCCGTATTGCCGCCAGCCGGTACAGGCCGACGACCTGGAACGGCGACTGCTCGGCCTCGGTGCCGAGCACCCGCCGGCCACGATCTACCGCGCGGGCGCCTGCGACCGCTGCGCCCACCAGGGCTACAAAGGCCGCATGGCCATCATGGAATTGCTGCGCATGACGGCCGAATTCGATGAAATGGTGGCACGCCGGGCGCCGGCGCGTGAATTGCGCAATGCGGCGCGCGCCGCCGGCTACCGCACGCTGGTCGACGACGGCATGCGGCGCGTGATGGAAGGCTTGACCACCCTCGATGAAGTGTCGCGCGTGGTCGACCTGACCGACAGGTTGAGCTGATATGCCACAGTTTATCTACCGTGCCATGGACGCCAGCGGCAGCATCGTGCCGGGGAATATGGACGCGCACAATGTGCCGGACCTGGAGCTGCGCTTGCAGCGCATGGCGCTGGACCTGATCGATTACCGCGAAACGCGCGAACGCAAGCTGCGCCTGGCGGGACGCGCCGTCACCCGGCGCGACCTGATCAACTTCTGCTTCCACCTGGAGCAGATGAGCAGCGCGGGTGTGCCCATCCTCGATGGCTTGCGCGACCTGCGCGACAGCACCGACCATATGCGGCTGCGCGAAATCATTACCGACCTGGTGGAAAAGATCGAGGGCGGCCTGCAGTTATCGAGCGCGCTCGCAGCCTATCCCGAAATCTTCGACGCGGGCTTCACCAGCCTGGTGCGGGCCGGCGAGCAAAGCGGCAAAGTGAATGAAGTGTTCCGGGACCTGGCGGAGAACCTGAAATGGCAGGATGAACTGGCGGCCCAGGCACGCAAGGCCATCACCTATCCTGCTTTTGTGCTGTTGATCGTCAGCGGCGTCATGTTCTTCCTCATGATTTACCTGGTGCCCCAGCTTACGGCCTTCATCCAGAATATGGGGCAGGAATTGCCGCTGCATACGCGCGCGCTGATCGGCCTGTCGGACTTCTTCATCCGTTTCTGGTACGTGCTGCTGGCGGCGCCGCTGCTGGCATGGCAGTTGGCGCGCTGGCAGCTCAGGCGCAGCGAGCGCACGGCGTTTGCTTTCGACCGCCTGAAACTGCGCCTGGTGCCGGTGCTGCACAAACTGATCCTGGCGCGCTTTGCCACTTACTTCGCGTTGATGTATGCCGCCGGCATACCGGTGCTCGAATGCATCCGCCTGTCGGAAGGGATCGCCAACAACCGCGTGGTGGCCGCCGCCATGCGCCGCGCCCGCGAACTGATCTCCGAGGGCCATACCGTCGCCGCGGCATTCAAACAGGCCGGGTTGTTCCCGCCGCTGGTCGTGCGCATGCTGCGGGTGGGTGAATCGACCGGTGCGCTCGATGCCACGCTGCGCAACGTGGCCTATTTCTATAACCGCGAGGTGCGCGAACGGATCGAGCGCATGCAAGCCATGATCGAACCGGCGATGACCGTGATCCTTGGCCTGTTGCTGGGCTGGATCATGCTTTCCGTGCTGGGCCCGATTTACGACACCATCAGTGCGATCAGGATCTAGGCCATGATCACCAAACTCTTACTCCACCTGACCGCCGACCGCATGTGCTGCCGGCTTTGGGAGCGCGGGCGGCTCGTCATCGGCCCGTGCTTCGACCCCACCGCGGATGGCCTGCAAGGGTTTGCCGCCTGGCTCGAAGGCCGCCAGGACATGCCCGTCCTGATGCTGGCCGACCTGGTGGAAGAGGACTTCCAGCGTCACCTGCTGCCGCACGTGGCCGGCCGCGCCGGGATGACGATGCGTGAGCGGCGCCTGGGCCAGGCCTGGCGCGATACGCCCTTCCGCTGCGCCCACGTGCAGGGGCGCGAGGAAGAAGGCCGTCGTGACGATATCGTGCTGTTCGCGGCGCTGACCAATCCGGCCATCCTGCAACCCTGGCTCGACGCCCTGGAAAACCAGCGCATGCCGGTGGCCGCGCTTTACACGCCGGCGCTGCTCAGCGGCGCCCTGCTGACGGACGAGTCGCGCGAGGAAGCCCATCTGCTGCTGGTCACCGAGCACGCGGGCGGCATCCGCCAGACCTACTTCCAGCGCGGCAAAGTGCGCTTCTCGCGCCTGGCTCAGTCGGCAGCCAGCGCCGAGCAGGAAGCCGAGCGCACACGCCAGTTCCTGGTCGGGGCGCACATGTTGCCGCGCGAAGTGGCCTTGCAGGTATTGACCCTGCTGCCGCTGGCACGCATCGCGGCGCCGCCCACGGCAACCATCGCGCCCTTGCTCGACTGGCGCGTGATGCCGCTGGAAGAAGCCGCGGCCGGCCAGCGGCTGGCGCCATCGGACAACCCCGATGATTTGTTCCTCGGCCTGGCCGGGCGCACGGCGCCGCCGACCCATTATCCGCTGGGCGCGCGCCAGCGCTACTACAGCCTGTGGCGGGCGCGCCAGGCCCTGTATGCATCGAGCGCGGTGATGGCGGCTTGCTGCCTGTTGTGGACTGGCGCCAATATCGTCGGCTATTCGCTGGCGCGCAGCCACACCGAGGAACTGCGGCTGGAGACCCAACGCTTTGCAAGTGCCTACCAGAGCAGCATGTCGAGCATGCCGCCCGCCGTCGACAAGACAGCCAATATGCGCGCGGCGGTACAGATCGCGCAAATGGTGGCGCGCCAGGGGCCTTGGCCGCAAGCGGTGATGTCCATGCTGAGCGAGGCACTGGAGCGCTCGCCGCAAATCCGCCTGACGCAGCTGGACTGGCGCGCCAATGCGCCGGGCGTGGCGCCGGTGACGGCCAGCAGCGCCTTCCCGGGGGCCGCCACCACGCCGGCGCTGGTGGCGCCGCAATCGTCGATGCTGATCGGGATCCCGAAAGCGCCTTCGCAGCAGGTCCGGCTGCAGGCCGAGGTATTGGTGGAACAGGACGATTACCGCAGCGTCCTGTTGAGCATGAACCGCTTCGCCCAGGAACTGGCGCGCACACCGGGAATGCTGGTGGAGATCGAGCAGTTGCCGTTCGACGTGCGCCCCAACGTCAAGCTGTCCGGCAAGGCTGGCACGGCGGCCGGCCTGGGGGAGCGCGCCAAATTCACGCTGAATATCAGGTGGTCGCCATGATCCTGTTCCGCGAATATTCCTTATTGCGCAATGCGGTGCTGGTGTTCCTGGCCACGCTGGCGGTGTCGCTGGCGGCGGTGCTGGCCAGCGCCTGGCACTTGCGGCAGGCGCACTTCGCCGAAGCGGCGCAATTGCTGGAACGCGACGCGGCCCGCTCGCGCTTGGCCCATGCGGAGACGGAGAAGGAGGAAATTCGTCTCTACCAGCCGCAGTTCGTGGAGCTGCGCCGCAAGGGGCTGGTGGGGCCGGAACGGCGATTGGACTGGGTCGAGGCTATCCGGCAGATCCAGGAGCAGCGGCGCTTGCTGCCCCTGACATATGAGATCGAGGTGCAGCAGCCGTATCGCCTCGAGACCGCCCTGCCAACCGGCGACTATTCGCTGCTCGGGAGCCGGATGGCGCTGCACATGGACTTGCTGCACGAACTGGACTTGCTCAATTTCCTGTCCGACCTGCGCCTGGCCGGCACCTTCGCGGTGCAGGAATGCATCATACGGCGCGCGGGAGGCGCGGCTCCGGCCGCCGGCCAACTGGCACCGACGCTGAATGCCGATTGCACCCTCAATTGGCTGACCTTGACGCCTGTTACCGCGGGCAAGGCATTGGGAGGGACGCTATGAACGCGGCTTTGCCAGCGCTGCTCCTGCTGCTGGCTGGCCAGGCTGGCGCGCAGAGCTTCGTGAGCATGGGCAGGCTGTTCACCACGCCGGGCGAACGGGTGCAACTGGACACGCAGCGCAACCAGGCGCAAATGGCGCCCGGCGGCGCCAGCGGGCACGCGGGTGCGCCCGGCAGCCTCGCAGGCGTGGGCCAGACGTGGCCGGGCGCAGCGACGGCGCAAGGCGTCGGTCCGGCTGGCGCCCATGTCGGGCCAGGCATGGATGCGTCGGCGGGATGTCCCCCGGGGTCGGCGCCAGGCTGCCCGCCGCTTGGCACCGCGCCGGGCGCCACCGCGACCATGCCGGGCATGGCCGGTGCCGATGGCGGGGCCGGGGCCGATGGCGCGGTGGCGGGCGCGCAGCCGGAAGCGCCGCCCGGCCTGCGGCTGGACGGCATCGTGCGCCGCAGCCGGGGCCGCACCATGGTGATCGTCAACGGCGAAGTGCAGCCGGCGCCGCCGGGCGGCGTGACGCGCGGCGCCGTGCGGCTGCAAGCGGACGGCCGCTCGGTGGTGCTGAAGCCGGGCCAGCGCTACGACCCGAGCACGGGAGAAGTCCATGAAGCCGCACGCTAGGGAACAGGGCGCCGCCCTGCTGACGCTCCTGCTCATCGCCACGGTGGCAATGGCAGCCGTGCTGCTGTCGGCTTTCAGCGGTAGCAGCGTCGAGCGCGCACGCGAACAGCGCACCTACGCCCTGTTGGCCCAGGCCAGCGAAGCCCTGGTGGGATTCGCCGCCACCCATGGCCGCTTGCCGCGGCCCGCGCCGGGCGCTGCCCTGGGGGCTGGCGGCCCCGCCGCGGGCGACGAGCGCGGCGTGGGCGGAGACAGCGATGGGCGTACCGGGCGCGAACGCGCGCTGCCTTGCAGCACCGAGGCCGATTGCACCGGCACGCTGCCCTGGCTCGACCTCGGCCTGCCGGCCACCGACAATTGGGGCCGCCAGCTGCGCTACAGCGTAACCCCCGCCTTCACCGTCGCGCCGCTGGCGCGCACCGCCGCCATTGCCACCAAGCGGGTGCTCGCGCGCGATGCGAACGGCACGCTGTTCTTCGTGACCGGCCAGGAAAGCTGTTCGCTGGCGGCGCAATGCGCCCCGGCGGTCATCTTTTCGCGCGGCCGCGGTGATACCCTGGACAGCCAGGACGAAGCCGGAAACCTGACCGCCTCCGTCAATTTCATGCAACGCCCGCGCAGCAGCGAAGCCAATGCTGCAGGCGGTGTCTTCGACGACCTGCTGGTCACTGTCCCCTTGCATACACTTTATGAAAGGATGGCCACCGCCAAGACCCTGCCATGAGCAAACCCATGCAAGCGTTCACGCTGGTGGAAATGGCGATCGTGCTGGTCATCGTCGGGCTGCTGCTGGGCGGCATGCTGGCGCCGCTGTCGGCGCAGATGGAACAGCGCCGGGTCGCCGACACTGCCAGGGCGCTGGAGGAGGCGCGCGACGCGCTGGCCGGATTTGCCGCCCGCAATGGCTACCTGCCCTGCCCCGCCATCTCGGCCTCCAATGGCCTGGAAGACCGCATCGGCACCCGCTGCGCCAACGGGCGCAGGCTCGGCTTCCTGCCATGGGCGACACTTGGCGTGCCCAAGCTCGACGCCTGGCAGCATCTCTACCTGTACAGCGTGACACCGGCCTTCAGCGACAGCGGCGTGCCTTTCCGCCTCAATACGCCGCGCGACATCACGGTCGCCAGCCGCGACGCCGTCGGCACGCTGGTGCCGGCCAGCGCCCAGAACGACATCCCCGCCGTGGTGCTGTCGCAGGGCCGCAATGGCTTCGGCGGCTTCAGCGACGTGGGCGTGCAGGCCGCCGATATGGGCCAGGGCAATGTCGACGAAAAAGCCAACTTCCAGGGCGACGGCCGGATGTTCATCGCGCGCGGACAGGCCGACAATCCCGCCGCTGCCGGAGGCGCCTACGACGACATCGTGGTCTGGCTATCGCCGAATATCCTGTACAACCGTATGCTCGCCGCCCAACGTTTGCCATGAAAGGAGACTGCCATGCGACACCGCGGCTTCACCCTCGTTGAAATCGCCATCGTGCTTGTGATTATCGGCCTGCTGCTGGGCGGCGTGCTCAAAGGTCAGGCCCTGATCGACAGCGCCAAGGTCAAAAGCATCCTGCAGCAAGCCACCGCCCTGCAGGCCGCCGTCAATGCCTACCAGGACCGCTTCCGCGCCCTGCCCGGCGACGACATACTCGCCACTACCCACGTGCCGGGTGCTGCCGGCAACGGCAATGGCGACGGCCAGGTCACGGAATACCAGCTGGCCCCGCAACACCTGGCGCTGGCAGGCCTGATCACCGGCTCTTACAATGGCACCACGGATTTCATGACCAGCGCCCAGGGCGGCGCGGTCTACATCTACAACGACGTGGTGGGCGGCCGGGGCGGCAACGGTGTCCGTTTCGACAACCTGCCGGACACGTTTGCCGAACAGATCGATGCCAAGCTGGATGACGGCAAACCCGATTCCGGCAACGTGCGCGCGACCGGGCCTTATACTAATAACGGAACCATTATCGCGCGCCTCGCCATTTTCTTCTGACCTTATGACCGCAAACACTGAACGACGCCGCATCTTCCTGATGCGGCACGGCAGCGTCACCTATTTCGACGAAGCCGGCAAACCCCACCTTCCCGAATCCGTGCCACTCAACGAAAACGGGCGCTTGCAAGCCGCCGCCGCCGGCCGCGCCTTCGCCGCGGACGGTATCCGTTTCGACCGCGTCATCGTCTCCGGCCTGCCGCGCACGGTCGAAACGGCCATGCGCGTGCTGGCGGAAACCGGCCAGCAGATCCAGCTCGAAAGCTGGCCGGAACTGGCCGAAATCCGCGGCGGCAAGCTGTCCGGCATTCCCGACCACCAGTTGCGCGAGGCCTTTACCGGCGCCTTCGAAGGCGTGGTCGAAGAACGGCGCCGCTTCCTGGGCGGCGAATCGGTCGGCGAACTGATGGACCGCATCCATCCCGCCCTGGCCCGCCTGCTGTCCGACGGCAGCTGGGACACCGTGCTGCTGGTCCTGCACGGAGGCGTCAACCGCGCCATCCTGTCCTACGCCCTGACCGGCGGCCAGCGCCTTTTCCTCGGCAACCTGTCGCAGGCCGCCGGGTGCATCAATGCGCTGGACGTGGGCCAGGCGCCACACGACTGGATCGTGCGCTTTTCCAATTTCGCCCCGCCCGCGCCCTTGCAGGCCGCCACCCGCAGCACCACGATGGAACAACTGTTCCACGAATATTCGAAATCGCGCTTGCTTTCACGTCCACAAAAATAGTACGATCGTTCGAAGGAGGCAATATGTTCGAAGAATTCATGGGCACCAAAGAAGTGTCGGAGCGCCACCGTTTCGATACCGCGGCACTGCACGCGTACCTGCGCCGGCACGTGGAAGGCTATCCGGAAGGCGACTTGAAGGTGGCGCAATTCAAGGGCGGGCAATCCAACCCGACCTTCAAACTGACCGTCGGCGGCCAGCACTATGTCTTGCGCACCAAACCGGGCCCCGCCGCCAAGCTGCTGCCTTCGGCCCATGCCATCGAACGCGAATACCGCGTCATGGACGCCCTGCACAAGGCCGGCTTCCCGGCCGCGCGCCAGTATTGCCTGTGCATGGACGAAGCGGTGATCGGCCGCGCCTTTTACGTCATGCAGTTCGTCGAAGGCCGCGTGCTGTGGGACCAGGCGCTGCCGGGGATGACGCCGGCCGAACGCGGTGCCATCTACGATGAATTGAACCGCGTCATAGCCCAGTTGCACACCATCGATTACGCCGCCATCGGCCTGGCCGATTACGGCAAGCCTGGCAATTACTTCCAGCGCCAGATCGAACGCTGGAGCAAGCAGTACAAGGCTTCCGAGACCGAAACCATCGACGCGATGGACCAGCTGATCGCCTGGCTGCCGGCCCATATCCCGCCCGGCGAGGATACCGCGATCGTGCACGGCGACTACCGCCTGGACAACATGATCTTCCACCCCACCGAGCCGCGCATCCTGGCGGTGCTGGACTGGGAATTGTCGACCCTGGGCCACCCGTTCGCGGACTTCAGCTACCACTGCATGAGCTGGCACATCGAGCCGGGCCAGTTCCGCGGCATCGCCGGGCTTAACCTGCAAGCGCTGGGCATCCCGTCGCAGCGCGCATATATCGCGCGCTACGCCGAACGCACCGGCAAGTCGATCCGCCTGGAAGACTTCAATTTTTACCTGGCCTTCAATATGTTCCGCCTTGCCAGCATCATGCAGGGCATCATGAAGCGCTACGTGGACGGCACGGCTTCCAGTGCACAGGCGCTGGAATCGGGCAAACTGGCGCGCCCGATGGCCGCCATGGGCTGGGCCTACGCCCAGGGCAAGGCAATCGAATAAAGGACCCACGATGGACTTTGACTACTCGCCGCGCACCAAGGCCTTGCAGGCGCGCCTGCTGGCCTTCATGGACCGGCACATCTATCCGAACGAGAAGGCCTTCCACGAAGAAGTGGAGCGCAACGGGCGCGAACACGGCAACCGCTGGATCCCCACCCAGCTGATCGAGCGCCTCAAGCCGCTGGCGCGCGAACAGGGCTTGTGGAACCTGTTCCTGCCGCGTTCGAGCCGGGCGCCGGAAGGCTTGTCCAATCTCGATTACGCGCCGCTGTGCGAAATCATGGGCCGGGTGCCGTGGGCCGCCGAAGTGTTCAACTGTTCGGCGCCCGATACCGGCAATATGGAAACGCTGGAGCGCTACGGCAGCGAAGAGCACAAGCAGCGCTGGCTGGAGCCGCTGCTGCGCGGTGACATCCGTTCCGCCTTCGCCATGACCGAACCGGCGGTGGCCTCGTCGGACGCGACGAATATCGAAACCCGCATCGTGCGCGATGGCGGCGATTACGTGATCAACGGCCATAAATGGTGGATTTCCGGCGCCGGCGACCCGCGCTGCCAGGTCTATATCACCATGGGCAAGACCGACTTCGACGCGCCGCGCCACGCGCAGCAGTCAATGATCCTGGTGCCGGCCGACGCGCCGGGCCTGAGCGTGCTGCGCCCGCTGCCGGTGTTCGGTTACGACGACGCGCCGCACGGCCACTGCGAGATGGTGTTCGACAATGTGCGCGTGCCCGCTTCGCACATCCTGCTCGGCGAAGGCCGCGGCTTCGAGATGGCGCAAGGGCGCCTCGGCCCGGGCCGCATCCACCATTGCATGCGCGCCATCGGCGTGGCGGAGCGCGCCCTGGAATTGATGGTGCAGCGCCTGTCCACGCGGGTTGCATTCGGCAAGCGTCTGTGCGACCAAGGCGTGTGGCGCGAACGCATTGCGGAAGCGCGCATCCGCATCGATACCGCGCGTCTGCTGACACTGAAAGCAGCGTATATGATGGATACGGTGGGCAACAAGGTCGCCCAGTCCGAAATCGCGATGATCAAGGTCCTGGCGCCGAATGTGGCGCAGCAGGTGCTCGACTGGGCCATCCAGGCCCATGGCGCCGCCGGGGTGTCGGACGATTTCCCGCTGGCTTACCAATGGGCCGCCAACCGCACCTTGCGCCTGGCCGACGGGCCGGACGAAGTGCACCGTAACGCCATCGCCAAGCTGGAGATCGCGCGCTTCTCGTCTCCCTCAAGCTGAGCTATCATCGTCCTGCAGCCACTCTCCGGAAAGGATGTGCCGTGCAGGACGATTCCGCGAATGCCTTGCCGCCCCTTCGCTCGCAGATTGCGCTGCTGGCCGCGGCGTGCGCCGCGCCCGCCCTGCTGGCGGTGGCGCTCTTGCTGGCCTTCTTCCTGCAGCGCGACCAGGGCCGCAGCGACCTGGAAACGCAGCGCCTGGCGCGCGCCGCCGCCGCCATCGTGGACCGCCAACTGCTGGCCGCCGAAGCCGTGGCCATCGCCCTGGCCAGCAGCCCAAGCGTGCGCAGCGGCGACTTGGTGGCACTGCGCAGCCAGGTTGCCGCCTTGCCGGCCGCCTTGCCGCACTACTCCCACATCCTGCTGACTGAAAATCACTTGCCGCAATTGATCGGCGGCAACACCATTCCGGTCGACCGCGCCGCGAACGCGGCCCGCGTCAAGTTCCCGCCCAACGCCCGTTCGGCGGTGACGCTGTTGCCGGCCAACGGCAAGGAACCGGCCCACCTGGCGCTCGACGTCCCGGTACAGCGGGCCGGCCGGCCGGCCGCTTCGCTGAGCGTGCTGCTGCCCGGCGACGCGCTGGACAAGGTGGCCGAAGAAGTACGCCTGCCCGCGGGCAGCGTGATCGCCGTGCTGGCGCCCGATGGCCGCGTGGTGGCGCGCAGCCATGACGATGGCCGTGCCAACGGCCAATCGGCGGCCCAGGCCATGTACGGCTTGCCGCTGCAGATTGGCTACCTGCGCGGCGCCGACAGTCCGTGGAGCGTCGCAGTGGCGGCGCCGGAAACCGATGCATGGGCGCCCATCGACGGCGTCCTGCTCGGCACCGCGGCGGTGCTGGCTGCGGTGGCGCTGGCCGGTTTTGGCGCGGCTGCGCTGGCGGGGCGCCGCATCGCGCGCGCCGTCGATGCCCTGCAGGCGCCGGCCCAGGCGCTGGCCAGCGGCACGCCGGTCGACATACCGCCGCTGGGCTTTCGCGAAGCGCAGCAGCTGGGCGACACCCTGCGCCAGCTCGACCGCGACCTGACGCGCCACCGCCAGGACCTGGAACGGCTGGTGGAGGAACGCACGGAGCAGCTGGAAAATTCCAACGCCCTGCTGGAAACCATTTACGCGACGGCTCCGGTTGGCCTGAGTTTTGTCGACACACGGCTGCGCATCCTGATGATCAACGACTATCTGGCGCGCTTTAACGGCTTGCCGGTCAACGACCATATCGGGCGGCGCTTCGATGAAGTGATCACCGACCGCACCCTGGTGGCGCAAATCAACCAGGCCTACCGCCGCGTGCTGGCCACCGGCGAGCCGGTGCCCAATACCGAGATGACGGGCACGGCGGTGGCACGGCCCGGCCGCGGCGGCCATTTCATTGCCGGCTACTATCCTGTGTTCGGCGCCGATGGCGCGATGGTCGGCATCACCGCCATGCTGATGGATATCACGCAGCAAAAGGACACGGAAGCGGCGCTGCGCCAGTCGAAGGCGCTGTTCAAGTCGGTGCTGGAAAACATGCCGGCCATGGTGTTCGTCAAGGATGCCCAGCAGCTGCGCTTCGAGCTGTTGAACCGCCAGGGCGAACTGCTGCTGGGGCGCCCGCGCGACGACCTGCTGGGCAAAAGCGACCGCGACTTCTTCCCGCCGGAGCAAGCTGCTGCCTTCCAGGACGCCGACCGCAAGGTGCTGGCGTCCGAGCACGTGCTCGATATTCCCGAAGAGACCTTGCTGACGGCCAGCGGCGAAACGCGCTACCTGACCACCCGCAAAGTCGCCCTACGCAACGAACATGGCATCGCCACCCACCTGCTCGGCATTTCGCTCGACATCACCGAGCGCAAACGGGCCGATGAAGCCTTGCAGCGCACTTCCCTCAGCCTGGCGCGCAGCACCAGCTTCCTGCACACGGTGACGGAAAACCTGCCGGCCGTGGTAGCTTACTGGGATAGCGAAATGCGCTGCCATTTCGCCAACAAGTACTTCCTGGACTGGTTCGGCAAGACGCTGGAGCAGGCCATGGCCGAGCCCATCGAGCGCGTGCTGCCGGCCAACCTGCTGGTGCAGATCCAGCCGCAAATCGATGCGGTGCTGGACGGCAGTCCGCAGCATTTCCTGCGCGAGCTGGAACTGCCTTCGGGCGAGCGGCGCTTTGCCTGGTTCAATTTCATCCCCGACCGCGGCGAGTCGGGCGCGGTCCGCGGCTTCTTCGTGCTGGGCTCGGACGTCTCGGAACTCAAACGCAGCGAGTTGAAACTGCAGGAACTGAACGAGCAATTGATGCGGGCGCGCGACCGCGCCGAAGCGGCCAGCCGCGCCAAGAGCGAGTTCGTGGCCAATATGAGCCATGAAATCCGGACCCCGATGAATGCGATCACCGGGCTGGCGCGCCTGCTGGAAGAAGCCCCGCTGGAGCGGCGCGAACGCAGCTACGTCAGCAAGATCCAGCTGGCCACCCAAAGCCTGCTCGGCGTGGTCAATGACGTGCTGGATTTCTCCAAGATCGAGGCCGGCCAATTGCAGCTGGAGCAGGCGCGCTTCGACCTCGACCAGCTCCTGGTGGGCATCGCGATCCTGGTGGCCAACACCGCCTGGGACAAGGGCGTGGAACCGGTGTTCGACATTGCTCCTGCCGTAGCGCTGGAATTGGTGGGCGATGCGATGCGCCTTCAGCAAGTGCTGCTCAACCTGCTGAGCAACGCCATCAAGTTCACCGAACACGGCGAAGTGGTGCTGGGCGTGCGCGAAGCCGAATCGCGCGCCGATACCTTGATGCTCGAGTTCACGGTACGCGACACCGGCATCGGCATCCCGGCCGAACAGCAGCAGCATATGTTCGACGCCTTTTCGCAAGGCGACACCAGCACCAGCCGCCGTTACGGCGGCACCGGCCTCGGGCTGGCCATTGCGCGCCGCCTGTCGGACCTGATGGGCGGCATGATCGGCGTCGAGAGCACGGTCGGCAAGGGTTCGGCGTTCCGGTTCGTGGTTCCGCTGCAGCGCAGCGGGGATACGCAAGCGGCCGAAACGCCGGCCAGCCTGCAGCGGCTCGCCGTCCTGGTGGTCGACGATAACGCCAGCGCACGCCAGGCATTCGAGCACAGCGCAGCCACCATGCAATGGTCGGTGACCGGCGCGGCCAGCGGCGCGGAAGGATTGCAAGCCCTGCGCGGCCAGCGTTTCGATTTGCTGGTCGTCGACAGCGCCATGCCCGGCATGGATGGCATCGCCATGCTGGTCGAGGCGCGCAGCACCGGCATGGTCCTGCCCAAGGTGGTGATGATGGCGCCGGAGCGCGCCAGCGAAGACCTGCTGCCGCTGGCCGACAGCCTGCAGATCGAAGCCGTGCTGGCCAAGCCCTTCACGCCCGCACGCTTGCGCCAAGCGGCGCTGGGCGCAATCGCCGGCACCAGCCAACCGGAGCACCGCGGCGGCCGCCCTCCGCTGTCCGGCAGCCTGGCCGGCATGCGCTTGCTGCTGGTGGAAGACAATGAAATCAACCAGGAAATGACGCGCTACATCCTGCTCCATTGCGGCGCTCTGGTGGAAGTGGCCTCCAATGGGGAAATCGCCATCGACCTGCTGCGCGACAATCCGCAGCGCTTCGATGCCGTGCTGATGGACCTGCAGATGCCGGTGATGGATGGCTACGATGCGACGCAATCGATCCGCGCCATGGGCTTGCGCAGCCTTCCCATCGTCGCCATGACCGCCAATGCCATGCAGGAGGACCGCGAGCGTGCCGTCGCCGCCGGGGTCGATGCGCACGTCGGCAAGCCGATCGACGTCGACGAACTGATCGCCACCTTGACCCGGCTGGCGCCGCCGCACCCGGCACAGCCCCCCGGGCAGCCAGGCACCGAAAGCCATGTGCCGCAACACGACGACGGCCGGCCGGCCGCGGTCGCCGGCATCGACCTCGACGCCGCGCTGCGCCGGGTCGCCGGCAATTACGCCGCCTTTGCCAGCCTGCTCAAACGCTTCGAGAATTCGCAGGGCGACGCCGTGCAGGAAGTACGCGACTGCCTGGCCGGGAACAAGCGCTATGCCGCCACCCGCGTGCTGCACCGCCTGAAGGGCGTGGCCGCCAACCTCGGCGCCACCGAGGTCGCCCGCCTCAGCGCCCAGGCGGAAGCCGCACTGGCCGAAGGCCAGGACAGTTCCGCCGCCGCCTTGCTGCTGGCGCTCGAACAAGCGCTGGCCGTGGTGATCACGGCCGCGCGCGAGCTGCCCTTGCCGCTGCCGGCCGCGCCCAGCGGCCTGGCCAGCGTCGACCTGCCCCAAGCCCTGAATGAATTGCTGGTCCTGCTCAGGAACAGCAATATGCGCGCCCTGGCCGCGTTCAAGTCGCTCAGCCCGGCGCTGAAGCAGCGCTGCCCTGATTTGCTGCCCGGCCTGACCAATGCCATCGAAACGCTCGACTTCAGCGGTGCCGAACAGTGGGTCCAGCAAATCATGAAGCGGGAGGAAAACGCATGAGCTGGACCGACCAGGCACACAATGGCCGCCTGCTGATCGTCGACGACGCCATGGAGAACATCCAGATCCTCAACCACGTGCTGGGCGGGGAGCATGAAGTGCTGTTTGCGCGGGACGGCGCGCGCGCGCTCGAACTGGCGCGCCAGCACCTGCCTGACCTGATCCTGCTTGACGCGGTCATGCCCGGCATGGACGGCTATGAAGTCTGTGCCGCCCTGCGCGCCTCGCCCGAGCTGCGCGACATCCCGATCATCTTCGTCACTGCGCTGACCACACCGCAGGACGAGACGCGCGCCCTGGAAGCGGGCGCGGTCGATTTCATCACCAAGCCATTCAATGTTGCCGTGGTGCGGGCCCGGGTACGCACCCACCTGACGCTGAAACGCCAATCCGATGCCATGCGCGAACTGACGCTGACCGACGCCCTGACCGGCGTGGCCAACCGCCGCAGCTTCAACGACGCGATCGACAATGAATGGCGGCGCTGTGCACGGGCGCAGGCTCCGCTATCGGTGATCATGGTCGATATCGACCACTTCAAGCACTACAACGACGCCTTCGGGCACCAGGCCGGCGACGCTTGCCTGGCGCAGGTGGCCGACGCCATGCGTTCCTGCGCGGGCCGCCCGCCGGACTTGCTGGCGCGCTACGGCGGCGAGGAATTCGTCGTCCTGCTGCCCCAAGTAGGCTCGCAGGGTGCGCAAACCGTGGCTAAACGCATACTGGCTGCCGTGCGCGAACTGGCCATCCCGCACCGTGTGTCGCCCGCCGGCGAAACCGTGACGGTCAGCCTGGGCGTGGCCACGACAGTGCCGGGCGAAGCCAGTTACGATGGCGATATGCTGGTGCGTACCGCCGACAATGCCTTGTACCGGGCCAAGGAGGCCGGCCGCAACCGCTATTGCGTGGCCGGCGACGATCAGGAATAGCGCCGCATCAGGAATTCGGCGACACAGGCCGGCTTGTCGCCGCCCTCGCACTCCACAGTGATCTCCCACGCCAGCTGGTGGCCGCCTGCCACCGGTGCGATACTGCGCAGGACCACGCGGCCGCGCACGCGGCTGCCCACCGGCACTGGCGCCGGGAAGCGCACCTTGTCCAGGCCGTAATTCAGGCCCATGCGCATGTCTTCCATGAACACGGCATCCTGCAGCAAGCCTGGCAGCAGCGACAGGGTCAGGAAACCGTGCGCCACCGTACCGCCGAAAGGCGATTCGGCGGCGGCGCGCACCGGGTCGGTGTGTATCCATTGCCGGTCGTTGGTGGCGGCGCCAAAGGCGTTGACGCGATCCTGCGTGATGTCGACCCAGCCTGAAACGCCAACCTCCTGGCCGACCAGTGCCTCCAGTTCTGCGATATTGCGGACCAGGCGTGCCATTACGCTGCCTCCCGGAAGCCTGGCTGCGCAATGAAGCGCTCCAGATGATGCTCCGCATCCCCCAAGGTGATGCCGATCATTGCCAGGCGCTTGAAATGATGGGCCGCCGGCAGTTCATCGGTCACGCCCATGCCGCCATGCAGCTGCACCGCCTGCTGGCCCACGAAACGCGCGGCATGGCCGACCCGCACCTTGGCGGCGGACACCACGCGCCGGCGCTCTTCCGCGTCGCTGGAATCGACCTTGACCGCAGCCAGCATGGCCAGCGAGCGGGCCTGCTCCAGATGGATGAACATGTCGGCCATGCGGTGCTGCAGCACCTGGAATTTGCCGATCGGCGCACCGAATTGCTGGCGCGTTTTCAGGTATTCGAGGGTGGCGGCGAACATCGCGTCCATGGCGCCGATGGCTTCCGCGCACAGCAAGGTGGCGCCGTAATCGGTGGCCGCTTCAAGCAATGGCCAGCCTTGGCCCTGCCCGCCGAGCAGCGTGCCGTGCGCGCCGTCAAACTCCACCGTGGCGGCGCGCTGGCCGTCGATGGTGCGGTAATCGGTCACATGGACACCGGCCGCATCGCGCGGCACCAGGTACAGCGAAATACCCGCCGTGTCGTACTGCGCACCACTGCTGCGGGCCGAGACGATGTAAGCCTCCGCTTGGCCGCCATGCAGCACGACGGTCTTGCTACCCTTGATCCGGCCCTGGTCCGCCCCCGCGCCGGCGGCTGCCCCGGCGGCTGTCAGCACATCGTTCAATGCATGGCGCGCCTGCTGTTCGCCCAGCGCGCACGCCAGTTTCAGTTGCCCGGCCGCGACCCGCTCCAGCATGCGTTCCTGGCCGCCGGCGAGCTTGAGGAAGCGGGCTCCCAGCACGGTGGCGAAGTACGGCTCGACCACCAGGCCGCGCCCCAGTTCCTGCATCACCACCATCATGTCGACCGCGCTGCCGTTGAAGCCGCCCTGCTCTTCCGGCACCGGCAAGGCCAGCATGCCCAGTTCCGTCAAGGTGGCCCACGCCTGGTCGGAAACGCCGGCTTCAGAATGGATGATCCGTTTGCGTTCCTCGAAGCCGTAATCCTTGTCGATCCAGCGGCGCAGCGCATCGGCCAATTGTTGTTGCTCTTCCTTGAATGTGAAATCCATGCCGCTCCCCTTACAGCCCCAGGATCATCTGGGAAATGATGTTCTTCTGGATCTCGTTCGAACCGCCGTAGATCGACGTCTTGCGGAAATTGAAGTAGTAGGACGCCAGCGGCGCCGCATCGTCGTCACCGGCCAGCGCATGCTCACGCTCGCCGTCCAGGTATTGGGGGTCGAAAGGCAGGGCTTGCGGACCCAGCGCTTCAACCATCAGTTCGGCCAGCAGTTGCTGGATCTCCGAGCCGCGCACTTTCAGCACCGACGCCTGCGGGCCGGGACCGTGCGCTTCCTGCGCGATGGTGCGCAACACCGTGACCTCCAGCGCCATCAGCTCGATTTCAAGCTCGGCCACGCGGGCGGCGAACAGGGGATCTTCCAGCAAGGGCTTGCCATGTTTTTGCTGCCGGTTCGCGACCTTTTTCAGGAACAGCAGTTCGCGCTTGGAGCGGCCCACCGCCGCAATGCCCGTGCGCTCGTGCCCCAGCAGGTATTTGGCGTACGTCCAGCCCTTGTTTTCCGCGCCGACCAGGTTGGCGACGGGAACGCGCACATTGTCGAAGAAGACTTCGTTCACTTCATGGTCTTCGTCGAGCATGATGATCGGCCGCACCGTGATGCCCGGCGACTTCATGTCGACCAGCAGGAAGGATATGCCCTCCTGCTTGCGCACATTGGGGTCGGTGCGCACCAGGCAGAAGATCATGTCGGCGTGCTGACCCAGGGTGGTCCAGGTTTTCTGGCCGTTGACGATGTAATGCTCGCCCTCGCGCACTGCGGTGGTTTTCAGCGACGCGAGGTCGGATCCGGCGCCCGGTTCGGAATAGCCCTGGCACCACCAGTCGTCGCAGTTGAGGATGCGCGGCAGGTAGTACGCCTTCTGTTCCGCGCTGCCGAAGGCCATGAGGACCGGCGCCACCATATTGACGCCGAAGGGCAGGATGGGCGGAGTGCCGGCAATCGCGCACTCCTCTTCCCAGATGTGGCGCTGGGTGGCGTCCCAGCCTGGACCGCCGAATTCGGTCGGCCAGGCCGGCGCCGCCCAGCCTTGTTGGGCTACGATCTTATGCCAGCGGACATAATCCTCGCGCTTGAGCCGGAGGTGCTTGCGGACTTTGTCTTGCAGATCGGCCGGCAGGTTCGCTGCCAGGAAAGTCCGCACTTCCGCACGGAAGGCTTCATCCCTGGCAGAGTAGTTCAGGTCCATGCTGTCTCCTTGTAATGGTCGCGCCAGCAAAATAGCACGACCGTTCCAAAGAGTCTACAGCGCTTTGCGCCTCCGCGCCACCAAGCCGATCACACCCAGGCCGGCCAGCAACATGGCGTACTCGCCCGGTTCCGGTACCGGTGGTGCAATCTCATCGAATTCCCGGCCGAACATGGTCAGGTTGGAGAAGTCGGGCGTGGCTTGATTGCCGCCTGTGAACCATTCGATGCGCCAGGTGCCGTTCAGGGTTTGCCCGCCGCCGATGACCTGGTTATCGAACAGGAAGGCGGCCGCGCCATCGCCGGCCTTCAGCGCCAGCACCAGGTCGAGCGCTCCTAGCGTCGCACCGGTATTGGTGACACTCCAGGTACCGGATTTACCGTCGCCGATGTCGAAGATAAATTCGAGGGAACTGGTCAGGCTGAAGCCCGAACCGGAGCCGCCTTCGTGCTTGCCCAGCAGTGACCAGGTGCCGGTGCCGTAGCTATCGAAGGTTGTACCAAAACCGCTGATGTCCCCGTACGGGCCGGAATTGGGATTCCAGCCCGCATCGAAGACGAAGGCGTCTGCGTTTTGCGCGTCAAGCGTGACGTCGTCTGCTGAGGTATTACCGATGGTAGTGGCGCCAAATGCGCTTGCAGCCAGGAGCATGCTACTGGCTGCCAATGCAAACTTCTTTGCAATTGCTTCCATTTCGATCCCCTTGTTGAAGTTGAACTGCCTCTTCAATGTAACTGTTTGGCGATCTCGACGGCGCGCATTACAGCGACCAGCCCGCTAGCGCATCTTCCGCCGGCGTGCTTCGGCCCCTATCAGGGCCAGGCCCGCCAGCAACATCGCATAAGCCCCGGGTTCCGGCACGGCGGAAACGTCGCGTGCGAACAACGCGCGGTTGGAAAAGTCCGGCGTCGCCTGCTGGTTACCGGTGAACCATTCGATACGCCAGGTGCCGTTCAGTGTCTGTCCCGCATTGATGCCATACTGGCAGCGCCCGTGTTGTGCACCGACCACGTACCGCCCGTGCCACCCGCCATCGCGAAGGCAAATTGCAGTGCGCCGGCATTACTGAATCCGGCGCCCATGTCGAGCTTGTCCAGCAAGGTCCAGGTACCGCTGCCGTAGCTGTCGAAGGTGTTGCCAAAGCCACTGGTGTCGCCGTTCGGTCCGGCATGGGGTTCCAGCCGGCGGTAAAGACAAAGGCATCGGCGTCGAAGCCCTCGGGTGTGACGTCGTCGAGCGACGGATTGCCGATGGTGGTTGCGCCAACGGCGAAAAAAAAGCACAGGCATACAGAAAAAACGCCGCGGATTGGCCGATCCGCGGCGTCAACAAGGGGATTAACGCGATTGTGCTCAGCAGCGTGACTGCCGGGCCGGCGTGTGCCGACACTTTCATATTATCAATTTTTGCTATTCAACACTCGATTTCTGCGTTTCGTCGCATTTCCGCCATAGCGCGCGGGGCGCAGCGCTAAGATGCTGGCATTCCAATAAGCTTGAACAACCGGGACCACCATGCGCAAACTCACTCTCGCCGCCCTCATTTCGATTGGCCTCTCCGGCTGCGTAGTCGTACTCAACGACAGCAGCGACTACGTCAAAGGCAGTGGCGCAGCCACCAGCGAAACCCGCAGGATCGCCAGCGCCACCGGCTTACGCATCGAAAACCGCCACCGCGTCGACATGGAAGTGGAAGTGCGTGTTGGCGGCGCACCGTCGCTGGTCGTGGAAGGCGACGACAACCTGGTGCCGCTGGTGCATACGGAAATGCGCGGCGACACACTGCGGGTCTGGACCGAAGAACGCATCCGCAGCAACCAGCCGATCCGCGTGCGCTATACCGCGCCGCGCCTGGAAAATCTGGAAGCAACCGGTTCCGTGCGTACCGACGTGCAAGGCCTGGCTGGCGGCCCGCTGATGGTATCGCACACCGGCTCCGGCCAGCTCGCGCTGCGCGGCCAGGTGGACCGCCTGGACGTGCGCCATACCGGCTCCGGCCAACTGTATGCGGACGGGCTGGAAAGCAGGTACGCCATGGTGAACATGGTGGGCTCAGGCCGCGTCAACATCGGCTCCGTACGCGGCGATGCGCTGCGCGTGGCCAGCTCCGGTTCGGGCAGCTTCTACGCGCGCGGCATCGTGCAGACGCTGGACGTCCAGCTGCAAGGCTCCGGCAGCGCCCAGTTGAATGACTTGCGCGCCGACGAAGCCAACATCACCAGCAATGGCTCTGGCACCGTGCACGCCTGGGTGCAGCAGAAAGTGGAAGCCCGCGCCAATGGTTCCGGCCGCATCGCCGTTACCGGCAACCCGGCCCAGCGCAATGTCTTCGGGCGCAACGCTACGATCCAGTAAAGGAACCCGCCGACACGGTGTACCATGGCTACCTCCACCCACCGCCAACACAAAGGAAAACGCCATGACACTGACTATCCGCGTCGCCGACGGTAGCTTCAACTGTTACGTCGCCCGTCCATCCACCCCGGTCCCGCATCCGGTGGTGGTAGTGCTGCAGGAGATCTTCGGCGTCAACGCCGGCATCCGCAGTATCGCCAACGCGTATGCGGGCAAAGGCTTCATCGCGGTTTGCCCTGACCTGTTCTGGCGCGCGGAGCCGGGACTGGATATGTCGGAAGCCAAGGAAGGCGACTGGGCCAGGGGCTTCGCCTTTTACCAGGCATACGACCGCGACAAGGGCGTCCAGGATATCGCCGCCACCGTCGCTGCCGCCCGCACGATGGAAGGCTCGAATGGCAAGGTAGGCGTGACCGGATATTGCCTCGGCGGCCTGCTGACCTTCCTGGCTGCCGCCCGTATCGATGCCGATGCCTTTGTCGCTTACTACGGCGGCGCCACCGAGCAATACCTGGACGAAGCGCCCAACATCGAACGCCCGATGGTCTATCACCTGGCCAACGAAGACGAATACATTGACAAGGCGGCACAAGCCCGCATCAAGGAAGCGCTGGCGGGCAAGCCGAACGTCACGGTGTACGACTACCCGGGCCGCAACCACGCGTTCGTGCGCCCCGGCGGCGACCACTTCCACGCTGAAGATGCTGCCCTGGCCAACAGCCGCACCGACACATTCTTCAGGCAGCAGCTGGCTGCCTAATTGATGGTCAGCGCGAGGTCGCGGCCGGCGGTTGCGGCATTTCCGGCGTAGTCGGCTGCGTAGATGCGCAAGGTGTAGTCGCCTGGGGCCAGGCCGTCCACCCGCCAGCGGCCGGGCGTCGCTTCCCCATGCGCCAGTTGGCTGAGCAGCGAATAGGTGAAGCGTGTGGCTTTGCTGCCGTAGACCGTGATGCCACTGTCGGCGGAGTAAACGATCTTGACGGCTTCGCGCTGCTTCGGCAACTGGTCGTAGGTTTGCGTGATGCGCGGCTGTTCGTAGCCCGGCAGCGGTGTGCCGTCGGGCTGCAACAACTGGTAGCCCAGTTTGTAGAGGCCCAGGCGGCGGCGTGCCAGGTTGCCGTCCATCTGGTCGTACGCATCGACCACCACATTCACTTCCCCTAATGCGCGCGGCACCTGCAGACGCTGGCCCTTCCTGGCCGGCAGCCGCTTGTCGTGGGCGTCGTACAGCGCAATGCCCTGGATCCTGGGCGCTACCGTGTCGCGCAGGCCGGGGAACGGCAGCGTGAGCGGGTTCACCACGCGGCCACGGTCGAACAGGTCGAGATGGACGTGCGCCATCTGGTTCACCACGCCCAGTTGTTCGCCTACTTCGAAGCGCGTGCCGCGGCGCACCCGGATGCGTTCGGGCTTGCCTTTGTCGTCCAGCACGAGCTGGAAGCGCTCGTCCAACGGTTTGTTCTTCCGGTCGCGGCCCACCTTCATGTGGATGTAGCTCGTGATGCCCAGGTTGATGCCTTCGGAGACGGTGCCGAAGGCCCAATTGGGCAAGGGATCGCTGACTTTGGCCTTTTCGACCACGTGCACCGAACTGCCGACGTCGGCCTGCACGTCCAGCCCGGCGTGGAAATGGTGGCGGCTGTCGCCGTCATAACTGCCCCGCACCTCGCCCATCAGGCCAACCACTTCGTGCGGCTGGTTTTGCGGCCGCACGGGCCACGGCATCACGCCCTGGCTGCGCTGGGCCATCAGGCTGCTGGCCGCAGTCGCCGCACTCGCCGCCGCCGTGACACCTGCGGCCCGTGCGTCCCCGGAAACGGCCGGCGACGGCGCAGCGGCGTGCACGGTCCCGACCAGCGTAGCGGATGTGTGGGCCGCCGGTGCGCCTGGCTGAGCCTCGGCCACCGCCACGGTGCCGGAGGCGGCGCTGGTCGCAGTGGCGGCGGATGCGCGCACCACCTTGTGCAGACGCTGCGCCGTCCCATCGGCAAGGACGAGCGCACCATCGGGCGCCAGGGCAAGGCCGCGCGGACCGTAGACCTGGACATTGCCGTCCACGCCGGTGGCGGCATCCGCTGGCCGCGCCACGTCCGGCAGTCCCGCCAGGGCGCCGTCCGGTGCCAGTTGCAGCAGGCGTCCGCGCGCAACGGCCGCAATGTAGACAAATCCGTCATGCGTCACCGCCAAGGCCATGGGACGGCGCAACAGAGGCTCCTTCTCCATCTCCGGCGCCACGGCGAGCGTCACGACCGTTCCGGCGGTGTCGATGCGCCGCACGGCATCGTTGCGCGAATCGGCCACGTAGATGCCGTCCCTGCCGACCGCAATGCCGCAAGGCGTATCGAACTGCGCCAGGCCGCCGAGGCCGTCCGCAAAGCCGGGACGGCCGCTGCCGGCCAGCGTGCTCACGCTGCCGTCCGGCGCGATGCGGCGGATCCTGTCGTTGTACGTATCGGCGACGTACACCACGCCCTGCGTATCGACCGCCACGCCAACCGGGCCATTGAACTGCGCCTGCGCGCCCTGCCCGTCGGCGAAGCCTGCCGTGCCGCTGCCGGCCAGCGTCGTCACCGTGCCGTCCGGCGCGATCTTGCGGATTGCATGGTTGCCGGTATCGGCCACGTAGACATTGCCGCGCCCGTCGATCGCAATGCCGGATGGGGTGTTGAAGGCAGCTGCCCCGCCCAGGCCGTCGCGGAAGCCTTCCGTGCCGCCGGCGAGCACTGTGATGGCGCCGTCGGGCGCAAGCACTGACACCGTATTCCGGTCGCCGCCATCGGCGAAATAGACATGGCCTTTACTGTCGACTGCAATGCCGTAGGGGTCGGACAGGCCGGCGTCGACCAGTGTTTCCAGCCGCGCAGGCCATGCGCGTTCAGTCGGCGCAGGGCCGCGCTTGACGAGCACAGGCAGCCTTGCCGCCACGCCGGGGCCGGACGGAGCATAGTGGAAATAGCCGGCAGCGCCGGCAACGGCCAGCGCTGCGGCGCTAAAGGCAGAGAGTTTGATTGAAGTGCGCACGGAGGGATTTTAACGTCGCACCGGCCAAAACCGGTAAACCGGTGTCAGACCCAAGGGTCAGACACCCGATTAAAAAAAAAGCCCGCTCTGGGAGCGGGCTAAATCTATTTCCTTGGAGGAGAATAGAGGAGACAGGTGTAATTATGCTGCGGCGCGGTATATCTGTCTACTTTATTGTAGGAATACTAGATATAACCATCAGCAATATCACTTGTCGTTGACGTAAGGCAACACTCGGCTGGCCAGGCGGGTGTCGGTGCGCAGCACGCTCACCTCGTCGGCCAGGATGTGCACCGCCTCATTCAACAGTACGTCCTTGGCGTTCTTGGCTGCTTTTTCAGCATCCAGCTCGGCCGTCAGCGAACGCTCATCGGCTTGCAAGCCGTCGTCGGTGCGGATGGCGCCGCGCACCTGGTTCGATTGCCGCTGCGCAGCACGGGGATTGGCCGGCTTGGCGGCGATCGCCTTGTTCAGCGCCTCTTTCGGATCCGGCACCAGGATAGGATCGTCCGGCGAGGGGCCTGCCGCCAGGCGCGCTTCACGCAGCTTGGCGCGGGCTTCCTGCTGGTCGCGTTCCTTGCGGCGCACCGTCTCGTTCAACGAAATCAGGTTGTCCTTGCGCTGCTTTTTGACGTAATTGATGTCATCCAGCAGGTATTGGTAATCCTTGTCCTTGGCCACGCGTGCTTCATGCTTTTTCTCCAGCATCGGCACGATTTCCTTCAGCTCACCGGCCGGGATGTACACCGCAGGCTTGATCTGGGTGTACGGCAGCGCGTTGTCGTAGCTCGACTCGCCGAAGCTGTCGGCATCGCTGAGCGAGGCCAGCTTGATGTCCGGGTTGACGCCGCGCAGCTGGGTGGTGCCGCCGTTGATGCGGAAGAATTGCGCAATCGTCATCTTCAGCTCACCGAAGCGCGATTTCTCGTTCTGGCCGAAACGGTCCAGGTTGACCAAGGTTTGCACGGTGCCCTTGCCGAAGCTCGGCTCACCGATCACCAGGCCGCGGCCATAGTCTTGCAGCGCGGCGGCAAAAATTTCGGACGCGGAGGCGGAGCCACGGTTGATCAGCACGCCCACCGGCCCTTCCCAGGTCAGGCCTGGCACATTGTCGGCTTCCACTTCGACGCGGCCTTCGGCGTTACGCTGCTGCACCACCGGACCCCGGTCGATGAACAGGCCGGTCAGTTCGACCGCTTCGGTCAGCGAACCGCCGCCATTGTTGCGCAGGTCGATCAGCACATTGTCGACCTTGTCCTTCTTCAGCTCCTGCAGCAGGCGGGCCACGTCGCGGGTCGCGCTCTTGTAATCCTTGTCGCCTTTGCGGCGCGCATCCCAATCCTGGTAGAAAGTCGGCAGCGAAATCACGCCAATCCGGCGCTTCACGGGGCCATCCTTCACTTCCAGGATGGATTTCTTGGCCGATTGCTCTTCCATGCTGATTTTCTTGCGCACCAGCGAAAGCACGTACGGTTTGCCATCCGGACCGGCATCGGCGGCCAGCACTTGCAGCTTCACGGTGGAATCCTTCGGACCGCGGATCTGCTGCACCACGTCGTCAATGCGCCAGCCCAGCACATCGGTGAACTTGTCGGAATCGCCCTGTGCCACGCCGACGATGCGGTCGCCCACCTTCAGCTTGTTCGACAGTCCTGCCGGGCTGCCCGGCACGATTTCGCGGATGACAGTGTATTCGTCACGGTTTTGCAGCACCGCGCCGATCCCCTCCAGCGACAGGCGCATGGCGATATCGAAGTTTTCCGAAGCGCGCGGGCCCAGGTAGTTGGTGTGCGGCTCGATCGACATGGCATAAGCGTTCATGAAGATCTGGAACACGTCTTCGTTATTCAGCTTGCGCGAGCGGGTCACGTAGTTTTCATACCGTTTGTCCAGCGTTTCGCGGATTGCCTTGTCGTCCTTGCCGGCCAGCTTCAGGCGCAGCCAGTCGTTCTTCACACGCTTGCGCCACAGGTCTTTCACTTCGGCCTCGGACTTCGGCCATTCGGCCTTCTCGCGGTCGAACTGGTAGCTCTCGTCCTGGCTGAAGTCGAACTTGGTCTTCAACAGTTCGCGGGCATATGCCATGCGGTCGTTGAAGCGTTGCTGGTACAGGTTGTAAATGGCGAAAGGCGTTTGCAGGTTTTCGCTGGTGATCGCGTCATCCAGGCGGGATTTTTCCTTGTTGAAGGAATCAACGTCGGCCTGGGTAAAGAACAGTTTCTCGCCGTCGAGCGATTTGAAGTAGCGGTCGAAGATCTTCTCCGACATCGCGTCGTCCAGCGGCATAGCCTTGTAATGGTAGCGCGACAGCACGCGGGACGCCCACAGGGCGGCCTGGGTCTGCTGTGCTGCAGGCTTGACGGGTACATCTGCTGCCTTGTCTGCCTGGGCTGCGCTGGCAAATGCAGTCATCAGTGCCAGGGACATGGTGGCCAACAGGGTGTGCTTCTTCATCGGCTTGCTCCGAACGTAGGTAATTCCATGAAAATACTGCTAATCCCATTCTACAGGATAGGACATGCTTCGGGAGTAAGGGTAACAGTGCGGGGATAATGGCAGGCTTAAGCGAGCCTGAAGAATGCCAATCCATTAACTTTCAGCCACCAGGCGGCGCCGCCCAGCGCCAGCAGCGGCCAGGAACGCAGGGCCAGCTTCCAGTCCGCCGCCGAGGGCCAGCAAGCGAGGAATTGCGGCGCAATCAGGAAGGCCAGGCCGGCATCGAGCGGCGTGAAATGCCAGCCCGGCCGGGTGCGCATGACCGCGATCCACCAGGGCAGCAGCACCAGCAGCAAGGGCGCCAGCGCGGTGGGCGCCGCGTTGTACCAGCGCGCGTTGGCCAGGCGGACCTCCCCCAGCTGCCAGCCATTGGCAGCGCGGCGCGGGACGATGGAAAGCGAAGCGGGCCGGGCAAACGTGAGCAGCCCGACCAGGAAATGCGCGGCTTCGTGGCAAAGGGTGCCCGGGAGTTGTAACAGCATGAAAAAACTGTAACGCCGCGACAGCAGCCAGAGCGCCGCCGCCAGCGCGAGCGACGGCGCCAGGTAAAAGCCTATGTCCATCGGGCGATTATACGGCCTAGGCTTTGCCCACCTCCAGCGGCAGGCTGCGCAGGCGCTTGCCGGTGGCGGCAAAGACGGCGTTGGCCAGGGCGGGCGCAATCAGGGCTGTTCCCAGCTCGCCCATGCCCCCGGGGGCTTCGGTGCTGGGTACGAGGTGGGTTTCCATCTGCGGCATTTCATTGATGCGCATCAGCTGGTAATCGTGGAAATTGCTTTGCACGATGCGCCCGTTTTCCACCGTCAGCTTGCCGTACAAGGCGGCCGTCAGGCCGTAGACCTGGCCGCTTTCGGTTTGCGCCACCACACCGTCCGGGTGCACCGCTTGGCCGCAATCGATGGCGGTGACGACACGTTTCACCGTGACCTGTCCTTCATCGTTGACTGCGCATTCGATGATGGCGGCGGCATAGCTGCCCCAGGCCGTGCCGACGGAGACGCCGACGCCTTCGCGCGGCCCTGGCTTGCGGCTGCCCCAGCCGGCTTTCTGCGCAGCGAGGTTCAGCACGCCCAGGGCGCGTGGATTCCTGCCCAGCAGGGCCTGGCGGTACGCCACCGGGTCCTTGCCCGCCGTGTGGGCCAGTTCGTCGATGAAGCTTTCCACCACGAAGATATTGTGGGTCGGGCCCACGCCGCGCCAGAAGCCGGTCGGCACGCTGGTTTCGACCGGCATGTATTCGACATAGCGCGCCGGTATCTGGTACGGCCCTTCCGCCTGTTCCACGGCATCGGTATCGATGCCCTTGGCCATCCATTCCGGCGCATAGCGCGCCTCGATGGCCGAGCCGGCGAAGCGGTGGCTGAAGCCCAGCGGCATGCCGCTGCCGTCCAGCACCGCGGCCATTTCGTCGCGCCATAACGGACGGTAGTAGTCGTGCTGCATATCTTCCTCTCGGCTCCAGATCACCTTCACCGGGTAGTTGACCTGCTTCGCCACCAGGGCGGCCTGCACGCCGATGTCCACCTCCAGCCGGCGCCCGAAACCGCCGCCCAGCAAATGGTTATGGATGCGCACCGAAGCCGGTGGAATGCCGAGCGCCGCAGCGACGAATTTCTGCATCCGTTCGGGCGCCTGGGTGCCGGTCCAGATGTCGGCACCATCCTTTGTCACTTGGGCAGTAGCGTTCATCGGCTCCATCGTGGCGTGCGCCAGGAACGGCATGGTGTACACCGCCGCCACCTTGCGCCCGGGGCCAGCGGCGAGCTTGGCGTAGCCGCCCTCGTCGTGGACCACCAGGCCCTTCTCCTTGCCCGCTTCGACCAGCTTCTGTTCCCACGCCGCGCTCGAGAAGCTTGCGTTCGGGCCTTCGTCCCAGGTGATTGCCAACGCCGCCAATCCTTTCTTGGCGGCGCCGGTATGGTCCGCGATCACCGCCACCGCGTCGTCCAGTTTCACCACTTTCCGCACGCCTTTGACCTTCAGGGCCTTGCTGTCGTCGACCTTTGCCAGCTTGCCGCCAAACACCGGGCAGGCTGCCACAGCGGCCACCTTCATGCGCGGCAGCACGGTATCGATGCCGAACTTCGCGCTGCCGTTGACCTTCGAAGGTGTGTCGGTACGCTTGGCGGCCTTGCCCACCAGCGTGTAGCTGCCAGCGGGTTTCAGTGGCACTTCCTTCGGCACCGGCAATGCAGCGGCATCGGCCGCCAGCGCGCCGTAGGCCAGTTTCCGGCCACTGGCCGGGTGCAGGACTTCGCCGTGGGCGGCCTTGCAGCTGGCGGGGTCCACCTGCCACCGGTTCGCGGCGGCCTGCACCAGCATCGACCGCGCGGCGGCGCCGGCCTGGCGCATGGGCAGCCAGGCGGCGCGGATGCTGGCCGATGCGCCGGTTAGCTGCACGCCGAACAGGCCGTGGCGGTAAGCCGGCGCGGGGGGCGCGTGGGCGGTGCGGACCTGCGGCAGGTCGACTTCCAGTTCCTCGGCCACCAGCATCGGGATCGAGGTATAGGTGCCCTGCCCCATTTCAACGTAGGGCATGGTGAGCGTGACGATACCGTCGCTGCCGATGGTGACGAAGGCGTTGGGGGTGAATGTGCGCTGGGCGGCGGCCGGCGTGGCGCCGACGCCGGGCAAGTGCATGCCGAGCACGAAGCTGCCGGCGGCGCCAAGGCCGGCTTTCAGGAATACGCGGCGCGAAACGGGAGCATCCATGGCTTATCCTTTCGCGGCAGTCTTGATGGCGGCGCGGATGCGCGAATACGTCCCGCAGCGACAGATATTGCCCGACATGGCGGCATCGATGTCGGCGTCCGACGGATTGGGATTGGAGGCCAGCAGCGCGCTGGCACTCATGATCTGGCCGGACTGGCAATAACCGCACTGCGGCACCTCGTGCGCGATCCAGGCTTGCTGTATACGCTTGCCGGCCGGCGTTTCGCCAACCGCTTCGATGGTGGTGATCTTGCCCTTGCCGACGCTGGAAACCGGCGTCTGGCAGGAGCGTATCGGCTGCCCATCCAGGTGCACGGTGCAGGCGCCGCACAGCGCCATACCGCACCCGAACTTGGTGCCGTTCATCTGCAGCACATCGCGCAGGACCCACAGCAGCGGCGTGTCGGCTTCCACGTCGACCGTGCGCCGCTTGTTGTTTATCGTCAGTACATAGCTCATGGCAGGCTCACTCGAATAACAGGAAAGTTTCGAGTGATTATCTTGCCAGCCACTCCATCGGCCGTAGGACTGGATTGCTTACTTCTGGTATTTTCTTGCTGCGGCCCTTCAGCCGGTATAGAAGCAGCGGCCGCAAGCCTGGCGGTAGGCTTCGTTGCCGCCAATGCTGATTTGCTCGCCCTCGCGGATACGCTCACCCCGCTCGTCCACGCGGATATTCATGGTGGCTTTCTTGCCACAAGTGCAAATATTCTTGATTTCCTCGATATCGTCCGCCAGCGCAAGCAGGTAGGCCGAACCGGGGAAAGGCTCGCCGCGGAAGTCGCTGCGCAAGCCATAGCAGATCACCGGCACGCCTTCGGCCTGGGCCAGCCGGTGCAATTGCCGCACCTGTTCCGGCGACAGGAATTGCGCCTCGTCGACCAGCACGCAAGCCACCTTCTGCATATTTTCGAGGAAGTTGGTGCGGGCGTCGAACAGGGCGACTTCGCGCTGCGGGCCCAGGCGCGACGTCACCTTGCCCACGCCATAGCGGTCGTCGATGGCGGCGGTGAACAGGCGCACGTCCAAGCCCTGCTCTTCATAGTTATGGGCGACCTGCAGCATGGAGGTCGATTTGCCTGCGTTCATCGCAGAGTAGCGGAAGTAAAGTTTTGCCACAGTGAAATATCTGGTAAAAGATGCTGCGCGATTATAAAGCGCCGGGCGCCCGCCGCCAAAAAAGGTATAAGCTAGCGCAGAGAAATTCCTTCTTGGTTCAATCGGCACCCTCCACAATGCGCGCTTTTCGCAAGGAGAACATATGCAGAACGACCGCCCCGCAGCGCTGTTCAGCCTGATCGGCAACACACCGCTGGCCGAAGTGACACGCCTGGATACCGGCCCCTGCCGGCTGTTCCTCAAACTCGAATCCCAAAACCCCGGCGGCTCCATCAAGGACCGCATCGGCCTGTCCATCATCGAAGCGGCGGAGCGCGATGGCCGCCTGCAGCCGGGCGGCACGATCGTGGAAGCGACCGCCGGCAATACCGGCCTGGGCTTGGCCCTGGTCGGCGCCATCAAGGGCTACAAGGTCGTGCTGGTAGTGCCCGACAAGATGGCCAACGAAAAGATCCTGCACCTGAAGGCGCTCGGCGCCGACGTGCGCATCACCCGTTCCGACGTCGGCAAAGGCCACCCCGAGTACTACCAGGACTACGCGGCCCGCCTGGCCAGCGAAATCCCGGGCGCATTCTTTGCCGACCAGTTCAACAACCCCGCCAATCCGCTCGCCCACGAGACCACCACCGGGCCGGAAATCTGGGAGCAGATGGCGCGCGAAATCGACGCCATCGTGGTCGGCGTCGGCTCCTCCGGCACCCTGACCGGGCTGGCCCGCTACTTCCGCAAGGTGGCGCCGCACGTCAAGTTCATCCTGGCCGACCCCAAGGGCTCGATCCTGAAGGAGTACGTCGATACCGGCAAGGTGGCCGAAACCAGCGGCGCCTGGGCGGTGGAAGGCATCGGCGAGGATTTCATCCCCGCCATCGCCGACATGCAGGCCATTTCCCAGGCCTACACCATCAGCGACCAGGAAAGCTTCGACAGCGCGCGCGCCCTGCTGCGCGCCGAGGGCATCCTGGCCGGCTCCTCGACCGGCACCTTGCTGGCCGCCGCGCTGAAATACTGCCGCGAACAGACCACGCCCAAGCGAATCGTCACCTTCGTCTGCGACACCGGCACCCGCTACCTGTCCAAGCTGTATAGCGACAGCTGGCTGTTCGAGCAGGGCTTGTCGCACCGCGAGAAGCTGGGCGACCTGCGCGACCTGATCGGCCGCCGTTTCGAGAATGGCGACGTGGTCAGCGTGGCACCGGGCGACACGCTGCTGGTGGCCTTCAACCGCATGCGCGCCGCCGACCTGGCCCAGTTGCCCGTGATCGACAACGGCAAGCTGGCAGGCATCATTGACGAATCGGACATCCTGCTCAAAGTGGAGAACGACGCCGGCCAGTTCAAGGGCGACGTGGGCGACACCATGACCACCCGTATCGAAACCCTGGCACCATCTGCCGGCATGCCCGCCCTCCGTGATACCCTTGACCGCGGCTTGACCGCCATTGTCGCCGAAGGCGGCAAATTCTATGGCCTGATCACCCGCTACGACTTACTCAACCACTTGCGCAGGACATTATCTTGACCGACAAGAAGACCAAAGCCCACCTGGCCACCCGCGTCATCCACGCGGGCCAGCACCCCGACCCGTCGACCGGCGCCATCATGCCGCCGATCTATGCCACTTCCACCTTCGTCCAGCAAAGCCCCGGCGTCCACAAGGGCCTGGATTACGGCCGCTCGCACAACCCGACGCGCTGGGCGCTGGAGCGCTGCGTGGCGGACCTGGAAGGCGGCGCCCAGGCCTTTGCATTCGCTTCCGGCCTGGCGGCGATTTCGACGGTGCTGGAGTTGCTCGACGCCGGTTCGCACATCGTGGCCGGCGACGATATGTACGGCGGCACCTTCCGCCTGTTCGAGCGCGTGCGCCGCCGCAGCGCCGGCCATGCATTCACTTATGCCGACCTGACCAATCCGGAAAACCTGCTGGCCGCCCTGCGTCCCGAAACCCGCATGGTCTGGGTGGAAACCCCGACCAACCCGATGCTCAAACTGGCCGACCTGGCCGCCATTGCACGCATCTGCCGCGAGCGCGGCATCATGTGCGTGGCGGACAATACCTTTGCCAGCCCGATCGTGCAGCGCCCGCTGGAACTGGGCTTCGACATCGTGGTCCATTCCGCGACCAAGTACCTGAACGGGCATTCGGACGTGATCGGCGGCATCGCCGTGGTCGGCGGCGAAGAACGCCAGTCGGCATGGCGCGAACAACTGGCCTTCCTGCAGAATTCCGTGGGCGCGATTGCCGGCCCGTTCGACAGCTTCCTGGCCCTGCGCGGCGTGAAGACATTGGCGATCCGCATGGAGCGCCACTGCAGGAGCGCGCTGGAGCTGGCGCGTTGGCTGGAACGCGAGCCGAAGGTGAAAAAAGTGTTCTATCCGGGCCTGGAGTCGCATCCCCAGCACACCCTGGCCAAGTCGCAGATGGACGGTTTCGGCGGCATCATCTCGATCGACCTCGACACCGACCTGCCGGGCGCGCGCCGTTTCCTCGAACGCTGCGAAGTGTTCGCGCTGGCCGAAAGCCTGGGCGGCGTCGAATCGCTGATCGAACACCCTGCCCTCATGACGCACGCATCGATCCCGGCGCCGCAACGCGCTGCGCTGGGCATCGGCGATGGCTTGATCCGCCTTTCCGTCGGCATCGAGGATATCGAGGACTTGCGCCAAGACTTGCGCAATGCGCTCGACGCCATCTGACCGCCAATGCAGCAATTGCGGGCGCCCGATGCGGGCGCTCGATCTGTCGGGCCATTACCAGCGGCGCGTGGAGATCGACACTTGCCCCCACTGCTGCCTCGTGTGGTTCGACGATACGGAATCGGTGCGGCTGGCGGGGCCGGGCATTGCCGACTTCCTGCGTGAGATCCATGGCGCGATGCAGGCCGGCGGCGAGCACGCGCATGCCGTTTCGCTGGCGCGGGTGCAGGCTTGCCCGGTTTGCCGGTCGCAATTGAAGCCCGTCGCCAACATGACGCGCTTCGGCCGTACCACCCATCTTGAATGCCCGCAGGGGCATGGCTATTACCAGACCTATATCCTGTACCTCGCCGAGAAGGGATTTGTGCGCCCCCTGGCGTGGGCCGATATCCGTTCGCTGCTGGCAGCGGGCAAGGAAGCGTTCTGCGCCAGTTGCGGCTGCCCTTTGCCTGCACGGCCGGTCGACGCTTGCCCGGCTTGCCGGTCGGCCGTCGGGGTGATCGACCCGACGCGCCTGGCGAGCGCCATCGATCCGCTGGGCGAAGGCGCCCTGGCTGCCACCCCGGCGGCCGCCCCGCCGCAGGGCCACGCGCCAGGCGCCACGCCGGGTTCCGGGCCAAGCGCATCGCCAGGCGTATCGCCGGGTACCGCTCGCCAGGCGCCTGCCCTGCCGGTGTTCAGCCAGCACAAGTGCCACGCCTGCGGCGGCGCCGTCGATGCCACGCGCGACGTCCGCTGCCCGCACTGCCAGGCTCCCATCCTGCGGCGCGACACCGAAGCCGCCATGGTTGCGGCGGCTGACGCGGCAGACACGGTGGCCGGCACCGCATCCGGCCATGCGGGCGCGGCGCGCGCCAATCATGCGCGCCAGCACCCCGCCGTCAGCCGCGCCAAGCTGGCCGCCGCGCAGCGGCCCATGGTCGACCTCGGTCAGGAACGCCGGATGCGCCGCCTGCAATCGTTCGAAATGCGCCTGGCGATCGGCTTGGTGATCGGGGCGCTCGGCCTGGCCGTCATGGCATGGTACCGCCAACCGTCCCAGCGTGCGGACTGGACGCCACAGGAAGCGCCGCTGCTCAGCTACGCCTCGCGCTTCCAGGAACCGGCAATGGAATGCGAACTGCATTCCTCTGTGCGGCGTGAAGTGCGTGTGCGGCAGCTGATCGTCCATCCGGGCGAACCAGGGCCCACGCTGTCACGGGCCACTTACGGCGCCATGCGCGCCGCCCATATGCGCGCCATCGCCTTGCGCCATGAATGGAAAGCCTCCGGCGCGTTCGAACTGCTCGCAGATCAGTACAGCAACCCGTTCGCCTCCGTCACCAGCATGCCGGCCGGCTTCTTCCGGCGCGGCGAAGCCATTCCCGCCGTCGAGCGCGCCGCCTTCTGCCTGCCGCTCAACGAGATCAGCGCCCCGATCCTGGCTGAAGACGGCTTCCACCTGATCGAAGTGCTGGAAGTACGCTAATCGCCTGGCCGCCGGGCTGGATCGCTGATATTGAACACCCGCCGTACCAGGCTTTCCAGTGCGACGAACACGCCTTCCACGCCAAAGCCGGCGATAAAGGACAGCGCCGAGGTGCTCAGCGCCCAATTGCCCAGGAAACCGATTTCACTGCCCGGCGTCTGGCCGGACGGATTGACGAACAGCGCAATGCAGGCGCCAATGGTCGCGCCCAGCGCCAGTTGCAGCAAGGCCAGCGTGTAGTCGCGCGGCGACAGCAAGCTCTCGCGCATCTTGGCCCACAAGCCGCGCACCACGGCGGCACCCGCACCCAGGATGCCGTAGCACAGCGGCAGCACGGCCGTGCCAACCACCAGCGTCACCACCCGCGCCTGTTCTTCCGTGCCACGCCGCAGGTAGCGCTCCTGCTCGGCCGCCGTGGCGCCGGCAGGAGCCGTCCCGCCTTCGGTCACCTGGCCAAACAGGCCCGCCACCTTGCCGTAACAGGTGCGCCACGGTATCAGCCAGTCGCGCAAATTCATCCGCACTATCGCCACCTGTTCAGACAGTACGCGGCGGCGCGTGCAAAGCTGGTATTCCTCCGTGCTGCGGAACTGCGGTCTCCCCGACGGGCCAGGCTCCGCACAGAACTGGACTGGCGGCGCCGCCGCGTTGGCGGACTGCTTGATTTCCGCTTCCTCGATCGACTTGAACAGGGCGGCCTGCTGCGCCTGTAGCGTATCAAGGTGCTGCAGCATGGCGCTGCCGCCGGTGACATGCCAGGACATCACGCAGGTCACGACCAGCCCGATCAACAACATCAGCACAATCCAGAAAATGCGCCGGTTGAAGCGTTCCGCCACCTTGACCAGGCCGGGGAAGGCGTAGCGCGCCAGGGTCAGCCGGGTCGGCTTGTCCCAGTGCGGCGCCCGTGCCGGGGCGGTGGGCGGCCCCGGCCGGAACAGCATGGTGCGCATCCAGTTGCTCCAGTCGCGCCGGTTCTCTTCGCCCACCACCAGCAGCGTGAAGGCGATGGTCAGCCCCGTCGCAGGACGGGCGGCGGCGTTCAGCTTGTCCTTCGCGCACAGCACCTTGACCGCCTGCGCCACGCGCTGCTCGTCGCTGTCGGGCGGCGTCAGGCCAATCGCGCACAGTTCATCGATGTGCGGTTCGCCATCGTCGTGGTTGTGGAAGTTGTAGAGGCTCTTGTCCCAGCGTCCGGAGATGTGGTCAAGCAGCAGGAAGACTTCATTCAGTTCGCGTACGAAGATGAAGTCTTCGATCCGTTGGCAGGCAGCGCTGCCGTTTTCCTCTGGGTTGGAAGACATGGCGCCTCCCCTTGTCAAATCGTCACTTCATTGTGCGCCGACCTGCAGGGGGAGGATTTTGCGCTGTGTCAAAGGAGCGCCGTTTATTCGCCGGGGCGGTACTTGCGCTCCAGGTTCTTTTCGATGTCGTCCTTGTAGAACAGCACATCCTTGAATTCGCCGCGCGCATACATCTCGGCCTGGTCGTTGAAGTGCGGCGACGCCGGGTCACCGCTCTGGCCGCCAGCCAGGATGCTCTTGGCCTTCACCTTGGGCCCAAACTCGACGGCAGCCACGAAACTATTGCCGCGCTCGCCATAGATGCGCTTGGTGCGCTGCTGCGACGTCATGCCGTAAGCCGCCAGCGCGCCCCAGTTGCCCGAAGCGTAGGGCACCGGGATGCTCGGCTTGTTGTCGTCGAAAGGCTGCACCACATCGCCGGTCAGGCGCTGGAAGCGGTTGATCTCGCCCCACGGCGTTTTCCACGTGCCAAAATCAGACGCGAGCTTGTTCGAGGCCCGCACCAGGGCTTCCAGCCGCTGTTTCGACGTCAGCTGCGTGGCCAGGTAGTCCAGCACCTGCATGCCCTTTTCCTTGGCGGCCGGACCGTATTGCTTGACCTGGTCCTGCAGCCAGTAGATCGCCACCGACGTCGGTACCGACGCCAGCGAATAGCGCATATCCCAGTCGCGCAGCAACGTGATCTGCTCGGTCACCGCAGCCTTGGCCAGGTCGCTGGCGGGCGACTCGTCATAGGCGCGCACCAGCAGCGGCAGCAGCGGTTCGAAGGCGGTCAGCTGGCTGTCGTACGCGGCCGCGATCAGGCTGTCGATGGTGAAGTCCTTCTTCCCTTGCAGCACGCGCACGGCGTGGATGCCGCGCGCATTTTCAGGGTTGACCGACATATAGGCCGGATAGTCTTCCGGGCGCGGGCTATAGGCGCCGGCGGCGGAGTACGGCCAATTGTTGGTGTTCTGGATCCAGCCATTCTTCGGGTTGAATAGCTGGATGGTTTCGCGCACTGGGTGCAGCCCCTTCCAGTCGGTGGCCGGATCGGCGCCATCGACCGGCTTGGCGAAGTCGAAGCGGCGATCGCGCACCGGCATGAAATTGCCATGGAAGTAGGCAATGTTCCCGTCCGCATCGGCGTACACGGTATTGTTCGAGGAATTGGTGCGCAACTCCATCGATTTGTAGAAGGCTGCGTAATTGCGTGCCTTGGTGCGGATGAAGGACTGGGTCAGCGCCTTCATCGGCTCGTTCATCATCGCCACCGATACCCATTTGCCGTCCTGCTCGCGTACCACCGGGCCGCGATGCGTGAAGTAGGCCGTCACCGTCTTTTCGGCCATGCTGCCGTCGGCGGCCCTGTACGGCAGCCGCACGGTCTCGGTGCGGAAGGCGCGCAAATCCTTGCCGTACTGGTAGAAGTATTTGCCATCCTTCTCCACCACGGTTTCAAGGTATTCGTCGATTACATCGCCGCCGCCGGAAGTGTGCATCCAGCCGATACGGTCGTTGAAGCCCTGGTAGACAAAGAACTGGCCCCAGGTCACCGCGCCGTAGGCGTTCAAGCCTTCCTGGCTGGTCACATGGATCTCGGGACGGAAGTAGAACGAGGTGTGCGGATTGATCATCAGCAGGGCGTTGCCCGATTTGCTCAGCGCCGGCGCAATGGCGAAGCCATTCGAACCGCGCGGCTCGTTATCGAGGTCGCTGCCGCGCGACGCCAGCACGGGCGCGGGGCGCTTGCCGTAAAAAGCTTCCAGCGGCTCCAGCTTCACCGATTCGATGTCGCCGCCGATGCTGCCCTCGCTGAAACTGAGCGCCATCCAGGGCTCGAAACGGGTCAGCAGGCGCGGAGTCACTTGCGGATGGGTGTGCAAGTAGAAGTTCAAGCCGTCGGCCCAGGCCACCATCAGCTTCTTCAGCCAGTCGGGGCTGGCCTTGTACTGGGTCTTGAGCTGCTCCGGCGTGATGAACAGCTTCATGCGCAAATCCTGGAACAGCGCCTTTTCGCCCTCCACTTCCGCCAGGCGGCCCATGGCATTGATGAAATTCAGCTCGACGCGCTTGAAATCATCTTCCGCCTGGGCGTACACCATGCCGAACACCGCGTCCGCGTCACTCTTGCCGTATATGTGCGGGATGCCCCATTTGTCGCGCAAGATGGTGACGCGCTTGGCGATCGCCTGCAGGCGCAGCACTTCAGTGGGACTGAACCGGGCCGCGGCCTGTGGCGCGGCCGGCGCGGCGATGGCGGGAATGGCGTGGATGGCACAGAACGCGGCCAGCGCGGCACTCAGTCTTTGCATGCTTTTATTGCTCCACCAGTTGTGCAATGCGCTCGCGCAGTTCGGCGTTTTCGGCGCGCAGGGCGGCATTCTTTTCCTTCAATTGCGAAACTTCCAGGCGCAGCACCTCGACTTCGGTCAGCGGCGCCGGGCGCTCGGCCGCGACATGTGCTCCTGCATCGTAGGCGCCAGCCTCGGGCGCTTCCTTGGGCGGCCTGGCCGGCCGGTTGGCAGCACGCTGTTCGCGGATTTCACGCGCCGCCTGCTGCAGGAATTTGCGGCCGCCCGCGACGGCGGTCTTCTGGTCTTCTTCCGACAGCGTGGCCACGGTGGCTGCGGCGTTGATGGAAATCGTCCCGGCACGCACCGCGTCCACCAGTTCCGGCGTGGCGCTGCGCGTGATCTTTTCGATCTGGCCAAGCGTATTAGCGCTCAGGCGCGCAGCGCGGGCGATGTCTTCGCGCTTGGCTTTCACCTTGGGCGGCGGCGCAGCTTCTTCACTTTCCGGATCGGGAGGCGCAATGGCAGCGTCTTCGGCTTTGGTACGCTCCATTTCAGCCTGCTGGCGCTTGGCCAAAATCTCCTGCTGGCGCAAGGCCAGCACGCCGCGCTGGAAGTCCGACACACTGCGTCGGCCCAGGTGGTTGTCGATCATCCACAACATCACGTCTTCCATATCCTTGAAGCTCGTGTTCTGCGTCACCTTGAACGGGATGCCGTGCTGCTGGCAGATCGAATAGCGGTTATGGCCATCGACCAGGACATCGTTCCACAGCACCAGCGCATCCCGGCAGCCTTCGGCGAGCAGGCTGCGTTCCAGCGCGGTACGTTCAGCCTCGGTCAACGGTTCGATATAGTCCCGCAGGACGTCATTGATCTTGATTTGCATGGGTCTTTCCAGGAATTCTGCGACCAGCATGCTACAACATTCCACAGCGATTACAAGCGCTGTCAGATTTGCAAGCTCTGGAACTTAACGAAAAGTCATGCCATAATAGCGGGCTACAACCAAGCCCCGATGGTGAAATTGGTAGACACACCGGACTTAAAATCCGTTGGCCGCAAGGCCGTGCCGGTTCGATTCCGGCTCGGGGCACCACCATTGCAAATCCCCTCAAGACTTGCCATTTGCCGATATTGTATGCGTTAATTCGTATACTTTATTTGGTCTTTTCCGCTCGAAGGGCATTGCATGAGCCTTGTAGTCCAGACGCTTTCCGAACAAATTTTCACCCTGGTCCGCGACCGCATCATTGCCGGCGGCTTCCCTTCGGATGCGCCGATCCGCCAGGATGCGCTGGCCGCCGAACTGGGCGTTAGCAAGATCCCGCTGCGGGAGGCCCTGGCGCGCCTGGAGCAGGAGCGACTTCTGGTTTCCCATGCCAACCGTGGTTTTTTCGTCCGCCCGCTGAGCGCCGAGGAGGCGGAAGAGGTCTACGCGCTGCGCCTGCGCCTCGAACCCGACGCGGTTGCCGAGGCTTCGAAGATCGCAACGCCGGACGACAAGGCCGCCGCGAAACGGGCGCTGGAAGCGCTCGATAAAGCCATGGTGGCGAGCAAGGACCAGGTGGGCAGCCTGAATCGCGCCTTCCACATGTCGCTGGTGCAGCCGTTGGCACGGCCGCTGACGGTCCAGATCATCGAACGCCTGAACATCATGTCGGAACGCTATGTGCGCAAGCACCTTGAACCCGCCGGCCGCGAGGACCGGGCGCACAAGGAGCACCATGCGATGCTGGAATTGTGGTCGCAGGGGAAGGCAAAAGCGGTCGCGGCGATGATGCACGACCACATCGCCTCGACCCTCGAAGATTTGCGGCGCGAATTCAGGAATTGACGGCGCGGCGCAAGCGGCTGTTCCAGCGGCCGTAACTGAAGTAGAACGCCAGGCCAAGCAGCATCCAGACCAGCGTGAAGATCTCGCTCTCCACCGGCAGGCTGGAGAAGATGAAGATGCAGCCTGTGATGGAAACCAGGCCGACCAGCCAGTACAAAGGCGTCTTGAAGCTGCGCTCGATATGCGGCAGCCTCTTGCGCAGCACGATCATCGACAGCGACACGGCCACGAACGCAATCAGCGTGCCGGCATTCGACAATTCCGCGATCTTCTTGAGCGGGACAAAGCCGGCGAAGACGGCCACGAAGATGCCGGTCAGCGTCGTGATCAGGGCCGGCGAACCCTTGGCGTTGACCTTGGCCACCGCCTGCGGCAGCAAGCCGTCGCGCGCCATCACGAAGAAGATGCGGCTCTGGCCATACATCATCACCAGGATCACCGACGGCAGCGCCACGATCGCCGCCACGCCCACCAGGCTGGCAATCAGCGGATAGCCGATCGAGCGCAGGACATGCGGCAGTGGGTCACCGCTTTGGGCAATCTCCTGGAACGGGATCACACCGACGGCAACGCTGGCCACCAGCATATAGATCAGGGTCGAGATCAGCATCGAGCCGATGATGCCGATGGTCAGGTCGCGGTTGGGATTTTTCGCCTCTTCCGCGGACGTCGACACCGCATCGAAGCCGAAGAAGGCAAAGAACACGATCGCCGCGCCAGCCATGATGCCGTACTTCTGCCCTTCCATCTCATGGGCGAGGAAACCGTAGGCCGCGAACGGGTCGTAGTTGCCGGCCTTGATTGCCGGCAGCCCGAGCAGGATGAAGGCCGCCAGGGCCACGATCTTGATCACCACCAGGACGATATTGATGGTGGCGCTTTCGCGGGCGCCCACCAGCAGCAAACCCATGACGGCCAGCGATACCAGCACGGCGGGCAGGTTGACCAGCCCGCCCGCTGCCGGGCCGTTCAGCAGGTAGGCTGGCAACTGCAGGCCAATGCCGTCCGACAGCCAGCCCACCAGGTGGGCCGACCAGCCGACTGCCACCGTGGAGCATGCGAGGCTGTATTCCAGGATCAGCGCCCAACCGACCACCCATGCGGCAATCTCGCCGATCGCGGAATAAGTGTAAGTATAGGCCGAGCCGGCGGTCGGGATCAGCGTCGACATTTCGGTGTACGCCAGGGCGGCGCAGGCACACACAATGCCGCACAAGGCGAACGAAACGATGACGCCCGGCCCGGCCAGTCCGGCGCCGATACCGATCAGCGTATAGATGCCCGTACCAATGATGCCGCCGATGCCCAAAGCAACCAGGTGCGGCCAGCTCAATGTCTTGGCCAGCGCCCTTCCGTCTTCCTCTGAGCGATGCAGAGGCTTCAATGGTCCGAGCATCCCCATCACGCGACCTTCAGTTTCAGGCTCGGTCGGGTGGCGGCGGCTTGTTCAACCATCGCGGTGACCTGGGCGCGGCGTGCGCCGGACAGCGGCAGGCGCGGCATGCGCACGCGCTCCGAGCCGCGGCCCATGATCTGCTCGGCCAGTTTGATCGACTGGACCAGGTCATGCTCGGCATCCAGGTGCAGCAGCGGCAGGAACCAGCGGTAGATCTCGCGCGCGGTGGCGATATCGCCCGCTTCCAGCGCCTTCACCAGCATTACCGATTCTTGCGGGAAGGCCGAGGTCAGGCCGGACACCCAGCCCTGGGCGCCCAGCAGCAAGCCTTCGAAGGCCACGTCGTCCAGGCCGGCGAACACCACATAACGGTCGCCGAAGGCGTTGTACATGTCGGTGAAACGGCGGGTATCCGGAGTCGATTCCTTGATCGCCACGATGTTCTCGACCGGGCGCAGCGCTTCCAGCACTTCATTGGTGATCGCGACGCGGTAAGCGGTCGGGTTGTTGTACAACATGATCGGCAGTTTGGTGGCTTGCGCGACGGTGGTGAAGTGGGCCACCAGTTCTTCGGTCTTCGGCACGTATACCATGGCCGGCAGCAGCATCAGGCCGTCGGCGCCGATGGCTTCCGCATCGCGCGCCCAGGCGGCGGCGGCCGGCGTGGTCAGCTCGGACACGCCGGTGACGACCGGCACACGGCCTTTGACCACTTCCACGATCGCCTTGAGCAGCGTACGCTTCTCGTCGGCGGTCAGCGAATTGTTTTCGCCGCAAGTGCCCATGGCAATGATGCCGGTGACGCCGTCGCGAATCAGGTCGTCGACCACGCGCTGGGTTTCGGTGAAGTCGATGGAAAGGTCTTCCTTGAACTGCGTGGTTACGGCAGGGAAGACGCCGCGCCAATTAACGGTCATTGCTATACTCCTTCAGAATCAATGGATGTTATACTGTATACGATTCAGTTTCGAAACGCAACGAGAAAGACGCACTTATGAATGTATTGGTGTTGGGTGGGGGCGTGGTCGGCCTCAATATTGCGCTGCAGCTCCAGTCGCGCGGGCTCGAGGTCACGCTGGTGGAAGCCGAACGCACGCGCACGGCGGCTTGTTATGGCAATGCTGGCCATATTGCGATCGAACAGGTCGAGCCATTGGCCTCGATGGCGATGGTAAAATCCGCGCCGCGCCGCCTATATAGTGTTGGCGGCGCACTGGCCCTGCCCGCTCGCGCCATGTCGACCTGGCTGCCTTTCAGCTGGCGCCTGGTGCGGGCGGCGAGGCCCGACCGTTTCGCCAAGGGCAAGGCAGCGCTGTCGGCACTGATGCTGAAAGCCATGCCGGCCTGGCAGCGCCGCGTTGCCGACCTGGGGGCGCCGGAACTGATCCGGCAGGATGGCCACTTCGTGGTCTGGGAAACGCCGGCCGGCGCACGGGCGGGCCTGGCGGCCTGGCAGGCCACCGACACCGGCCCGGCCACCTTCCGCCTGGCGACCGACGATGAACTGGTGGCGCTGCAAATCTTGAGCAAACGCCCTGTCGCCGGCGCCATCCGCTTCGAAAATACCGGCCAGGTGGTCGACAATGCGGAAATGCTCAAGGCATTGGAAGATGCCTTCCTTGCGCGCGGCGGGCGCATCGTGTTCGACCGCGTCGCGCGGCTGGCGCTCGATGCCGGGAAAGCGGGCGCCGTGCTGGCGGGCGGCGAAACGCTGACTGCCGGCAGTGTGGTGGTGAGCGCGGGCTTCTGGTCGGGCGAACTGTTACGCCCGCTCGGCCTGAACGTGCCGATCGTTGCCGAGCGCGGCTACCATATCCAGGATGCGCAAGGCAGCTGGCCGGCCGGCATGCCGCCGGTCGTGTTCGAGAACCGCTCCATGATCGTCACCGGCTTCCGTTCCGGCGTGCGCGCCGCCAGCTTCGTGGAAATTTCCCGCCCGGAGCTGCCGCCCGACCAGGGCAAATGGCAGCGGCTCAAGAAACATGTGTCCGAGCTGGGACTGCCCATCGATACCAGCCGCGTGGCCGAATGGATCGGCATCCGTCCTACGCTCCCGGACTACCTGCCGGCCATTGGCAAGGTGGGGTCGACTTCCAACCTGTACTATGCCTTCGGCCACCAGCACCTGGGCTTGACGCTTGGACCGGTGACCGGCGAGATCGTTGCCGACATGGTCATCGACGGCAAAGCGCCCGAGGAATTTTCCCTGGACCGTTTTCAGGAATAGCAGTCGTCCCTGGCCCGGCCCGCACCGTCCAGCGACACGCGCACGCTGTCCATCCGGGCAGCGTGCTTGTAGAACACGTCGGCGGCAATGTGGTGCCGGTTGCCATAGACTTCCGCCAGGATCGCGTACAGCACCGGATCATGCGCGCGCAAGTCATCGTCATTGACCACGGTCAGGGTGTCGGTGATGTAGGCTTTGTTGGAATTGAACCAGAATTGCGTGCCCTCGGCGAAGTACTCCTCCAGCGTGTTCGCCATATAAGCGCCCTGCCACAGGCGCTTCTCCCTGGCGGCAGCGTAGGCGGCCCGCAGGCGCGCGATCAGGTCCGGGTCGATGGTGCGCAAGGCATTCATGATGTTGTGCGAGAACTCGTGCACCATGATGTTCTCGCCAAAGTAGCGCGTGCCCGGCACACCCATGATGTTCTCCGCCGCACCGGTGGTGAACAGGCCGCCCATGCCGCGCGAACGGGCATTCCAGTACTGCTGGTCGGTCATCAGGCCGATGGTTTTCGCGTAATCGCGCACTTCGCATTTGGTCAGGCGGGGGTCGTCGATGGCGGGCTTTTTCCAATCCCGCTGCTCCGGCAGATCCGTCGTCCCTTCCGAAACCGCCATCACACCCACCCGCGCGCCTTGCCGCACAAGTTCGTCGCGCACATCGCGCCGATGTGACAACATAGCGGTCACGATGTCGCGCGCCGCCCAGATCGCGGCGTCCGGGACCAGCCCCGATCCGGTGACCGGTATACCCTGGGCATCGGCGTATTTGGCGTAGAACGGGTCAAGGCCAAGGCTGGCCGGCGGCTTCCTGATCGGTTCCACATGCGTGCAAGCCGTGAATGCGGTCGCGGCCACAACAGCCGCCAGTTTCGTCAAGCGAGTTTTCATGATTTATGTCTCTTGGTGTTGTTTAAGTATACTGTATACTATTTCATTTTAAGGAGCGTATCCACATGACCGTATTTGGAAACCTGATCAATGGCGAATGGGTCGTCACTGAAAAGACCTTCAACAACATCAACCCTTCGGACACCAACGACATCATCGGCGTCTACTCCACCGCCGGCGAAGCGGAGGTGAAGGCGGCGATTGCGGCAGCGCGCAGCGCTTTCGAAACCTGGCAGTTCTCGACGCCGCAGCAGCGCTTCGACATCCTGGATGCCGCCGGCAGCGAAATCCTGGCCCGCAAGGCCGAACTTGGAGCCCTGCTCTCCCGTGAAGAAGGCAAGACCCTACCCGAAGGCATTGGCGAAGTGACCCGCGCCGGCCATATCTTCAAATACTTCGCCGGCGAAGCGCTGCGCGCACATGGCGAAGTGCTCGACAGCGTGCGCCCGGGCGTCAAGGTCGAGATCACGCGCGAGCCGGTCGGCGTGATCGGCCTGATCTGCCCGTGGAACTTCCCGATCGCCATCCCGGCATGGAAGATGGCGCCGGCTATCGCCTTCGGCAACACGGTGGTCTGCAAGCCCGCCGAACTCACGCCAGGCTGCGCCTGGGCGCTGGCCGATATCCTCAACCGTGCCGGCTTGCCGAAAGGCGTGCTGAACGTGATCTTCGCCCGTGGCTCGGTCGCCGGCCCGCTGATGATCGATGGCTGCGACGCCATTTCCTTCACCGGTTCCGTCGCCACCGGCACCCGCGTGCGCGACCAGGCTGTGGCCAAGGGCAAGCGCGTGCAGTGCGAAATGGGCGGCAAGAACCCGGTTGTCGTACTGGATGATGCGGACCTCGACAACGCCGTCAACTCGGTCATGAATTCTTCCTTCTTCTCGTCCGGCCACCGCTGCACGGCATCGTCGCGCATCATCGTCACCGAAGGTATCGCCGACCGTTTCGTTGCGGCCCTTGCCGAAGCGACCAGCAAGATCAAGGTCGGCGACAGCCGCGCCGATGGCGTGGCGATGGGCCCTATCGCCAGCCAGGAACAGCTCGACATCGCACGCGAGGCGGTCGCCAAGGCCAAGGATGAAGGCGGCGTGATCCTGACCGGCGGCAAAGACCTGATCTTCAGTACGCCGGGCTATTACTACGCGCCGACCCTGATCGACAACACCACTTCGGCCATGACCATCAACAAGGAAGAAGTCTTCGGCCCGGTCGCCGCCGTCATCCGCGTCAAGGACCTGGAAGAAGCGATCAAGGTCGCCAACGACACCGAGATGGGCCTGTCGGCAGGCATCTGCACCAGGTCCCTCAAGGCGGCGGAAACCTTCAAGCGCCGCATCCAGTCGGGCATGGTAATGGTCAACCTGCCGACCGCCGGCGTGGACTACCACGTCCCCTTTGGCGGCCGCAAAGGTTCGTCTTTCGGTCCGCGTGAACAAGGCGCGTACGCAGCCGAGTTCTACACCATCGTGAAGACCGCCTATCAGTTCCCTCTCTGATCACACGCTCCGCCCCTCCGGCGGCGCTGGAGGAGCGGATGGAGCGGTCAGAATTTGTAGGTCAAACGCAGGTAGTAAGCGCGGCCGATCGGGTCGGACAGGCGCGGATCGTAGCCTGTCTGAGGGTTGGCGCTCTGGTTCGAGAACGGCGGATCGGTGTTCAGGAGGTTCTTGACGCCTGCGGTGATGGTCGCGTTCCTGATGCCGGTATAGGCCGCGGAAAGCGTCCACACCGAATTGGCTTCCACGTCGCGCTTGAACTGGGCCGGTACCGCGTTCTGGTCCTCATAGCCGGAGGAATAGCGCTGCGACAGCGTGGCGCTCCAGGCACCGTTCGACCAACGCAGGGCGAAGTTGTGGCGCCAGCGCGTGGCGCCGTTGTAAACGCCAATGCTTTCGAACGGCTCGCTGTCCGGCGTCGTTTGCCACACATTGCTGGTGACGTAAGTGCCGTTGAACCAGGTGTCGAAGGCGCCAACCGGCGTTTGCGGGAAGCGGTACTGCAGCGTCACGTCGACGCCGGCGCTCTTGCGGATACCGAGGTTGGCCAGGGAAGACAGGTTGACGTATTCGAGCGCCGTGCCGGCTGCATTGTAGTGGAAGCGGTCGCGGTATTTTTCCGGGTTGTCGAACAGCTCCGC
>CAMLRG010000014.1 GCA_946482335.1 uncultured Duganella sp. | reverse complement strand
TCGCGCAAGCCTTGTGCCGCGATCAGGCCAAGAATATCGGCGCTATGCCACATCGGATTTTCAGCGACGAATTGCGGGGCGGGAAACAGTACGCCATATTTTTCCATCAGCGCCCGCATATTCCTGGCGTTCAACCCAAATAACCGTGCCACGCCCTGGAAATCGATCAGGTCGGGCGCGACGCCGGCGAGATAACCTTGCGGATTTATTTGGCGCAATTCGGACAAGGCACCGAAAATCGCCTGGCGCGCACTGCCGGCCTGCCGGATATATTCAAGGGATAACATTCCCGGCATATCGGGATGATTGCCGAGGGCTGTATCAAAACACTGATACCGCAAGATAAAGGTGAAGCTTTTCATGCTGCCCATGCACAAAGTTGGTGCAGCATGGTAGCGTGAATTACTTTATTAATGCAATGATTGATACAATAAAATACAGACGAAAAAAAACCGTCATCGCACAGGCTGATGACGGCTCTTCTGGAATTCTGGTTGCGGGGACAGGATTTGAACCTGTGACCTTCGGGTTATGAGCCCGACGAGCTGCCAGACTGCTCCACCCCGCGTCTGATGCGAGCATTATAGGGCAACGCGCCACTTTAGGCAATATTTATCCCCCTTGTTCTCACGATAGCTCGAATATATGTCGCCGCGTTCCGGCAACGTGCCGTTCGGTGTAAAGTAGACCTTATGAAATTTTGCTCAGAATGCGCCCACCCAGTCGAGTTGATGGTGCCGGCCGGTGACAACCGGCCGCGTTATGTATGCGTCAACTGTTCGGCAATCCATTATCAGAATCCCAAGATGGTGATCGGCTCGATCCCGGTCTGGGAACGCGACGGCGAGCTGCAAGTCTTGCTGTGCAAGCGTGCCATCGAACCACGCCGCGGTTTCTGGACCCTGCCAGCCGGTTTCATGGAAAACAGTGAAACCACGGCCGAGGCGGCCCAGCGTGAAACCGAAGAGGAAGCCGGCGCCAACATCGAACTCGGCAGCCTGTTCACCCTGCTCAACGTGCCGCAGGTGCACCAGGTCCATATGTTCTATCTGGCGACCTTGCGCGACCTCGACTTTGCGCCGGGCGAGGAAAGCCTGGACGTCCAGATGTTCCGGGAAGCGGACATTCCCTGGGATGAGCTGGCTTTCCCCACCATCCGCACCACGCTGGAATTCTTTTTCGCGGACCGCGCCAAGGTGCGCGAAGGCGGCAGTTACGGTTTCCACACCCAAGACATTACCCGGCCGATGCGCCTGCCTTCCGCCACATGATTCCCTGGCTCGACGCCAACTCGCCCTTTCCCGACGTGTCCGAAGCCTTGACCACGGACGCGCCGGGCTTGCTGGCCGCCGGCGCCGACCTGTCGCCGTCGCGCTTGCTGGCCGCCTACCAGCGCGGGATATTCCCCTGGTTCTCCGAGGGCCAGCCCATCCTGTGGTGGAGTACCGACCCGCGCATGGTGTTGCGTACGGCGGACTTCAAGATTTCCGACAGCCTGAAAAAGACCCTGAAAAAGGTGGCGCGCGACAACGGGCGCTGGCAAGTGAAGTTCGACAGCGCCTTCGAACAAGTGATGCGCGCCTGTGCCGCGCCCCGGCGCGACGGCCCCGGCACCTGGATTTCGGAAGATATCATTGCCGGCTACACCGGATTGCACCGCCAGGGCTTCGCCCACTCTTCCGAACTGTGGCTGGACGGTGAGCTGGTGGGCGGCGCTTATGGCGTCTCGATCGGCACCATGTTCTTTGGCGAATCGATGTTTGCGCGCGTCACCGACGGTTCCAAGGTCGCGCTGGCCTACCTGGTGCATTTCCTGAGGCTGCATGGTGTCGAATTGATCGATTGCCAACAAGAGACTGGCCACCTGGCGTCGCTCGGCGCGCGCCCCATCCCGCGCAGGGAATTCATCGCCCACCTGCAACGCTGCATTGTGATGCCACAGATACGCGATTGGTGCCCTATCGCACCGTTTTAAGCCGCAGACGCGCTATGATATGACTCATGACGCAGCTTAACGACCTTCCCTTCGCCACGTTGCAGTTTTATACAACGGCGCCCTACCCGTGCAGTTACCTCGATGCACGCCAGGCCCGTTCGCAAGTGGCAACGCCATCGCACCTGATCAACGCCGATGTCTATTCGGAGCTGGTCAAGAATGGCTTCCGCCGCAGCGGCATCTTTACTTATCGTCCATATTGCGATGGATGCCAGGCTTGCATCCCGGTACGCGTGGTGGCGGGCGGTTTCACGCCGACGCGCGGCCAGCGCCGCGCCTGGCAGCGCCACAGCCGGCTGCAGGCGGGCGTGGCCAGCCTGTCCTTTTCGGATGAGCATTACGAGCTGTACCTGCGCTACCAGAGTACGCGCCACGCCGGCGGCGGCATGGACCAGGATTCGCGCGACCAGTATGCGCAATTCCTGCTGCAAAGCCGGGTCAATACGCGCCTGGTCGAGTTCCGCGAACCGGATGGCACCTTGCGCATGGTCTCCATCATCGACGTGCTGTCCGATGGGCTGTCCTCGGTCTACACCTTCTTCGACCCGGACGTGCCGGGCGCATCCTTCGGCACCTACAACGTGATGTGGCAGATCGCGCAGGCGCACGAGCTGGGACTGGAATTCGTCTACCTGGGCTACTGGATCGAGGATAGCCCGAAGATGAACTACAAGATCAAGTTCCAGCCCCTGCAAGCGCGCATGAAAGGCGTGTGGGGCCCGCTCACTTCTTCATCAGGTCCAGCAGCGCAACCGTAGTGGCCAGCACGCCGGTCTGGATCGCCTTGTCCGATTCGACGCGGAACAGCGGGCTATGGTTGTAGGCGACGGTTCCCTTGCCGGCGCGCAGGGCGGCAATCCTGGCGGGATCGGTGCCGCCGAGCCTGAAATAGACGCTGCGGATGTTTTGCCCTTCCGTGAAAGCCGGGTAATCCTCGGCGCCCATGCCGCCGCGCAGCGAGCCATTATCGAAAATGCCCGCGCCCAGGCGGCTCGTCCACACCGATTGCAGGCGCTGCACCAGTTGCTTGTCGTTGAGCGTTGGTGGCGCGGGTTCGTCGATGGTGCTCACTTCCGGCAGCTTGTCTTCGGCCACGCCGGCCGCACGCGCCGTGTTTTTTGCCACGCGCTCGATGGCGGCCAGCAGCTTGGCGCGCGTCTCCGCGCTCTCCGAACGCACCGTCAACTCGAGGCGCGCACTGTCGCCGATCACATTGCCTTTGCTGCCGGCGTGGAATGAACCGACCGTGATCAGGGCCGGCTCGCGCGGCGCGATGTCGCGGGTAACGATGGTTTGCAGCGCCAGCACGATCTGCGACGCAATCACGACCGGATCCTTGCCCATGTGCGGGCTGGCGCCGTGCGTGCCGACGCCGTGCACCACGATCGCCAGCGCATCGGCACCGGAATACGGGGCGTCCTCGACATAGATCCTGCCTGCCTCGAGCTCCGCGCTCACGTGCAGCGCCAGGGCGTAATCGGGCTTGCCGAAGCGCTCATACAGCCGGTCCGCCATCATCGCCTTGGCGCCGGCGGTGCGCTCTTCGGCGGGCTGGCCGACCAGCATCAGCGTGCCCTTCCAGTCGCCGCGCCGCGCCGCCATCTGGCGCGCGGTGCCAACCAGGCTGGTCATGTGGACGTCGTGGCCGCAGGCATGCATTACCGGCACCAGGTTGCCGCTCCAGTCCTTCATCTTCACCTTCGACGCGTTCGGTGCATCGGCCTTTTCCTCAACCGGCAGTGCATCCATGTCGGCGCGCAGCATGACGGTCGGGCCACTGCCATTGCGCAGGATGGCGACGATGCCGGTCTTGCCCACGCCTTCGGTCACTTCGAAGCCGGCCGCGCGCAATTCTTTCGCCAGGCGCGCAGCCGTCTGCACTTCCATGAAGGACAGTTCGGGATTCGCGTGCAAGTGGTCGAACAGCGGCGCCAGCGAGGACTTGTAGTCGCGCGCGATGGCGGCGGCAAGTTCCGTTTCCGCGGCAAATGCAGGCGCGGCAAGGCCCAACAGCAGTGCAAGTGCGGTTCGCTTCATGGTGCGCTCTCCTTATTTTTTCATCAGGTCCAGCAAGGCGGTCGTGGTGGCGAGTACGCCGGTCTGGATCGACTTTTCCGCATCGACGCGGAACAGCGGGCTGTGGTTGTAGGCCAGCGTGGCTTTGCCGGCGCGAGCGGCGGCCACTTGCGCGGCCGGCGTGCCGCCCACCATGAAGTAGACGCTCGGGATGCCCTGGCCGTAAATGAAGTGGGCATAGTCTTCTCCGACCATGCCGCCGCGCTGGTAGCCCTTGTCGAAGATGCCTTCGCCCAGCTTGGCCGACCAAACGGCACGCAGGCGCTGCATCATGGCCTTGTCGTTCAGGGTCGGCGGCACCGGGCGGTCGGTGTGGCGGATCTCAGGCAGCCTGTCTTCCGGGATGCCGGCGGCGCGCGCCGTGTTTTCGGCCACGCGCTTGATGCCTGCCAGCAGCTTGGCGCGTGCTTCGTCGCTTTCCGAGCGCACCGTCAACTCCAGGCGGGCGCTGTCGCCGATCACATTGCCCTTGCTGCCGGCGTGGAAGGAACCGACGGTGATGAGCGCCGCTTCGCGCGGGGCGATGTCGCGCGTGACCACGTTCTGCAGGCCCAGCACGATCTGCGATGCGATCACCACCGGATCCTTGCCCATGTGCGGGCTGGCGCCATGCGTGCCCACGCCGTGCACTACGATTTCCATCAGGTCGGCGCCGGAAAATGGCGCTTCGCTGACATCGATCTTGCCCGCTTCGATGTCGGCGCCCACGTGCAGCGAGAGGGCGTAGTCGGGCTTGCCGAAGCGCTTGTAGATACCGTCAGCCATCATGTCGAGCGCGCCGCCGGTGCGCTCCTCGGCCGGCTGGCCGACCAGCATCAGCGTGCCTTTCCAATCGCCCTTGCGGGCGGCCATCTGGTGTGCGGTGCCGACCAGGCTGGTCATATGCACGTCGTGGCCGCAGGCGTGCATTACCGGCACCACATTGCCGCTCAAATCCTTGACCTTGACCTTCGAGGCGTTCGGCGCGTCGGACTTCTCTTCCACCGGCAGCGCATCCATGTCGGCGCGCACCATCACGGTCGGGCCTTTGCCGTTGCGCAGGATGGCCACCAGCCCGGTCTTGCCCACGCCTTCGGTCACTTCGAAGCCCGCCGCGCGCAATTCCTTCGCCATGCGCGCCGCCGTCTGCACTTCCATATAGGACAGCTCGGGGTTGGCGTGCAGGTGGTTGAACAGCGGTTCCAATGTCGCCTTGTAGTCGCGCGCGATGGCGGCAGCCAGCGGCGGGTTTTCCGCGGCGGCAGCGGCGACGGCGGGCAGGGAAAGGCTGGCCAGCAGGGCGAGTCCGGGCTTGATCACGAAAGGTCCTCCAGGTGGTGCAGTGTAAAATGCTACAAAATACACCAAAGCTGACCAGCATGTCCGATAAATTCCTGTACGCCCTCGCCCGCCCCATCCTGTTCTCGATGGACGCGGAATCCGCCCACCATTTCACATTGCCCGCACTGAAGCGCCTGTCGGCACTGGGCTTGACGCGCGCCCTGGTGCGCCGCCCGCAAGACGATCCGCGCACCGTGATGGGCCTCACCTTCCGCAACCCGGTCGGCCTGGCCGCCGGCCTGGACAAGGATGGCGCCTTCATCGACGCCCTGGCCGACCTGGGCTTCGGCTCGATCGAGGTGGGTACCGTGACCCCGCGCGCGCAAGCGGGCAACCCGAAGCCGCGCATGTTCCGCATCCCGGCGGCGCACGGCATCATCAACCGCATGGGCTTCAACAACGGCGGCGTCGACGCCTTCGTGGCCAACGTGCAGTCTTCGCGCTTTTACCAGAACCGCGAGGGCGTGCTGGGCCTGAACATCGGCAAGAATGCCGACACCCCGATCGAGCGCGCGGTCGACGATTACCTGCATTGCCTGGACAAGGTCTATCCCTACGCCAGCTATGTCACGGTCAACATCTCTTCGCCCAACACCAAGAACCTGCGCCAGCTGCAGGGCGCGTCGGAGCTGGACGGCCTGCTGTCGCAGCTGAAGGAGGCGCAATTGCGCCTGGCCGACCAGCACAAGCGCTACGTGCCGATGACGCTGAAGATCGCGCCGGACATGGATGGCGACCAGGTGAAGAATATCGCCGACGCACTGCTGCGCCATAAGATCGATGGCGTGATCGCCACCAATACCACGCTGAGCCGCACCGCCGTCGAAGGCATGCAGCACGGCGCTGAAACCGGCGGCCTGTCGGGCGCGCCGGTGTTCGAGCTGTCGAACCAGGTGATCCGCCTGCTGAAGGCGGAACTGGGTGATGCGCTGCCCATCATCGGCGTGGGCGGCATCATGCAGGGCAAGGATGCCAAGGCCAAGATCGACGCCGGCGCGCAGCTGGTGCAGCTGTATTCGGGGCTGATCTACGCCGGCCCGGCGCTGGTGCGCGAGTGCGCCGAGGCATTGCGGGGCTGAAGTGGAACGGGTCACCCTTGGCCGCAGCGGCCTGAAGGTCAGCAAGGCGTGCCTTGGCACCATGACCTTCGGCCAGCAGAACACTGAGGCCGAGGCGCATGCCCAGCTGGATTTCGCACTGGAGCGCGGCATCAATTTCATCGACACGGCGGAGCTGTATCCCGTGATGCCGTCCGCCGCGACCCAGGGTGCGACCGAACGCTTCATCGGCAGCTGGCTGAAGAGATCCGGCCGCCGTGCCGACGTGGTGCTGGCAACCAAGATCGCCGGCCCCAACCCCTACCTGCACTGGATCCGCAAGGGCAAGAGCAACCACAACGCGGCCCATATCCGCGCTGCCGTGGAATCCAGCCTGCAGCGCCTGCAGACCGACTACATCGACCTGTACCAGCTGCACTGGCCGAGCCGCAACGTGCCGATCTTCGGTGCCAGCCAGTTCGATCCCGGCAAGGAGCGCCACAGCATCGCCGTGCAGGAAACGCTGGCCGTGCTGGGCGACCTGGTCAAGGAAGGCAAGATCCGCCACATCGGCGTATCGAACGAAAGCTGCTGGGGCGTATGCGAATTCGTCAAACAGGCCGAAATGAAAGGCTTGCCGCGCATCGCCACCATCCAGAACCTGTACAACCTGACCGCACGCCACTTCGAGACCAGCTTCCTGGACGAGACTTGCTTCCGCGCGCAAGTGAGCCTGCTGGCATACAGCCCGCTGGCGTTCGGGCAGTTGAGTGCGAAGTACCACGACAATCCCAAGGCGCATGGGCGCCTGACGATCTTCCCTCCGACCTGGAGCCCGCGCTACCTGCGCCAGGGCGTGGTCGATGCGGTGGCGCAGTATGCGAAGCTGGCGCGCGAGCATGGCATCACCCCGGCGCAACTGGCGCTGGCCTGGTGTTACTCGCGCTGGTTCGTCGCCTCCACCATCATCGGCGCCACCACACTGGACCAACTGCGCGAAAACATCGACGCGCTCGATGTCAGACTGTCACCGGAGATCGTGGCGGCGGTCGATGCCATCCATGCCCGGCTGCCCAATCCGGGCCAATAAACGACATTCTCACCAATTCTCACTTGCCTTGCCGCAACCTTGTTGCTAGCATCGGGTTACAGGGCGTCCGTCTCCCGGACCATTCCTGCCCTGTCTTGCGCCGCCCCACCCTTGCGGCTTGAATTCCCCTCAAACCCGAGAAACGCGGCCTGCGCAGATGCGCAGCAGGAGACGTACATGCTTAACAATCTTTCGATCAAGGCACGCCTGGTGGCGGTGCTGGCCATTCTGTCGGCTTTCATGACTGTCATCGGCCTGGCCGGGATCACCAGCCTGTCCGGCACCAACGCATCGCTGAAGAGCGTGTACGAAGACCGGTTGGTCGCGCTGCAGAATCTGCAGGAAGTCATCCGCTACATCAACCGCAACCAGATTGCGCTGGGCGGCGCCGACAACCTGGACCCTTCAAAGCTGCCCGAGATGGTCGCCACCATCGAAGCCAATGCCGCGGCCGCGACCAAGTCCTGGGAGCGCTTTGCGATTACCAAACTGACGCCTGAAGAAAAGGTGCTGACCGACCGCTTTACTGCGGCGCGTGCGGTATTCCTCAAGGAAGGCATGCAACCGGCGCTTGAAGCAGCCCGCGCCGGTGATGTGGCGCGCATCAACGCCTTGCTGAAAGGCCGCATGGAAGAGACCTTCTTACCGGTTCGCGACTCGATGAACAGATTGATCGAGATCCAGATGGAGGTTGGCAAGAGCGAATACGAAGCATCGCAGGCGAGCTACAGCAGCTTTCGCCTGCTGACGATCGGCCTGCTGTTCGCCGGCCTTGCCTTGGCCGCCGGCATTGGCTGGTGGCTGGTGCGCAGCATTACCGCGCCGCTCAACCGCGCTGTGCACCTGGCGCAAGCGGTGGCGGCGGGCGACCTGACGCAGGATATCGACGTGCGCAGCAACGATGAAACCGGCAAGCTGCTGGCGGCGCTGCGCGACATGAACGGCAGCCTGGCCGGCATTGTCAGCAACGTGCGCACGGCAACCGATTCGATCACCAACGCTTCCTCGGAAATCGCCAGCGGCAACCTGGACCTGTCCGCGCGCACCGAGCAACAGGCAAGCTCGCTGGAGGAAACCGCATCGTCGATGGAGGAATTGACGTCCACCGTGCGCCAGAACGCGGACAATGCGCGCCAGGCCAACCAATTGGCCAGCAGCGCATCCGAGGTCGCGCAGCGCGGCGGCGCCGTGGTATCGCAAGTGGTCGACAAGATGAGCGCCATTAACGAATCGGCCTACAAGATCGTGGAGATCATTTCCGTCATCGACGGCATCGCATTCCAGACCAATATCCTGGCACTGAACGCGGCGGTGGAAGCTGCGCGCGCCGGCGAACAGGGACGCGGCTTTGCCGTCGTTGCGTCGGAAGTGCGCAACCTGGCGCAGCGCGCCGCCGGCGCTGCCAAGGAAATCAAGCAGCTGATCGACAATTCCGTGGCGCAGGTGGAGGAAGGCAGCCGCCTGGCCGACCAGGCGGGCAGCACCATGCAGGAGGTGGTGAACAGCGTGCAGCGCGTGAGCGACATCATCGGCGAGATCTCCACCGCCAGCGATGAGCAAAGCGCAGGAATCCAGCAAATCAATGCAACCGTCGTCCAGATGGACAATATGACGCAGCAGAATGCCGCGCTGGTGGAACAAGCAGCGGCGGCGGCCGGGGCGCTGCAGGACCAGGCCGCATCGCTGGCGCAGGCGGTCAGCGTGTTCCGCCTGGCCGGCGGGCAGCACAGCGTAAACGCCGTGAAAACCGAAGCTGCGCCCGGCGCTGCGCGGCCGCAGCGCAGTGCCGTGGTGATGCGCCTGCAACCGCGCAGCAAGCCCGCTACGAAGGCTGCCGCGCCGGCGCGTCAGGCGGCGGTGGGCGACTGGGAAGAGTTCTGAGCTACAGCGCCTCGCCGGGCTGCATGGCCTGCTCGATATCGCGGCGGCTGAGCCCGGGCGCGAACTGGGCGATGAACTCGTAAGCGTAGGAGCGCAGGTAGGCACCCTTGCGCAGCGCCAGGCGCGTGGTGTTCACGGCGAACAGGTGTGACGCTTCGATGGCGCGCAAGCCCTTGTCGCGGCCGTGGTCGAAGGCCATCGACGCCACCAGGCCCACGCCCAGGCCCAGCGCCACGTATTGCTTGATGACGTCGGAATCCATGGCGGTCAGCACGATGTCAGGGCGCACGCCCGCCGTGTCGAAGGCGGCATCGATATGGCCACGCCCGGTGAAGCCCACGTCGTAGGTGATCAGCGGGTAATCGGCCAGGTCTTCCAGCCGGATCGGCGAGCGCCCCAGCAGCGGGTGGCCGTCCGGCACCACCACCAGGTGGCTCCATTTGTAGCAAGGGAAGGACACCAGGTCCGGGAATTGCGACAGGCCCTCGGTGGCGATGCCGATATCGGCCTTGCCCGACAGGACCCACTCGGCGATATGGTCCGGCGCGCTTTGCTGCAGGGCGATGCGTACGTCCGGGAAGGCGCTGCGGAAGTGCGAGACCGCCCTCGGCAGCGCATAGCGCGCCTGGGTGTGGGTGGCCGCGATGGTCAGCGTGCCGGTTTTCTGGCCGGTGAATTCCAGGCTGGCCTGCTGCAGGTTTTCCGCTTCCACCAGCAGGCGGTCGACGATCTTCAGGATGCCCTTGCCCGGCTCGGTCAGGCCGGTCAGGCGCTTGCCGTTGCGTTCGAAGATGATGACGCCCAGCTCGTCTTCCAGTTCGCGGATCTGGCGGCTCACGCCCGGCTGCGAGGTGAACAGCGCGTTGGCGACTTCGGTCAGGTTGTAGTTGCGGCGCGCCGCTTCGCGCACGGAGCGCAATTGCTGGAAGTTCATGCGTGGGCCCCTTCATCCACGAAGACGCGCAAGCGCTTGGGACGCACCACCAGGGTCTCGCCGTCTTTCAGGTTCAGCGCGACATAGCGCTCATTGGAAATGGTGGCCTCGATGATCTGGGCATTGTCGCTGCGCTCGAGATCGAGCTGGGCCAGCGGGCCGATGGCATGCGCGCGGCGCAGCTTGACGACGATGCCTTCCGCGCCCGGCACATAGCGCTCCACTTCCAGGTCGTGCGGACGGATATAGGCCGTGCCCTTGCCGCTGCCATGGCCTTCCACGTCGAATTCAACGCCATCGCTGGCCAGCACGCCTTCGTGCACGCGGCCATGGAACACGTTGACGTTACCGAGGAAGCCGTACACGAAGGGCGAGGCCGGGTGGTTGTACACCTCGTCCGGCGAGCCCAGTTGCTCGACGTGGCCCTTGTTCATCAGCACCACGCGGTCGGCCACCTCCAGCGCTTCTTCCTGGTCGTGGGTCACGAAGATCGAGGTCACGTGCAATTCGTCGTGCAGGCGGCGCAGCCAGCGGCGCAATTCCTTGCGCACCTTGGCGTCCAGCGCGCCGAACGGTTCGTCCAGCAGCAGTACGCGCGGCTCAACGGCCAGCGCGCGCGCCAGGGCGATACGCTGGCGTTGGCCGCCGGACAGCTGCGGCGGATAGCGGTCGGCCAGCCAGTCGAGCTGCACCAGTTCCAGCAATTCCTTGACCTTGCGGCGGATCTGCTCTTCCGACGGGCGCTCCTTGCGCGGCTTGACGCGCAGGCCGAAAGCCACGTTTTCGAACACGGTCATGTGCTTGAACAGCGCATAGTGCTGGAAGACGAAGCCCACCTGGCGCTCGCGCACGTGGCGGTCGGAGGCATCCTGGCCGTCGAGCAGCACCTGGCCCGAATCGGGATGTTCCAGGCCGGCGATGCAGCGCAGCAGCGTGGTCTTGCCGCAGCCCGATGGGCCGAGCAGCGCGGTCAGCTCGCCCTGCGGGAAGTCGAGCGACACATTGTCCAGGGCGACGAAGTCGCCGAAACGCTTGTTGATGTTCTTGACTGCGATCGTCATGTCATTGCTCCTTGGCGTCGTCGCCATAATTTTCGTGCAGGCGCCATTCGATAAAGGACTTTACCGCCAGGGTCACCAGCGCCAGCAGCGCCAGCAGCGAGGCCACGGCAAAGGCGGCGGCGAAGTTGTATTCGTTGTACAGGATCTCCACCTGCAGCGGCATGGTATTGGTCTCGCCGCGGATATGGCCGGAGACCACCGACACCGCGCCGAACTCGCCCATCGCACGGGCGTTACACAGGATCACGCCATACAGCAGGCCCCACTTGATGTTGGGCAGGGTCACGCGGAAGAAGGTTTGCCAGCCATTGGCACCCAGCACCACGGCCGCCTCCTCTTCCTCGCTGCCCTGGGCTTGCATCAGCGGGATCAGTTCGCGCGCCACGAAGGGGAAGGTGATGAAGATGGTGGCGATCACGATGCCCGGCACCGCGAACAGGATCTTGATGTCGTGCTCCGCCAGCCATGGACCGAACCAGCCCTGGGCGCCGAACAGCAGCACATAGATCAGGCCCGAAATCACCGGCGATACCGAGAACGGCAGGTCGATCAGCGTCAGCAGCAGGCTCTTGCCCCGGAACTCGAACTTGGTGATGGCCCAGGAAGCGGCGACGCCAAATACCAGGTTGAGCGGCACGGCGATGGCGGCCGTCAGCAGCGTGAGCTTGATGGCGGAAATCGCGTCCTCTTCCACGATGGCGGACGCGTAAACGTCCCAGCCCTTCTTCAACGCCTCGGTGAACACGGCCACCAGCGGCACGAACAGGAACAGGGTGAGGAAAGTCAGGGCCACCGCCATCAGGGCATAGCGCACCCAGCGCGGCTCGAGCACATCATGGCGTTGCGGCAGTTCGCCGCGTCGGATCGTGGTCACGGAAGCGCTCATTTGCCATTCCTCCCGCGCGCCCAGGCTTGCAGCAGATTGATCGTCAGCAGCATGATGAAGGAAGCGACCAGCATGACCACGGCGATGGCGGTGGCGCCCGTGTAGTCGTACTGTTCCAGTTTGGTGATGATGAACAGCGGCGTGATTTCGGACACCAGCGGCATATTGCCGGCGATGAAGATCACGGAACCGAATTCGCCGGTGGCGCGCGCGAAGGCCAGCGCGAAACCGGTCAGCAGCGAAGGCAGGATGGTCGGGAACACCACGCGGCGGAAGGTCTGGAAGGCCGAGGCGCCCAGGCTGGCGGCCGCTTCCTCCAGTTCGCGCTCGGCATCCTCCAGCACCGGCTGCACGGTCCGCACCACGAACGGCAGGCCGATGAAGGTCAGCGCCACCACCACGCCCAGCGGCGTGAATGCCACCTTGATGCCCAGCACACCCTCGATGAACTGGCCGAACCAGCCGTTGGACGAATACAGGGCCGTCAGGGTAATGCCGGCGACGGCGGTCGGCAGCGCGAACGGCAGGTCGACCAGGGCGTCGACGATGCGCTTGCCGGGAAACTGGTAGCGCACCAGCACCCAGGCCACGATGCCGCCGAAGAAGACGTTGAACAAGGCGCCGATGAAGGACGCGCCGAAAGTCAGTCGGTAGGAGGCGACCACGCGCTCGGAGGTGACGGCGGCCCAGAAGGCTTCCCAGCTCATGGTGAAGGTCTTCAGGAAGATCGCCGACAGGGGGATCAGGACGATCAGGGTCAGGTACAGGATGGTGAACCCGAGCGACAGGTTAAAGCCCGGCATCACGCGGTATGGCGCTTTCCTGGCCTTGGGCCTTTCCGCCGGGGCGGCTGGCGAGGCGGTCGCTGACGCAGCTACTGCAGACATGCTTGCTCCCTTATTACATTTTCGACTAATAGGAGCGCATGTTCGCATTCATGCGTTATAAACCAAACTAACCTTTTGTCATTTGCTTAGATGTACTGCCCGGGGTTCAGGCCACCAGCTTGGCGGCCACGCTGACCAGCACCGTGGCCAGCACCCCGCGCAACAGGCGTTCCGGCAGGGAATGGGCGAACCAGGAGCCGATCGTGATGCCGGGCACCGAGCCGATCAGCAAGGTCAGCAGCAGCATCCAGTCGATCGAGCCCAGCCACCAGTGGCCGGCGGCGGAGATGGCCGTCAGCGGCACGGCGTAGGCGATGTCGGTACCGGCCACTTCGGCGGGGGTCAGGCGGGGATACATCAGCACCAGCAGGGTCGCGCCCACCGCGCCCGCGCCGATGGAGGAAATCGTGACCAGGGCCCCCAGCACCGCGCCCGCCGCGATGGTGGCGGCAGCCAGCGCCCTGCCCTGCAATTGCCGGTCAGGGTGGGCCAGCATCCAGGCCAGCATTTTGCCGCGGAACAGGATCGCCACCACGGTAAGCATGACGGAACCGGCGATGCAGTAGCGGATCAACTGGCCGATCTGCTGGTCCAAGGCGCCGAAATACTTCAGGCCCAGGGTCGCGGCCACGGCGGCCGGCAAGGCGCCGTAGCACAGCAGGCGCACCACGTCCCAGCGCACCGTGCCACGCAAGCGGTGGGTGGCCGTGCCGGCAGTCTTGGTGATGGACGCAAAGGCAAGGTCGGTGCCCACGGCCACCGAGGGGGAGACGCCGAACATCAGCGTCAAGAGGGGTGTCATGAGCGAGCCACCGCCCACGCCGGTCAACCCGACCAGCAAGCCGACGACGAAGCCAGAAAATATCAGCGGTAGATCCATGCATCCCCCATCCAAGATCCGCTAGGGTATCCGGGGCAGCTTGAAATCCCAACAACGAAGTCCTTATTTGCTTATGAACAAAATCGAGTTTAAAAGAAAAAAGCGCCCCGAAGGGCGCTTTCTTGCAACGCTTGCAACTTAGAACACGGTGTCGAACTTGACGTACATCGAGCGGCCATTCACGCCGAATGGGCAAGTTTCCCAGCAGTACTTGAAGCCCAGTTTCGGGAAGTCGCCGCCATTGGTCCATTCCGACGGGTAGGTGTCGAACAGGTTGTTGACGCCGAAAGACACGCTGGTCTTTTTGGCAAAGCTGTAACGGATGCTCGAATCGACAATCCATTTGGCAGCCCAGGTTTGCAGCGGGCTGAAGCCTTCACCCTGCACTTCGCCATAGTAGTTGGCGCGGGCATTCACGTTCCACTTGCCGGCCGTGTAATCGGCCGCCACCACATGGTGCTTGCGCGGCTGGCCACGTTCGATCAGGGTCACCTGGGCCTGGTTGAACAGCTGTTCGCCGCTCAGCAGGCTGGACGGCGAATGGCGCTTGGTCACTTCAGTCTTGTTGAAGCCCAGCTGGCCGGACAGCACCAGGGTGGAAGCGTCGAACTTCGTGGTATGGTCGGCCACGATGTCCAGGCCGCGGGTCTTGGTGTCGACCGCGTTGGTGAAGAACTGCGCCTGGCCTACCTTCAGCGGATTGAGCACGTTGGCGATCGGGCCGCCGCCGGCTTCCGGCGAAATTTCGCTCGAGAACACGATGCGGTCCTTGATCTTGATCTGGTACAGGTCGGCCGTCAGCGACATATTCTTGGCCGGACGCAGCACCATGCCGATCGAGGCATTGCGTGAAGTTTCTTCCTTCAGCGGCTTGATGCCGAGGGCGGTGGTGACGGCACTGCCTTCACGCGCGGTCAGGGTCTCGGTCAGTTCGCCGGCCTGGTTCAGGTTGGTCGAAACCGAGCTGTAGAACTTTTGCTGCACGCCCGGCGCACGGAAGCCGGTCGAGACGCTGCCGCGCAGGCCGAACTGTTTGGTCGGGTCCCAGCGCGCGCTCAGCTTGCCGGTGGTGGTGTTGCCGAAGTCGGAATACTTCTCATAGCGCACGGCGCCGGCCAGCAGCAAGTCCTGCACCGGACGGTATTCGGCGTCCAGGAACAGGGCGATATTGTGGCGGCCCTCGTCCACCGCGGTAGCCGGGGTGTAGCCAGGGAAGCCCTGGGTGCCCGATGCGGCCACGCCGCCATTCTGGTTCTTGATCACGACGGCCGGGTTGTTGGTACGGCCATACTGGTAGGACACCGGATCGCCGGCGACGATCTCGTAATTGTCCTGGCGGTATTCGAAGCCGGTGGCCAGGAACACTTCCTTGTCGCCGAACTTGACCGGGCCCTTGATGTCGGCGTTGAAGGTGGTCTGGTTGAATTTCAGCTTGCCGGTGTCGGCCTCGAACGGCGACTCGGCATAGATGCCGCCACCCGGTTTCGGCTCATACCAGTAGGACACGTTGATGGTCTGCTTCTCGTTGAAATCGAGCTCGCTCATGCCATGGTTGATGCTGATATCGGCTTTCCAGTCGTTCGGCAGGTCGCGGCGGTAGCCGAAGGCATAGGAGCCGTCGCGCACGGTGGTGCGGATATTCGGCAGGAAGCCTTCCGGATACACGGCCGGCACATTGCGGCCATCGCCCTTGGAGCGGAAGAAGCCGGACGAATCGCCCTTGCGCTTGGAGAAGCCGCCGAAAGCATAGAACTCGCTGGACTTGTCGATCGGCAGGGCCGCGTTCCACCACAGGTAAGCATCCTTGGCATCGCTGTCGCCGATGCGCTGGGTCACGCGCGGCGGGTTGACGCGCAGCGAGTCGGGGCCGGCGCGGTTGGTTTCGTCGCGCTTGCGGGCTTCGGCCGACAGGTTGATGAAGCCGCCATTCTCGCCCAGGGCCCAGCCATGGTTGACGCTGGCCGAGACCATGTCGCCGTCGCCTTCCTTGGTGGTGCCGACCTGGCCGCTGAGGGTGGTCTCGTTCACGTTCGACTTCAGCACGATATTGATCACGCCGGCGATCGCGTCCGAACCGTACTGGGCGGCCGCGCCGTCGCGCAGCACTTCGATATGGTGGATGGCCGACAGCGGGATGGCATTGATGTCGGTACCGGCCGAGCCGCGGCCGATGGTTTGCTGCACGTTCACCAGCGCTTGCTGGTGGCGGCGCTTGCCGTTCACCAGCACCAGCAGCTGGTCGGGGCCGAGCGAGCGCAGGGTGGCTGGACGGATGATGTCGGTGCCGTCGCTGATGAAGGTGGTGGAAAAGTTGAAGGATGGGTCCAGGGTTTGCAGCAGCTTGCCCAGCTCGAGCGGGCCGGCGGTCTGCAAGTCTTTCGAATTGATCAGGCCAACCGGCGCGGCGGTATCGAGGGCGGTCTTGGCAGTCGCACGGGAACCCAGCACCACAACAGTTTGTTGCTCATCGGAACCCGCCTGGTTGGCGGTCTGGGCAAAGGCCGGGGACAGGGCCAGCATCACGGCGCTGGCAATCAGGGTGCGTTTCATCGGTAAATCTACTCTCTCTAGTGTTGTTAGTGGGGAAATATTAACGCGCACGATTTGGCACACAAAGGAATAATTCATTTCTATCGCATCATTTTGGTGCAAGTGTTGTATTGACGAACAATATTGCGCTTTTCGCGTGATTTCCTATCGGAAATACAGTACCCTGCTGCATTGCGTCATAAATCTTGCGCAAAAGCCACTGGCTGGGCGTCCCTTGAAGTGCTACATTGTTTGCAAGCGATTCAAGGGAGGAAGTGTGATGACTGATGCTCTGTTGCTGACCGACCGCCTGTGCGACTTGACGGAAATGGCCTTGCAGGCCTACACCAAGTTCGAAAAGGCGACCGTCTATACCACCGCCAAGCTGCTGATGGCCGATTTCGAAGATGCGGGCTTACCCCTGGCAGCGTTCGACAAGCTGGCCTCGATCCAGGCCAGCATCCTGGCCGCCGTCGAGTTCGCGCCGCCCGGCGGCAAGAACAATCCCCAATGCATCGTTTGCGCGCGCAATGACATCGCGGCGCTGCGCGAAATGCTCAAAGAAAAAAAGCGCCCCGAAGGGCGCATCTCAGAACACTTGCACTGAGCGCTCGCCAACGCTGCGGGCCGGGGCGGGTGCACGCCAGTGCAGCCCGCTTGGCCCGACTGCGCGCTCGTTCAGGGCGCGCCGCGCCAGCACTTGCAGCAGGCGCTGGCCAAAGCGCCAGTCGCCCAGGCCCGATTCGGCGTTGATGTGGCCCAAAGCACCGGCGTTGACGAAGTCGCTGCCCCAGCGCCGCGCCCAGGTTGCGGCGCTGTGCGCCGTCATCCACGGGTCGTTGGCGCTGGCCACCAGGATGGATGGGCAAGGCAGTTCGCCGTGCGGCAGCAAGGCGCTGACCTGGAACTTGTCGGGATCGGCAGGCCCCACCAGCAGCACACCCGCCACGTGGGGGGAGGTTGCACGGGACAGGCTTAATGCGGTGGTGAGGCAGCCGAAACTGTGCGCAACGATCAGGGTCGGACGGCGGTCCTCATCCAGTACTTCATCCAGGCGGTCGGCCCAGCGCAGCAGCACCGGGTCGCTCCAGCGCTCCTGCTCTACCCGCTCGAAGCGCGGGTAAAGACGCTGCCAGCGCGACTGCCAGTGCTCCGGGCCGCTGTTGTGCAGGCCGGGCGCGACCAGCACGCGGAATTCGTTCAAATGGTGGATCGCCATACCGCCCTCCCTCGCTGTTATTGGCCGGCGACCTTGGCGCCCGGCTGGTAAATCTGGTCGAACACCCCGCCGTCGGCGAAATGCGTCTTCTGCGCGGTGGTCCAGTCGCCGGCCACGTCGGTGATCTTGAACAGCTTCACGTTGGGGAACTGCGAAGCGAACTTCCTGGCTTCCTTTTCCACGCCGGGACGGTAATAGTTCTTGGCGATGATGGCTTGCGCCTGGTCGGTGTAGAGGAATTGCAGGTAAGCCTCGGCCACCTTGCGCGTGCCGCGCTTGTCGACCACCTTGTCGACCACGGCGACCGGCGGTTCGGCCAGGATCGAAGAGGACGGCGCCACGATTTCCACCTTTTCCGGGCCGAGCTCCTTGATCGCCAGCAGCGCTTCGTTTTCCCATGCGATCAGCACGTCGCCAATGCCGCGCTCGACGAAGGTGGTGGTGGCACCGCGGGCGCCGGAATCGAGCACGGGCACGTTCCTGTACAGCTTCTTCAGGTATTCGCGCGCCGTGGCATCGCTGCCGCCCGGCTGGCGCAGTGCGTAGCCGTAAGCGGCCAGGTGGTTCCAGCGGGCGCCGCCGGAAGTTTTCGGATTCGGGGTGATGACCGCCACGCCCGGCTTGACCAGGTCGTTCCAATCCTTGATGCCCTTAGGGTTGCCCTTGCGCACCAGGAACACGATGGTGGAGCTGTAAGGGGCGGCGTTATGGCCGAGGCGCTTCTGCCAATCCTTGGCTACCAGGCCGCGTTCGGCGATGGCGTCGATGTCGTAAGCCAGGGCCAGGGTCACCACGTCGGCTTCCAGGCCGTCGATCACGGCCCGCGCCTGCTTGCCGGAGCCGCCGTGCGATTGCTTGATCTTGACGTTGTCGCCGGTCTTGGCCTTCCACTCCTTGGCGAAGGCTTGGTTGACATCCTGGTACAGCTCGCGGGTCGGATCGTAAGAGACGTTGAGCAGGCTTATGTCGGCAGCCTGGGCCGCGGCAGCGCCGGCAAGCAAGGCGGCGGCGATCAGTTTTTTGGTCAGCATCTGGGTTCCCCTTTGTGTTTGGAGCAGCCAGATTAACCCTCGCTTATATAAATAAGAACGAATACTTTCGCTATTCGTTATACAGGAAAGTAATTAGTAGAAGCGATTGAACAGGACGACCACCCAGGTCGCGCCCGACAGCAGGCAAGCCAGCAGGACGGCAGCGCTACCGAAGTCCTTGGCATTCTTGGACAGGGGGTGGCGTTCCAGCGAAACGCGGTCCACCACAGCCTCGATGGCGGAATTGATGAGCTCGACGATCAGCACGATCACCATGCTGCCGATCAACACCAGTTTCTGGAAGGCTGACACCGGCAGCAGCAGCGCCGCAATACTGCCCGCCACGAACACTGCCAGCTCCTGGCGGAACGCGTGCTCGGAGCGGATGGCGGTCTTCAAGCCATCGATCGAATAGAAAAAGGCTGAAAAAATGCGCTTCAGGCCGCTCTTGCTTTTGAATTCGCTAGTTGGTTCCATGGGGCGGATTATAGCGACAGAATTCCCATTTTTTTCACATCATGGTATAAATAAGTCTGCTGATACCGCACTGCACAAACCGCATGATGAAAAGTGAAATCCTGCCCTCGCCGGAATCGAAGACGACGATTCAGGTGATCGACCGTATGACGGCCCTGTTGGACGCGCTGGCGAAATATCCCGATCCGGTCAGCCTGAAGGAATTGTCCAAGGTGTCGGGCTTGCATCCGTCCACCGCGCACCGCATCCTCAACGACCTGGTCCTGACGCGCTTTGTCGACCGGGTCGAACCCGGCACTTACCGCCTCGGCATGCGTTTGCTGGAACTGGGGAATGTGGTGAAAAGCCGCCTGTCCGTGCGCGAAGCCGCGCTGGACTTCATGCGCGCATTGCACAAGAAGACGCAACAGACCATCAACCTGTCGGTGCGCCAGGGCGACGAGATCGTCTACATCGACCGCGCCTTTTCCGAGCGCTCCGGCATGCAGGTGGTGCGCGCCATCGGCGGCCGCGGCCCGCTGCACCTTACCTCGACCGGCAAGCTGTTCCTGTCGGTGGATGAACCGAAGGCGATCCGCGCCTATGCCACCCGCACCGGGCTGGCGGGCCACAACAAGAATTCCATCACCGACCTGCCGCGCTTGGAACGCGAGCTGAGCCTGGTGCGCGCGCGCGGCTATGCGCGCGACAATGAGGAACTGGAATTGGGGGTGCGCTGCATGGCGGCCGGCATCCGCGACGATTCCGGCAAACTGGTGGCAGGCTTGTCGATTTCCGCGCCGGCCGACCGGCTGCAGGAAGAGTGGCTGGAAGACCTGGTCAACACTGCCAACCAGATTTCCGCCACCCTGGGTTACATCCCGGAATAAGCCTGGGCGCCAGCGCTGGCGCCGCTGACGTTGTCGCCGAAGGTCGGCTTCAGGGCTGCCAGCCAGTTTTTCATGCGGGTGGCATCGGCGATGCGCGCGGCGCTGCCCTTGGCATCGAGCAGCACCATGATCACGGCGCGGCCCTCGACCATGGCTTGCATGATCAGGCAACGGCCGGCTTCGTTGATGAAGCCAGTCTTCTGCAAGCCGATTTCCCAGCCCGAGTTGGGCGCCACCAGGCGGTTGGTGGTGCCGAACCAGCGCGGGCGTCCGCTGGTTTCCACCAGGGCTTTCGGATCGGTGGAGAATTCGCGCAGGATCGGGTGTTCATAGGCGGCCTGGACCAGCTTGGCCAGGTCGCGGGCACTCGCCACATTCATCTTCGACAAGCCGCTCGAATCGACGAACTGGCTGTCGGTCATGCCCAGGGACTGGGCTTTGGCATTCATCGCCGACACGAAGGCCGGCAAGCCGCCCGGATAGTTGCGACCCAGCGCCGACGCGGCGCGGTTTTCCGAACTCATCAGGGCAATGTGCAGCATGTCGCGGCGCGTCAGGCGGTCGCCCACCTTCAGGCGCGAGGAACTGAATTTTTCGCGGTCGACATCTTCATCGGTGACGGCCAGCACTTCATCCAGGTCCTGGCCGGCTTCCACCACCACCAGGCTGGTCATCATCTTGGTGATCGATGCGATCGGCAGCGCCACACCGGCATTCTTTTCGAACAGGACTTCGGAATTGGCCTGGTCCACCACCAGGGCCACATTGGATTTCAGGTCGAGGGGATCGCGCACCAGGTTCAGGCCGGCCAGGTCGCCCACCGTCGGACGGCCGACGTAATTGGCCTTGGTGACGCGTGCGTACACCACCTTGCTCTTGCCGCGCACCTTGACCGTGCGCTTGACCACTTGCGCCTTGGACGCCGGGGCGGCATAGCGGGTGCCAGCTTTCTTGACGGCCGCCTGCGCAGAACCAATGGAAACCGATGCGCAAAGCAAGGATGCAAGCAGGCTGACAGCAAGTTTGTTCATTCGTCATTCCCCGGTGTGAAGCAGCAAAATCGCCAGTTGCAGTGTAGCAAAATCAGATTCCTGCGCAAGTGAAATCAGACTTTTCTGCACCAATGTTTTCAGCCGTACAATACACATTTTCCATAGTGACGTGCAGCTGCAACGGAAGCTTGTTCACTCCATAAATTTAACAAATCTGGCAATCGGTTCACGCTCAGTGACCAGCGTGTTTTCAATTTTGCCATGATCCGCGAAACCAAGCGACATCCCGCATACAACAGTTTCACTGGCTGGCAGGCCCAGCACTTCGCTGATGATGCGGTGGTACTGGGTGAAGGCGGCCTGCGGACAGGTATCGAGGCCGCGGCCGCGCGCCGCGACCATGATGTTCTGCAAGAACATCCCGTAATCGAGCCAGGAACCCTGCTCCATGATGCGGTCGATGGTGAAGATCATGCCAACCGGCGCATCGAAGAAGGCGAAATTGCGGCCATGCTGTGCCGCCATGCCGGCCTTGTTCTCGCGGGTCAGGCCCAGCAGCGCATACAGGTCCCAGCCCACCTTGCGGCGGCGGTCGATGTAGGGCGAAACCCACTCGCGCGGATAGTAAGCGTATTCCTCGGTGTGCAGCTGGTTTTGCTCCGGGTCGGCATAGGCGGCCAGGATCTTGGCGGACAAGGCTTCCTTCATGGCGCCGGTCAGTACGTAGACTTTCCAGGGCTGGGTGTTGGTGCCCGACGGCGCGCGCGAAGCAACTTCCAGCACCGCTTCGATGTCTTCGCGCGGCACCGGGGTCGGCAGGAAGGCGCGGATCGAGCGGCGCGAGGTGATGGCCGCGTCGACGGCCACTTGTTCTGGGGAGCGGATCATATGGGGCCTATTTCGGTTGCTTAACTACAAATAGTACTCCAATCACTGCCAGGGCCATGCCGGCAATGCCCATCCAGTTCAGCACTTCGCCGAACATGGCCCATGCCATCAAGGCCGTGGTCGGCGGCGTCAGGTAAAGCAGGCTTGTGACCTGGGTCGCGTCGCTGCGACGGATCAGGGCAAACAGGAGGAAGATCGCACCGATGGACAGGGCGAGCACAGACCAGGCCCAGGCCCCGAAGAATTGCGGCGTCCATTGCACCGATCCCATATCTTCCAGCACCCAGGCGAAAGGCAGCACCAGCACGAACGAAGCGGCAAACTGGATGACGGTGCCGGTACGCAAATCAAACTGCGGGCAGAAGCGTTTCTGATAGAGCGTGCCGGCGGTGATCGAGAGCAGCGCGAACACTGCCAACGCGATCGCCTGCCAACTGAGGCCAACCAGCGTGATCTTCGCATAAACGACCAGGGCTACCCCAGCGAGGCCAAATACCAGCCCCAGCCATTGGCGCGGCCGTACGCGCTCACCGATCAGCGGCGCGGCCAGGGCTGTCAGGATCGGCTGCATGCCGACGATCAGGGCCGACAAGCCGGCCGGCATGCCGAGTTTGATGGCGCACCAGACGCCGCTCAGGTAGCCCGCTTGCAGCAGCAAGCCGGCGATGGCGACATGCCCCACCTTCCCTTTCGGCCATGGGGCACGCAACAGCAGCACAGCCGGCGCCAGGATGGCCAGCACGCCCAGGAAGCGCAGCAGGAGGAAGGTCAGCGGCGGCGCATACGGCAAGCCGTAGCGGGCCACGATAAAGCCCGTGCTCCACAGGAAAACGAAGAAGAGCGGGATGGGGGAAAAAAGGGAGCGCATCCGTAGCATTCTAGCACTGCGTGAACTTCCCCTGCTTGGCAGCAATAATTCCGCAACCTCCAACAGGAAAGCCCTCAACCACGGGCAGTTGCTTACTTTGTGCAACGCACAAAAAGCGCTTGACTTTGATTCCTGAACCCGGATAATCACATTTGTTGCGTTGCACAATATGTTGTTTTCTGTTGTAGAAGCAGCAAGTTCCAACGACTAATTCACTTATTTGGAGAGTCCAATGTTTGCGATTCCTGAGCAGTTTTCCAATGCCACCAAGGCCAACTTCGAAAGCCAATTTGCACTCTTTTCTTCGCTGACCAATAAAGCCTTCGAAGGCGTTGAGAAGTTCGTCGACCTGAACATCACCGCAGCCAAGGCATCGCTGGAAGAATCGTCGGTCGCCACCAAGCAGCTGCTGGCTGCCAAGGACCCGCAAGAATTCTTCACGCTGACCGCTGCCCAGGCCCAGCCAGTTGCCGAGAAAGCCATTGCTTACGGCCGTCACCTGGCTTCGATCGCCTCCGGCGCCGGCGCTGAATTCAGCAAGGCCGCCGAAGTCCAGATCGCCGAGACCAACCGCAAGGTGATTTCCCTGGTTGACGAAGTGAGCAAGAACGCCCCAGCCGGCAGCGAAAGCGCCGTGGCCCTGTTCAAGTCCGCCCTGAACAACGCCAACGCCGGTTACGAGCAGTTCACCAAGAGCACCAAGGCTGCTGCAGAAACCTTCGAAGCCAATGTGAATGCAGCTGTGAACCAGTTCACCTCCGCTGCCACTTCCGCCAAGAAGCAGTAATTTACCCGCACCGGCCCCAGCGGCCGGTTGCACGAAGCATCGCTGTACAAAGGTCTCCTCGGCATCCGTGGTTTCCTCTCAGCGGGTGTCCTTCCCGAGCCCCGGCATAGTCCGGGGCTTTTTTTCATCTACAGTGCCGGCGTGAAAGGGCCGCGCTGGTTCACCTTCTCAAGGATGCTGCGCAGTGTGACTTCGCCGAAGCGTGCCAGCAGGAGCGCCTCGGCCTCCTGTAAGGATTGCGCCAGCTGCTCGTTAACTGCCCGTTCGATCAGGCAATGGTCATGGTCTTCGGCCCAGCCCAAGGTGAAAACTGCCGGGGCTTCCAGTGCCTGGTAAATATCCAGCAAGGTAATCCGGTCCAGCGGCTTGGCCAAGGTCCATCCGCCGCCATGTCCCTTGCTTGATTCCACATACCCATGGTCGCGTAAGCCGGCCATTGTCCTTCGGACAACGACGGGATTGGTTTGCAACATCCTGGCGATGACCTCGGATGTTACCGGTTCATTCGACTGCTCCATGTGGAGCAGCACGTGCAGCATGCGGGACAGGCGGTGGTCGGCTCTCATTGTAACAGTATAAGTTGCATGAGAGTGGTTTGTCACCTATCATGTAACTTCAAAAGTATCCTGAGTGAGGTGACAGAATGTATGATGCAATCATTATTGGGGGTGGCTTTGCCGGCACCTCGGCAGCGCTGCAGCTGGCCAGGGCCCGCCGCCGGGTTTTGCTGCTGGACGGCGGCAATGGGCGCAACCGTAACGCCGAGGCCGCCCACGGTTTCTACGGGCACGATGGGAAAGCACCAGGCGCCCTGCGCGCAGAGGCGCACGCGCAATTGGCCAGATATCCGACTGTCCACCTGCTCGACGAACTGGCGATTGGCGCAAGGAGGCTGGACGCGGGGTTTGAGGTCGTGATCGGAAACGGCACGATAGAACGGGCAGCACGGATTATCCTGGCAAGCGGCATCAGGGACGAACTGCCTCCCCTCCCAGGCTTGCGCGAGCGCTGGGGGCACACGGTGGTCCATTGCCCCTACTGCCACGGCTATGAGCTCGCAACGGGGCCGCTCGGGGTGCTGGAGACAGGAGAAATGTCGGCGCATCAGGCGATCCTGGTGAGTGACTGGGGTGGGGTCACCTACTTTGGAAAGCCGCCAGCGGCTGAGCATGCCGCACATTTCGCTGCCAAAGGCATCGTGGTCGAGCAGACGGCAATTGCCGAAGTCATGGGCGATGCGCCAGCGCTGACTGGCGTAAGGCTTGCGGACGGTCGCGTACTTGAGCTGGCAGGCTTGTTCGTCGGGCCGCGCACGTCCATCGCAACACCGATCGCCAGGGAGCTGGGCTGCCAGATCGACGAAGGCCCGATGGGGCCGTTGATTCACGTTGACGAGCTCAAACAGACCACGGTGCCCGGCGTATTTGCAGCCGGTGACGCAGCCGCCCCCTTTGGGAATTCCGTGATGGCTGCGGCAGCCGGATCCTTTGCCGGGGTTGCTGTCCACCGCTCCCTGGTGTTCGGAACTTGAGCAAGCGCGGGTTTACATTTCGTCCAATACGAGATAATCTGTCTCAATGACGAAACGAACCTCAGAGCAGCAGCATCTGCTGGACCAGATGAAGCACGTGGCGGAAGGGCTTGGCCGCACCCTTGCGCCTTTCACTGAAGTGGTGCTGCACGATTTGCTCGACCCCGGCCATGCCGTACTGGCCATCCATAACAACCTGTCGGGCCGCGCAGTGGGCGACCCGGCGACAGAGCTCGGGCTGGCGCGCATCGCCGATCCCGCCTTCCCGCAAGTGCTGGCCAACTACCCCAACACCTTCCCCGATGGCCGCCCGGCAAAAAGCACGTCGGTCGGCATCAAGGACGGCAACGGCCATTACATCGCCGCGCTGTGCCTGAATGTGGACTTGAACCTGTTCCGCAGCCTGCAGGCCATGCTGGGGCAGTTCGGCAACGTCGATCCGGCCGCCGCGGTGGCGGAATCGCTGGCGCCGGCGGCCGGCGCCGAAGCGATCCGCGCCCATATCGAACAGTTCGCGGCGCGTCTCTCGACCACGCCGCGCGCGCTGAAGGCGGACGACCGCCGCGCCCTGATGCGCGAACTGGGCGACGCGGGTTTGCTGGAGATGCGACGCTCGATGGAAACCATTGCCGCCCACCTCGGCGTGTCGCGCGCCACGGTCTACAACTATGCGAAATAACGACGCCTGCCTGCTGCTGCTCGACCGCGACGCCGTCGCCGCCCTGCTTAGCCCGGACGAGGTGTGCGCCGCGGTGCGCGAAGCCTTTGCGCTGCACGCCGCGCGCGCGGCCCGCGTCTTTCCGCTGGTGCGGGAAGAGCTGCCGGGCAGCGCGCTATTCGGCATCAAATCGGGCGACGTGCCATCGCAGGAACTGCTTGGCTTCAAGGCGGCAGGCTTCTGGCCGGCCAACCGCGAGGCTGGCGGTGAAGCGCATCAAGCCACCGTCATGCTGCTCGACCCGCGCACCGGCCGGCCGCTCTGCCTGGCCGACGGCAATGCCGTCACTACCGCACGCACCGCCGCTGCCGGTGCGCTCGGCCTGGAACTGCTGGCGCGCGCCGACAGCGAACAACTGTGTGTGTTCGGCACCGGCGTCCAGGCGCGCGGCCATGTCGACTACGCCCTGCGCGCCCTGCCCTCGCTCAAGCGCGTGCGCTACGTGACGTCCGACGGAAGGCAAGACCCTGCGTTCGAAGCACTGTTCGCCGGGCGCTGCGACGTGCGCCCGGCCGGCGGCGCGCGCACAGCGGCCGCCGACACGGCCGTCGCCGCCTCGCACGTGATCATCACCGCCACGCCGGGCCGCAGCCTGCTGTTCAGCGCGGATGCGGTGAGCGCCGGCACGCACATCAATGCAGTCGGGGCCGACACGCAAGGCAAGCGCGAACTGCCACCGGGTTTGCTGGAGCGCGCCCGTATATGGGCTGACGACCTGCCGCAAGCACGCCGGATCGGCGAACTGCAATGGGCGCACGAGCTGCCGGCGGCCGAGCTGGGCGAACTGGCCGCGCCGGCGGCGCGCGCCTCCGGCGACATCACGATTTTCGATATGACGGGCATCGCCCTGCAAGACCTCACCACGGTGCGCATGCTGTACGAGCGCGCCCTCGCCAACAACATCGGCCGGAACATCCCCTGGCCCTGGTAAGGAAAGGATACCATGACACTCCCCACTTATGAAGACGTCGTCGCGGCAGCAGGCCGCATTGCAGGCCACGCCCACCGCACGCCGGTGCTGACTTCGCGCACCGCCGATGAGGAACTGGGCGCGCAAGTGTTCTTCAAGGCTGAAAACATGCAGCGCATGGGGGCTTTCAAGTTCCGCGGCGCGTTCAACGCCCTGTCACGCTTCAGCGAGGCCCAGCGCAAGGCGGGGGTGGTGGCTTTCTCGTCGGGCAACCACGCACAGGCGATTGCACTGTCGGCCAGGGAGATGGGGATTCCGGCCACCATCATCATGCCGGAAGATGCACCGGCGTCGAAGGTCGCCGCGACGCGCGGTTATGGCGGCAACGTGGTGACGTATGACCGTTACAAGGAAGACCGCGAAGCGATTGGACGCAAGCTGGCCGAGGAACAGGGTCTGACGCTGATTCCGCCTTATGACCACGCGGATGTGATTGCCGGCCAGGGCACGGCGGCCAGGGAATTGTTCGAGGAGGTGGGGGAACTGGATTACTTCTTCGTCTGCCTGGGCGGCGGTGGCTTGCTGTCTGGCTCGGCGCTGGCGACCCGGGCATTGTCGCCCAGGTGCAAGCTGTACGGCGTGGAGCCGGAGGCGGGGAATGATGGGCAGCAGTCGTTCCGCAGCGGGGCGATCGTGCATATCGATACGCCGAAGACGATTGCGGATGGGGCGCAGACGCAGCATCTGGGGGCGCTCACTTTTCCAATCATTCGGCGGGATGTGGACGATATCCTGACGGTGTCCGATGCGGAACTGGTGGAGGCGATGCGGTTCTTTGCGGCGCGGATGAAGATTGTGGTGGAGCCGACGGGCTGTCTCGGGTTTGCGGCGGCGCGCAGGATGAAGGATGACTTGCGCGGCAAACGCGTGGGGGTGCTGATCAGCGGGGGGAATGTGGATATTGGGCGCTTTGCGGCATTGCTGGCTTAGAACCGGCAGGACGGGGTCAGACCCGGAGGGTCAGACCCCGGTACGCGGCTGCCGCTGACGGGGTCTGGCCCTTGGGCCAGACCCCGCCTTACCGGTTTTGGCTATTCACCCAGGTAAGCCGCTTTCACCCGCGGATCATGCAGCATCTCGTCCGCGTCGCCGCTCATGGTCACCGCGCCCGACTCCATCACGTAGCCGCGATTGGCCGCCTGCAGCGCCAGCTTGGCGTTCTGCTCCACCAGCAAAATAGTGATCCCTTGCTTGTGCACGTCGCGGATCACTTCGAAAATCTTCTCCACCATGATCGGCGACAAGCCCATCGAAGGCTCATCCAGCAGCAGCAAATGCGGATGGCACATCAGCGCACGCGCCATCGCCAGCATCTGCTGTTCGCCACCGGACAGCGTACCCGCCAACTGGCCGGCGCGCTCCTTCAGGCGCGGGAACACGCTGAACCACTTCTCGATATCGGCCGCAATGGCAGCCTTATCGTTCATGGTGTAAGCGCCCATCATCAGGTTCTCGGTGATGGTCATGCGCGTGAACACCCCGCGCCCTTCCGGCACCATGGCCAGCTTCTTTTCCACCAAGTGGAAGGATTGCGAACCTTTGAGCGACTGGCCCATATAGCTCACGCTGCCCTCCACCTTGCACGGCGGCAGGGTGCCGGTGATGGCCTTCAAGGTGGTGGTCTTGCCGGCGCCATTGGCGCCGATCAGCGTCACCAGTTCGCCTTCATTGACTTCCAGGTCGATGCCTTTGACCGCCTTGATGCCGCCGTAAGCGACCTTCAGGCCCGAAACTTTCAACACATTGGCGCCCATCAGTGCGCTCCTCCCAGATAGGCTTCAATCACGGCTTTATTGCTTTGGATTTCGGCCGGCAAACCTTCGGCAATCAGCTTGCCGTACTCCAGCACGCTGATGCGGTCGCACAGGCCCATCATCAACTTGACATCGTGCTCGATCAGCAGCACGGTCTTGCCTTCATTCTTGATCTTGACCAGCAGCTCGCGCAGCGCCAGCTTCTCGGTCGCGTTCATGCCGGCCGCCGGCTCGTCCAGTGCGAGCAATTGCGGATCGGTCGCCAGCGCGCGGGCGATTTCCAGGCGACGCTGGTCGCCATAGGACAGGTACTTGGACGTGCGGCTGGCGAACTGGCCGATGCCGACGAAGTCCAGCAATTCCTGCGCACGCTTGCGGATCGCCGCTTCTTCCTCACGCGCCGCCTTGTGGCGGAAGATGGCGCCGAACACGCCCTGGTGCGAGCGCACGTGGCGCCCCACCATCACGTTTTCCAGCGCGGTCATTTCGCCGAACAGTCGGATGTTCTGGAAGGTGCGGGCGATGCCGGCCTTGGCCACCGCGTGCGGGGCGGACGGCGAATACGGCTTGCCGGCCAGCTCGAAGGTGCCGGTATCGGGCTGGTACAAGCCGGTGATGACGTTGAAGAAGGTCGTCTTGCCGGCGCCGTTCGGTCCGATCAGGCCGTAAATCTGGCCCTTGTTGATCTTGATGCGCACATCGGTCAGCGCCTGCAGGCCGCCAAACCGTTTGTTGACGCCTTCGATATTCAGGATTACTTGTTCGCTCATCTCTACTAACCTCATGCAGCCATTACGCCGGTGGACTGGCCTTTGGAGTCCGAGTCGGCATCCGGACGGTCTTCATGCTTGGGCGAAGGCCACAGGCCCGCAGGACGGGTCAGCATGATCACCACCATGGCCAGGCCGTACAGCAGCTGGCGCAGCACTTCGGATTCGATCAGCACTTTGCCGAACAATTTCATTTGCAGCGGTTCCACCACATGGCGCAGGATTTCCGGCAATGCCGCCAGCAGCGCGCCGCCCAGCACCACGCCCGGGATATGGCCGATACCGCCCAGCACCACCATCGCCAGCACGGCAATCGACTCGGTCAGCGAGAACGATTCCGGCGATACGAAGCCCTGGAAGGATGCGAACATCGCACCCGCCACGCCGCCGAAAGTCGCGCCCATGGAGAAGGCCAGCAGCTTCACGTTGCGGGTATTGATACCCATCGCCTTGGCCGCGATTTCGTCTTCGCGGATCGCCACCCACGCGCGTCCCAGACGCGAATGCTGCAGCCGGGTCGTGATGAACACGGTGGCAATGGTCAGCACCAGGAACAGGAAGTAGTAAGCGTTCACCGAAGGCATCGAGAAGTCGCCGATGAACACGGTGGCGCGCGAGCCCTGCTCGCCCGCCAGGTTGACGCCGAACACGCGGATCGGGTCGATCAGGTTGATGCCTTGCGGGCCGTTGGTGATGTTGACCGGATCGTTCAGGTTGTTCATGAAGATACGGATGATTTCACCGAAGCCCAGGGTCACGATGGCCAGGTAGTCGCCGCGCAGCTTCAGCGTCGGTGCGCCAAGCAGCGCGCCGAAGACGCCCGCCAGCGCCGCAGCCATCGGCACGATCAGCCACACGGACAGGTGGATGCCGTTGGTGCGGATATCCTCGCCCAGCATGGCGGCCAGCGCCTCGCCGAAGGCCGGATGCATATTGATCAGCGATTCGAGCACGGTGGCGAACTGCGGCGATGCCAGCAGGCCGGTCATGTAGGCGCCCACTGCGTAGAACGCGATATAGCCCAGGTCCAGCAGGCCGGCAAAGCCCACCACGATGTTCAAGCCCACGGCCAGCATGATGTAGAGCAGCGCCAGGTCGGCGATGCGCACCCACGAATTGCCGAACGGCGCGGCGGCGAACGGGAAGATAATCAGCACGGCCAGCAGGACCGCCATGCTGATGTAAGCCTGCTTCGGATTCTTTTGTACGTCGAAAGTCAGCATTGTCAGGTCCTTATCAGGCGCGGTCGGCCACGCGTTCACCCATGATGCCGGACGGACGCACCGTCAGCACCAGGATCAGCACGATGAAGGCGAAGATATCCTGGTAGTGCGAGCCCAGGAAACCGCCGGTCAGTTCACCGATGTAGCCGGCGCCCAGCGATTCGATAATCCCCAATACGATGCCGCCGATCATGGCGCCATAGATGTTGCCGATACCGCCCAGCACCGCGGCGCAGAACGCCTTCAGGCCCGGCATGAAGCCCATCGCAAACTGGATCGAGGCATAGTTGGCCCCCCACATCACACCCGCCACGGCGGCCAGGGCCGCACCGATGGCGAAGGTGGCCACGATGATCTTGTTCGAATCGACGCCCATCAAGCCTGCGACGCGCGGGTTCTCCGCCACGGCGCGCATGGCGCGGCCCATGCGGGTACGTTCCACCAGCATCACCAGGCCGAACATCGACGCCGCCGCCAGCACCAGCAGCAGCACCTGGGTCACCGTGATGACGGCTCCGCCGATCATGATCGGGTCGGACGACAGCAGCTGCGGGAATGGCAGCGGGTTGCGGCCCCAGATCATCATGGCGAAGGTTTGCAGCAGGTAGGAAACGCCGATGGCGGTGATCAGGGGAGCGAGGCGGGGCGCGTTGCGCAGGCGGCGGTAGGCGATGCGTTCGATCAGGATATTCACGATCATGCAGGCCGGGATGGCGCCGATGATGGCGATGCCGAGTTTCAGGTATCCCGGCAGGTCCGGCGCATACACGCCCAACAAATTCAGGATGGAGAGGCCGATCATCGCGCCGATCATCAGCACGTCACCGTGGGCGAAGTTGATCAGGTTAAGCACGCCGTACACCATCGTGTACCCGAGAGCGACCAGTGCATACATACTGCCCAGCACCAGGCCGTTAAGGATTTGTTGGATAAATGTATCCATGCGAATTTGCCCTTGAGATCTAATAAAAACGGCACCTAAGGTTATCCCTCGAGGTGCCGCCATTTGGAAGCGTCCGCCATGATAGCGAGGTTTCCGGAAAACTAATCGTGGAAAATCCGCATTATTCTAAATTAAATTCTACAAAACTCGGCTCAGATCACGGAATGCTGTTGTTTTTGCTGCCATCAAGGCCTTTTGGCAGTGGGAAAGTTACCGCCTCCTCCACGCCGTCCAGGGTGCGCACGCTCTTCGCACCCAGTTCCTTGAGGCGGTTGATGACGGCTTCCACCAGCACTTCCGGCGCTGATGCGCCAGCCGTGACGCCGACCCGCAGCTTGCCTTCCAGCCAGGCCGGATCGATCTGGGCGGCGTTGTCGACCATGTAAGCGGGGGTGCCCTTCTTCTCGGCCACTTCGCGCAGGCGGTTCGAATTCGAACTGTTCGGCGAGCCAACCACGATCACCACTTCGACTTGCGGGGCCATGAATTTCACGGCTTCCTGGCGGTTCGTGGTGGCGTAGCAGATATCGCCTTTTTTCGGCTCGATGATGTTCGGGAATTTCGCCTTCAGGGCGGCGATGACTTGCGCGGTGTCGTCCACTGACAGCGTAGTCTGCGACACATAGGCCAACTGGTCGGGATTCTTGACCTGCAGGCCGGCCACGTCGTCCACGGTTTCGACCAGGTACATGCCCTCTTCCGCCTGGCCCATGGTGCCTTCGACTTCGGGGTGTCCGTCGTGGCCGATCATTATGATTTCGCAGCCCTGCTTGCGCATCTTGGCCACTTCCACGTGGACCTTGGTCACCAGCGGGCAGGTGGCGTCGAAGATCGACAGGCCGCGCGCTTCGGCTTCGGCGCGCACGGCTTTCGATACGCCGTGGGCGGAGAACACCAGGGTATTGCCGGCGGGGACATCGTCCAGCTCTTCAATGAAGATCGCACCCTTGGCGCGCAAGTCTTCCACCACGTAGGCGTTGTGCACGATTTCGTGGCGCACGTAGATCGGCGCGCCGAACTGCTGCAGCGCGCGCTCGACGATTTCGATGGCGCGGTCAACGCCGGCGCAGAAACCGCGGGGCTGGGCGAGGAGGATTTCTTTGTCCATGTTCTAGTTACAGCACAGAGATGAGGTTCACTTCAAACCGGACCGGCTGGCCGGCCAGCGGGTGGTTGAAGTCGAAGATGGCAACGTCATCGCGGAGCTCGCGCAGGACGCCGGCAAAGCGGCCGCCTTTCGGCGCGTTGAAGTCGACCAGGTCGCCGATCTTGTATTCATTATCCGGATCGGAGTTTTCTTCCAGCGTGGCACGCGACACCGCCTGCACCAGGTCCGGATTGCGCGGGCCGAAGGCGTCACCCGCAGCCAGTTCAAACACCTTGTGCGTGCCTTCGGGCAGGCCAATCAGCAGCGCTTCCAGGTTCGGCGCCAGCTGGCCCTGGCCCAGCATCAGCGTGGCAGGGTTGCCTTCGAAAGTGGAAACGATATTGGTGCCATCCATGGAGGCGAGACGGTAATGCAGGGTGAGGTAGGCCGAAGCAGTGACGACGTTAGGCATGGAAACAACTCTGGTGACGGGCAAACACGTATTGTAATCCTTTGGCCTGTCACCGTCCTTCAATTTGCTGCCACAGTTCGACAAATCGCAGCTCACCAGCTTGCAGTTCCTGCTTGCTTAGTTTCTCAGCAACTCCTGTTCGAGCAAATGCTACTAAGCTTCCCCTATCATTGAACCGTTCAGCGACAAGGCTCCATGCGTAGGCTTCGACTGGGCTGCCAGCTTGCGCATAACGCAATGCCTGCGCTCCTGCAACCACGGTATAACCACCAGCGATTGCGGACGCAAAATGACGATCTGCAATGGCCATGGAATTCTTATTGTTCCAGTCGTATGCTGGATCACGTTCCAATGCGCTAGACTCATGAGCAAACTGTTCGCCCAATTGAATCATTGCATATACATCGCCGCCCTTGGCTAACGCGGTTAATTGCGCCAAGTTCATCGTGAAATATTCCGGTGGTGTCATGTATTTTCCAGACATCCGCTTCCGGCGAAGCTCACGGCGATAATTCATTTCATGGGTGGTTTCAGGCACATATTGCCCAAATGGAGAAACTACCCCATTGGTAGTTTGCTGTCTTCGCCCTTCATTAATGTGTGGCGTAATCTCTTCCCGCTTAGGCGGCACTTCCGCAATTTGCACTTCAGGCTGTTTTCGCCATCCCCACAAGGAGATCAAAAAGATTGCTAGTACGACGAGCTTCCACATGGTCTTTACGGTAAAAAAGGGCGCGCCGGCGCGCCCTTCATTAAATCAACTAAGGACAAGTTCCCAAGGTTTGACCAGTCGCAGCGGCCTGCCATGCCGCATGTGCCGGGCAATAGTCTGGGACAAAGCTTTGCACGCAGTACCCTGAGCTCGTGTACGATTTCGTTGGATATTGCTGGAGAGTGCTGCCAGACGGGCAAGTGGGTTCGGCATATGGATCAGCCGGGGAACGCCAGACAGACGCATAATTTGCGTAGATTTCCAGAGACCCATCGTCATTAATGATGAGGTAATTTGCCATATTCAATGGACGTCCGCCGGTCTGAGAGGTCCAGTTCCAGGTGCCGCTCTGGTTGTAAATCACAAAGTTCCCATCATTCTGCATGCGCGCGTACCAGCCGCTCGAACCAGTACTCCATATTGCTCGAGAAGTAGATGGCGAGACTTGATAGACAACGAAGTTTCCGTCACTCTGCATCACGGCATTATAACGCCCATTTGCAGATGTCAAATATTCGCCTTTTTGCAGATTTTGCTCCGCCATCAGCTTATTCCCAGCATTTGCAATTGAAAACTGCAATAAGCCCAATGCGAGCGCTACCATCTCTTTCTTCAAGATTACCCCCATTTCGTTAAGGTTAAGTTTCGTACTGAAGAGACCGCATACTATCAGGGAATTAATTACAAAAAACTCTCCAAAAGTAACCATTGAAGTGTGAAAACTGCCCTGCAACATTGTTAAATCACACGAGATGCAAATTTAAAAATCTTGGCCCAAACCATATCGTGCGGCGAGTTCATTGGTTGCTTCTTTAACGACAGTTAATATATTTCAATTTAAAACCTACCTTATTTCAGCTACTTCCCTTTACGCGGTAGTACCGACTAAGTTTTCATCAAGTTGTGCGTATCTGATTGCAACTCTACTGTTCCTGATGCCCGAATTCAGAAGCCGACGCTTACTATGCCAAGACACAATCGGCCGACGTGTTACCATATTCCCCTTTACCAAGAGACAGAAGTAACCATGCAGTCTTTTCGCCGTACTCCTCCCTCCCTCGCAATGTTGCTAGGCTTCGGCATCGTGGCCTTTGCAGTTATGTTTTGGCGTTGGGGCGGGACAGTGGAAGATTCCCTACATTATTTTGAAACTGCCCAATGGCTGCGAGGCGATGTCCCTACAAGCGAACTTGTAGCTCCATTCCCATATCGAATTGCCGTGCCAGCGCTGGCTGCAGCCATTCCTGGTGATGTTCGAAATAACTTTGCGCTCGTCAATTGGGCCAGCATGGCGCTTGCGGCCTGGCTAATGGCTCTGACTGCAATGCGCCTCGGCCTGAGCGAACGGCGATCTATAGGAGCGGGCCTGCTCATGTTGGTGGCAGTGCCAACTTTTTGGTACGCACCGTACTTGTTAGTTGATCCCGGCGCAATCTGCGCGCGCGCAGCCTTCGTGTTAGCGATAGTCAGCGGCCAACCTTGGCTTGCTGTCATTGCGGGCTTGGCAGCAACGGCAATTCGCGAAGAAAACATACTGTTGTTGGGTTGGTTGTTCGCAATGCGAACTATTGTGCCGCTGTCACCTACTTTGCCAGGTCTTGGCCTATTCGGGACACTGGCGCGTCCGCCTAAGCTCGATACCTTGCCTGTATGGGCCCCTCTTGCCGCCCTGGCAATGGCTGTCACTTGGCTGCTGGTGGTGCGCTGGTGGTTAGTGCAAGGCCTGTCTAGCTACGTATGGGCACCCAGTTTCCATACTTTACTAGCGGCATTGGCGGACAAGCGTTCACTGCTCTCCCTCGCCAGTGCGGCCCTGCTCGTGTTGCCGCTGGCCGTGCTGGGCTGGCGCCACGCACCGCCCGCGTTGAAGCCCATCCGCAGCCTGCTGCTGTTGATGGCGCTGCCGCCCATGTACGCGGCGCTATGCGTGCGCGTCGAAGGACGCGCCATCTGGAGCCTGTACCCCTTCCTGCTGCCATTCGCCGTCTGCTGGCGACCAAAGGCGGCAAAATAATGACGCGGCATGATGTTTTTGGCAATTGACAAATCATCATGCAACAAAGATACTCCCGCGAATGATTGAGCTGAGCAACATTCGCAAGACTTATCGCCAGGGCGGCAGTCATATCCACGCGCTGGATGGAATCGACCTCCACATCGCCCAGGGCGAGTTCGTTGCGGTGATGGGGCCTTCCGGCTCCGGCAAATCGACCTTGCTCAATGTCCTGGGTGGCCTGGATCGCCCCGACAGCGGCCGCTATCGCCTGGCGCAGGATGAAATCAGTGCGCTCGACGACGATGCCGCTTCCGACGTGCGCAACCGCCGAATCGGTTTCGTGTTCCAGTCTTTTCATCTGTTGCCGCGTCTGAGCGTGCTCGAAAATGTGTTGCTGCCGCAGCGCTATGCGCGCAACGCCGACCCGCAGGCACCGCACCGCGCCACCCAACTGCTTGAGCGCATTGGCTTGGGACAGCGGCTGCACCATCTGCCAGGGCAACTCTCCGGCGGCCAGCTGCAGCGGGCCGCCATCGCGCGGGCCTTGCTGAACCAGCCTGCTTTGCTGCTGGCAGACGAACCCACCGGCAATCTGGACTCCAGCAGTGCGGCCGACGTCATGGCATTGCTGCGCGAATTGCATGCCGGGGGCCAGACGCTGGTGCTGGTCACTCATGATCCGGACATCGCTGCCGCCGCGCAGCGCACTATCCTTCTGCGCGACGGCCGCATTGACGCCGGTCACGCATGAAGCAGCGGAACCTCGCCGTTTTGTGCGCCATCCCTGTGCTGGCTGCAGTGATTGCCGCCGCTGTCAGCCTGGCCAAGCCATCGGCCGCTCCGTCCGCCGCCATGCCGCCCGCTAGCACCGCAGCGGCAGTCAATACCGGCGTGCGGCCAGTCCTGTTGACCGGAGAAGTGGAAGCCCTGGATTCGCAAACGATTTATGTGCCGCCTTCGAACAGTTCCCCTATCGTCCTGCGCAATTTCGTGGCCGAGGGCAGCCAGGTCAAGGCTGGCGATGTCGTGTTGCGGATCGAAACCAGCGGCGCCGCCAATATCGACAATTTGAAGGCCGAATTGGAACGCGCCCGCGCGCGTGCCGAAAAAGAGGCCACCAACCTGGAGGTTGCCGCTATCGAAGCCGAAAAGGCGCTGGTCAGCGCCAAGGCGGCGCTGGACAAGGCCAGGATCGATGCGACATTGCCCAAACAGCAGGTGGGGGCTTTGAATTTCGACCGCTATCAGGCCGAATTGGACCGCGCCACACGCGATCTGGTCATCAAGCAGGAGAGCCTGCACAATGCCCGCCTGGCTGTGGTCCGCCGCAAGGAAGACGGCGCACTCGAAGTGAAGAAGTCGCAGATCAACCTGGCTTACCAGATTGCCCAGCTGGCGCAGGCGGAAGTACGCGCCGAGCGTGACGGAGTGGTGGTGCACGGTTACAGCCGCTGGCGCGGCGAACGCCTGGACGAGGGCTCCACCGCGTGGCCTGGCAATGAGGCCGGAGTGGTGTTGGGCGAGGGCCGAATGGGCGTAACCGCCTGGGTGCTGGAAGCGGACCGTCCCTACCTGCAGGACGGCCAGGAGGTCAGCTTGCGCTTCGATGCGCTGCCGGTCGCGGCGTTGGACGGCAGGATCGCATCCATCACGAGCGCGCCGGAAGCCCGTACCCAGTGGGGCCTGGGGCGTTATTTCCGGGTCAGCATCGAGCTGCCGGAAAACCATGGTTTGCCGCTGGTGGCGGGAATGAGCGCGCTGATCGAGCCGCAGACACGGAATTCGGCAGCGCCGGTTGCGCCGCCCGTTGCCGCTCCCGCTGCGCCTGCCACGCTGTCGATCGAAGGCGAAATCGCATCGCGTCTGGTGATGCCGGTAGCGCCACCCACCATCCCCTTTGTGTGGCAATTCAAATTGGCCCGTCTGGCGCCCGAAGGCATGATGGTGGAAGCGGGGCAGCCCATCGCCGTGTTCGAATCGAGCGAGGTGACCAATCAACTGATCAACCAGCAAGGCCGGTTGAAAGAGCGTGAGCGCGCCCTGGAAAAATTGATTCTGGACCAGGCGGAAGCGGATCGTGCGGGCCAGCTGGCGCAGGCTGAAGCCCAGAGCAATGCCGAGAAGGCCGAGCGCAAGGCCAGTCAACCGAAGGAATTGATACGTCGTGTCGACTACGACAAACTGGTGATCGAGCGCGCGGAAAAGTCGGAGCTGACCAGGCTTGGGCGCTCCCAGTACGAGGCGCAGCGGCGTGCCCGCCAAGCCGAGCGCACCGATCTTGAATCGGAAGTGGGGCAATTGCGGACGCAGATCGCGGCATTGCTCAAGGGGCAGGCAGCACTGTCGGTGCTGGCGCCGCACCGGGGCCTGGTGCTGTACCGGACCAATTTCAACGGCGAGAAATTCAATATCGGCTCCCAGATCTGGATGGGGCTTTCGGTTGCGACGCTGGCCGATCCGGAACAACTGTGCGTCAATGCCAAGGTGCCCGAAGCGCAGGCGGCGGGCGTCCATGTGGGCCAGGGCGCCCGTGTCACCGTTTCCGGCGCGCGCCAGGCACTGCCGGCGAAGGTCAGCGCACTGGGCCGCGCCTTCCACAGCAAATCGGCGGCGCAGCCGACTGTCGTGCGCGATATCGAGCTGCAATTCGACGCGCCGCCCAAGGATCTCAAGCCGGGTGCCATCGTCCAGGTGGAACTGCTGCCGGCTGCTGCGCGCCAGATCGCGTCCACCTCAGGCAAGCCATGAAAGAAACGATGCCGCCCTCTCATCAACTGCCCGCCAGCGCGGCCTATGGCGCCGCTTTGTTGGTCGCGGCTGCATTGCTGTCCGCTTGCGATGCGACACCGTCGGCGGTGGCCAGCCCCAGCGAGACGCTCGCTGCGCGAATATGGAATGAAACCCTGGATGCGGAGGGCGAGATCAAAGCTGCCGCCAACACGCCGCTGGCCGTGCCTGGCAGTGGCTGGTCCAGCCGCGTGCTGGTGGAAATGGTGGCCGATGGCAGCAGCGTCAAAAAGGGCCAGGTGGTGGCGCGTTTCGATGCGCCACAAGTACGCATGGAATTGAGCCAGGCCGAATACGAACTCTTGCGCAAAGCCCTGGCGGAAGAGGCAAGCCGCCGGAACGCGGATGTCGAACGCGGCGTCCTGGCGGGCGAGCGCGCCAAAGTCGAAGACGATCTCGGCCTGAGCCAGCGCTATGCCAAAGTCGATTTGAGCGTATTCGCCAAAAATGTCATTCTCGATGCCTTGGCCGATGCCGGCTTTCTCACCACGAAACGCGGCTACCTGGACTGGAAGGGAAGCCAGGCCCAGGCGCGAACCGCTGCGCAGGAAGCGGTTTTGCACTCCCAGCGCGACAGCGTGCAGCGGACTGCCGTGCAAAAGCGCGAGAGCCTGGAGTCCCTGGAGTTGCTGGCGCCGCATGATGGCGTATTTCTGCAGGCCGCACGCTGGGATGGCGCCAAGGCGCAAGTCGGCGCCAATCAGATGGCCGGTGAAGCATTCGGCGTCATCCCGAACCTGGACCAACTCGTAGCTCGCTTCAGCGTGGCCGAGGGGCAAGCCTACGGTCTCAAGGCAGGGATGCCCGTGCGCGTGCGCCTGGCTGGCACCGGCACCGAACTCGATCTGGCTGTGACAAGGGTCAGTAACAGCGCCAGCACCATCTCACCCGATTCGCCCGTCAAGTACACCGAATTTGACGCCGCCATCGGAACCGATGCCGCGCGCCGGCTTGGACTGAAACCCGGGCAGGCGCTGCGCGGTACGGTTTGGCTGGTGGCACGGAAATCGGCCCTGACCGTGCCGAACGTCGCGCTGGTACAGGAGGACGCTTCCTACTTCGTGTACACCGACGAGGGGGAACGGCAAGTCAAGCATAAAATCGAGTTGGGCCAGCGCGGCCCGGTGCGCAGCGAGGTCAAAAGCGGCCTGGCGCCCGGTGCGCGCATTATCCTGGTTCCACCTGCGGACAAAAAGACATGAACCGCGCATTGATACTGGAAGCGGTCGCCGAACTGCGGCGGCGCAAATTGCGTACCGGCTTGACCTTGCTGGGCATGGTCTTCGGGGTCGCTGCCATTGTGGCCATGCTGGCGGTGGGCGAAGGCAGCAAGCGTGAAGCGCTTCGCCTTGTGGCTGAACTCGGGCTGGACAACGTGCTGGTCGAGAGCAAGGCGATCGAAGCGGAGCAGTTGAAGGAAGTGCGTGCCCGCTCGCTGGGACTGTCCGCCGCCGATGGCGCCGCGGCGCTGGCGGTGGTGCCGGGCGCCCGGTCGGTGGCGCTGAAAAAGGAAATCAAGGTTGACCAGCTGGTATTCGGGGAGCGGGTGGCGAGCGGCCGCGCATTCGCCGTTTCGCCTGCTTATGCCGAACACAGTGGCTTGACCTTGAAGGAAGGACGTTGGCTGGCCCCAGCCGATGGCGCCATGCTGGCGCCGGTATGCGTGCTTGGCGCGCGCCTGGCGCGCACGCTGTTTGGCACTTCACCGGCGATCGGCCAGCGCGTCAAGTTGAACCATGTCTGGCTGCAAGTGGTCGGGGTCCTGGTGGACCGCACGCAAAGCAAGGCTGAATTCGAGGGCGTCAAACTGGGGCTGGACGATGAGCGTTTGTTCGTCCCTTGGGAGACGGGACGAGGGCGCTTCAGCTTCAAGCGCATCGAGGATGAGGTGGATGGCATCAGCGTGCGGCTGGACGGGAAGGTGGCGCCGGACAGCGCGGCCCGCGTGTTGCAGGCATTGATCGCTCAGCGCCATGGCGGTGCCGACGACACCAACCTGATCGTACCCATGGGGCTGTACCGCCAGAACCAGCAGACCCAACGCATTTTTACGATTGTCATGAGTTCGATCGCGGCGGTGTCCCTGCTGGTCGGCGGCATCGGCATCATGAACATCATGCTGGCCAACGTGCTGGAACGCCGCCGCGAAGTGGGGTTGAAGCGGGCGTTGGGTGCACGCCGGCGCGACGTAGTGGAGCAATTCCTGGCCGAAGCGCTGGTGATTGCCGTCAGCGGCGCCCTGCTTGGCATTGTCCTTGGCGCCGTGGCGGCCTACAGTATCGCCGCGCTGGCGGGTTGGTCGGTGGCGTGGTCGCCATTCAGCCTGTTGGCCGCAGTGCTGCTGTGCGTTGCGGTGGGACTGGCCTTTGGCGTTTATCCAGCGCGCCAGGCAGCGGCGCTGGACCCGATCGCGGCGCTGCGAAGCGACGGGTAGCTACAAACACTGAGCCAGCGCAAATGCGCCTCCCGCTGCCAGTCCGATAATGGATGACGCACTGCACAAAGGGAGGCGACCATGGCTATTTCCGACTGGCCAGAACAGTTACGCCCGCGCGAGCGCTTGCTGAAAGCGGGGCCGCAAGCGTTATCCGACGCCGAATTGCTGGCGATCTTCCTGCGCGTCGGCATTCCGGGCAAGGATGCGGTGGCGCTGGCGACCGACTTGCTGGGCCGCTTCGGCTCGCTGCGCTCCCTGATCCACGCCAGCCGCGCGGACTTCACCTCGGTCCCCGGCCTCGGCGCCGCCAAGTATGCCCAGCTGCAGGCCGTTGTCGAACTGGCACGCCGTGCGATTGCGGAGGAAATGGAGGCTGGCGAAGAGTTGTCCTCGCCGCACGCGGTGAAGGATTTCCTGCGCCTGTCCCTGGCCGGCCAACCGTATGAATCCTTCCACGTCCTGTTCCTGGACGTGAAAAACCGCCTGATCGAAGCGTGCGAATTGTTTCGCGGCACCCTCACCCACACCAGCGTCTACCCACGCGAAGTGGTGCGGGAAGCGCTGGCGCGCAACGCGGCGGCCGTGATGCTGGCCCATAACCACCCGTCGGGATCGCCCTCGCCCAGCGAGTCGGACGTCCTGCTGACCAGGGCGCTGGTGCAGGCGTTGGCCCTGGTGGACATTCGCATCCTGGACCACTTCGTGGTCGCTGGACACCAGGTGCACTCCTTCGCTGAGCACGGTCAAATTTAGCCCCCGGCAAAATGTTAAATTAACGATTCAATCGAGACACAATTGTTTTTCGCAAGTGCTTGAAAAACTTGGGAAATTTCCATATACTCTTGTTTTTCCAATTTCGGAAGTAATTCAAGGAGTGTGCCATGGCACGTGTTTGCCAAGTTACTGGGAAGAAGCCGATGGTCGGCAACAATGTTTCCCACGCAAACAACAAAACCAAGCGTCGTTTCCTGCCAAACCTGCAGAACCGTCGCATTTTTGTTGAATCTGAAAACCGCTGGGTCTCCCTGCGTCTGTCCAACGCCGGTCTGCGCGTGATCGACAAGGTCGGCATCGACGCCGTCCTGGCCGACATGCGCGCACGTGGCGAGAAAGTTTAATAGGGAGCTGAATCATGGCAAAAACTGGCCGCGACAAGATCAAGCTGGAATCGACCGCTGGTACTGGTCACTTCTACACCACTACCAAAAACAAGCGCACCATGCCTTCCAAAATGGAAATCATGAAGTTCGATCCTAAAGCACGCAAGCACGTGATGTACAAGGAAACCAAGATCAAGTAATCGATCTTCGGTTCGAACAAGAAACCGCCCGCTGGGCGGTTTTTTTATGGGCAGCCGCCCGGCGATTGCAATTGCGTGCGCTTGCCGGCATGGATCGCCGCCACACTGCCCTCGCGCATCACATAGCGGATCGCCAATTCACGGTCGCCCGTTTCCACCATCAGCCAATCGGCATGCTCGGGATGCGGGCGCACCGCGTCGCCGTAGACACGCCGCAGTTTCGAGGCAGGATCGCCGATGCGCACGCCGCGTTCGGTGCCAAAGCCGCCGGATACATCGACCCGCGCCACCACCTTGCGCACGAAAGTCACTTCCACGTTCGGGTAGCGCTTGGAGCGGGCGACGCGGCAAACCTTGTCGTCACTGACTTTCGCCGCGCCCAAACCGCCAAAGGTCTTGCCCAGGTTTTCAAAGCGCGCGCCCACCTTGTAAGGCCCGAGGCCATCCGGCTTGATTTCCCACTGCTTCGCTTGCGCAGTACTCGACAGCGCCAACGCCAGCGCTAAAATAGACAACTTCACAACACCTCCGGAGAATGTTTACGTATGGAAACAGGATACTCCTCTCATAAAAGTGGCGCCAACACCATTGTGCGCCTTATGTGCATGTGTGCGCTGTTACTGCCGCTGGCGGGACAGGCACAGGTACTGAAGGCGGCGGAAATGAATTCCGCCCAGCTGGCGGCGCTCGACAAGAGCCGCACGGCCATCATCCTGGTGGGCGGCATCCTTGAACAGCACGGGCCTTACCTGCCTTCCGGTACGGATACCTATATGAACGAGTGGTGGGCGCAATCGCTGGCGGAAGCGATCGCGCGCCGGCCCGGCTGGAAAGTGCTGGTGTTCCCTGCCATCCCGATCGGCACCTCGGGCGCCAATGTGCTGGGTGCGCATTACAGTTTCCCTGGCAGCTACACGGTGCGGCCGGAGACCGAACGCGCAGCCTTCATGGATATTGCCAGCGAACTTGGCGAGCAAGGCTTCCGCTGGATCTTTGTCATGCATAACCACGGTTCGCCGCTGCATAACCTGATGCTGGACCAGGCTGGCGATTACTTCCACGATGTGTATGGCGGGCGCATGGTGAACCTGGCCGGTTTGCTGCTCGGCCCGCCAAGCGCGCGGCCATTGCGCAGTGCCGAGGCGGCGGCGGAGGATGGGGAGTTTGAGGTGCATGCGGGCATGTCGGAGACCAGCCGCATTCTCTATTTGCGTCCTGATCTTGTGGCTGCCGGCTATGCCAAGGCGGTGCCGCACAAGGCGAACTCGCCGGCGGATGCCGTGGCTGCTGCGAAAGCGGCGCAGTGGGAGGGGTATATTGGTTCACCGCGCCAGGCTAGCGCGGCTTTTGGGGAACAGGAGATGCGGCAGCGGGCTGATGCTTACAATGGCGCCGCGCTATCCATCCTCGATGGGGCGGACCCGCGCAAGATTCCAAGGCTGTCGGAGATGGCAATGAAGAACCCTGACATCAAGGGCGTGGAGGCGGGGACGCAATCTTATTACGATGGGATTGCGCGCAAGCAGGCGGCTTGGCTGGAGAGGCAAAACCGGTAAACCGGTGTCAGGCCCGCAGGGCCTGACACCCGCTAGCTCATTATGCGTAGCTGCGCAGGCGCAGCGAGAACTCTTGCAGGGATTTGATGCCCGACGCTTCGGCGCGCTCGCACCAGTCTTGCAGCTTGTGCACCAGCTCGTCACGGGTGAAGTGCGAACGCTCCCACAGCATGCCCAGTTCCACGCGCATATTGTGCATGGTTTCCAGCGCCTTGGAGTGCTGGAACAATTCCACCAGCTGCTGCTGCTGCGGTGCTTCCAGCTTGCCTGGCTCGCGCTGCAGCAGCTTGCGCGAGGACTTCAGGAAGCGCGATTCCAGCTGCGCCTTGTCCTTCAGGTGATCCAGCTCTTCCTTCCAGGCCGACTTGACGGACTTGGCATATTTGGCCATCACATCGTAGCGGTTGGCGATCACCGATTGCAGGGTTTCGAAGTCGGCCTTCACCTTGGCGGTGTCGAACTTCGGCTTCGGCGGCATCTTCTTCACTTTGGCCAGGCCCACGATTTCCATCGCGCGGATATAGCCCCAGCCGATGTCGAACTCATACCACTTGGACGACAGCTTGGCCGAGGTCGCGTAAGTGTGGTGATTGTTGTGCAGCTCTTCGCCGCCGATGATGATGCCCCAAGGGATGATGTTGGTGGCGGCATCGGAGCAATCGTAGTTGCGGTAACCCCACCAGTGGCCGATGCCGTTGATGATGCCGGCGGCGGTCACGGGAATCCACAGCATTTGCACGGCCCACACGGTAATGCCCTTGGCGCCGAACAGGATGAAGTCGAGGATCAGCATCAGCGCCACGCCCTGCCAGCTGAACTTGCTGTACAGGTTCTTTTCGATCCAGTCGTCAGGCGTGCCATGGCCATACTTTTCCATGGTTTCCTTGTTCTTCGATTCAGCGCGGTACAGCTCGGCGCCTTGCCAGAACACGGTCTTGATGCCCTTGGTCACCGGGCTGTGCGGATCTTCCTCGGTATCGCACTTGGCGTGGTGCTTGCGGTGGATGGCAGCCCATTCCTTGGTCACCTGGCCGGTGGTCAGCCACAGCCAGAAACGGAAGAAATGCGATGGGATGGCGTGCAGTTCCAATGCGCGGTGCGCCTGGTGGCGATGGAGGAAGATCGTCACGCTGGCGATCGTGATGTGGGTCAGGATCAGGGTGACGCCAACTGTGGCCCAGCCGCCCAGGCCGGTCACGCCATGACTGAGGAAATCGAGAACTGCACTTAAATCCATTACAACTCCAAATGAGATACCACGAATAGGCGTCATTGTACGCGCATTCGTTAGTGATTTGAGGAAGGATTTCCCTCCGGAACTGACTATTTTTTAGGCGACCGCGCCCGGCAGAGCGCCAAGCACGCGTACCTCCCGTTGCGGGAACGGTACAGAGATGCCGTTTTCTTTCAAGGCTTTCCAGATTGCCCGATTGACATCGGAGGTCACGCCGCCGCGCCCGTTTTCCGGGTCGCTGATCCAGAATGCCAGCGCCAGCTCCAGCCCGTCCGCGCCAAAGGCTTGCAGCATGCCGGCGGGCGGCTTGTCCTTCATTACCCGTTCGACCGACGCAGCCGCGTCTTCCATCAGCTTGAGCACAAAGTCCAGATCGGTTTCATAGCCCACCGTCACGCGCGTGGTGATCACCACGGCCTTGTTCGACAGCGAAGAATTCTGCACCGCGCCCGACACCAGCATCTCGTTCGGCACGATGGACTCGACGCCATCCGTCCCTTGCAGCACGGTGTAGCGCGTATTGATTTGCGTGACCTGGCCAGTGTACTTGTCGACCGTGATCACGTCGCCGATGGTCAGGCTGCGGTCCAGCAGGATGATGAAGCCGGACACGTAATTGCTGGCGATCTTTTGCAAACCCAGGCCGAGACCGACGCCAAGCGCGCCGCCGAACACCGACAGCACGGTCAGGTCGATGCCTACCAGCGACAGGCTGGCCAGCACTGCCACCAGGATCAGCAAGGCACGGCCCATGCGCGCCATCACCACGCGCAGGCTGGAATGCATGGATTGCAGATGCATCAAGCGCTCTTCGAGCGCGGCGCCGGCCCACATCGCCAGCAACAGCAGTACCACGACCGAAATCGCCGCCTGCAGGATCGCCGCCACCGAGACCTTGTGCTTGCCGA
>CAMLRG010000013.1 GCA_946482335.1 uncultured Duganella sp. | reverse complement strand
ATGGTGATGCGTCCCATCTCGTCGCGCTGCACCCGCGCGATGCTGGAGGCGCGCACGATCACGCTGCGGTGGACTTGCCAGAACTGGTCGGGGTCCAGGCCGTCGACCAGTTCCTTGATGGGCTTGCGCACGTGCGCCTCGTCGTCTGCCGTCACCACGCGCGTATATTTGTCGTCGGACTGGAAGAAGATCACGTCTTCGATCGGGAACACCTTGATCGTATCGCCCACACTGGCGCTGATCCAGCGGATGCGGGTGGTGGCGGCGCCGCGCATGCGCTGGTCCAATTCCGCCATCAGGCGGTCCAGGCCGGGAATCGGCTGGGCCAGGCGGGCGCGCTCGCGCAGCCTGCCGATGGTCTGCATCAGGCGGTCGCGGGCGACCGGCTTGAGCAGGTAGTCGATGGCGCCGGCCGCGAAGGCGTCGAAGGCGTGGCTGTCATAGGCGGTCACGAACACGGCGCGGCAGCGCCCGCCCACCGCCTTGGCCACGTCCAGTCCGGACAGGCCAGGCATGCGGATGTCGAGGAAGGCGATGTCGGGCTGCAGCCGGTAGATCGCTTCGAGCGCGTCGGTGCCGTGCTCGCACTCGGCCACGATGTCGAGCGCGGGCCAGACTTCGGCCAGCATGCGGCGCAATTCCCTGCGCGGCAGTTCTTCATCGTCGGCGATGATTGCGGTGGGCATGGTCAGGATTCGAACGATAGGGGTAGGCGCAGGATAGCGGCCACGCCGCCTTCCGGCAAGGCTTTCAACACCAGGCTGGCGCGTTGGCCATAAATGCTGCGCAGGCGCTCCTGGATATTCGCCAGCCCGATCCCGTCGCCGCTGGCCGCCTCGCCGAAGCCCACCCCGTCATCGGTCACGCTCACTTCCAGCTGCGCTTCGTGGGATGCGCTGCGGCGCGCGCGCACCTCGACGCGGCCCGGCCCGATCTTCGGTTCGATGCCATGCTTGACGGCGTTCTCGACCAGCGAGATCAGCATCAGGGGCGGTATCGCAGCTTGCCCCAGGCCCGCTTCGGCGTCGACGCTGAAGCGCAGGCGCGGGATCCGTTCGTGCATCAGCGCCAGGTAGGCGCGTGCCGCATCGAGCTGCGAAGCCAGGCTGACGGTGGCGCTGCCGGCGTCATTGCGCATCTGTGGGATGGTCGAGCGCAGGAATGCCACCATGTGGTCGACGATGTGGGCGGCGCGCTGCGGATCGGATGAAATGGCCGAACGCACGCTGGCCAGGGTGTTGAACAGGAAGTGCGGTTCGACCTGGGCCGCGAGCACCGACAGCCGCATCTCGGCGCTGTTGCGGGCGGCCTGGGCGCGCCTGAGTTCTTCCTTCTGCAGCACGTCGACCAGCTTGCCGCGCTGGCGCACGAAGGCGGGCAGCTCGAACAGGCCGCCCAGCCAGCCGGCCAGCCAGAGGGTCGCGCAGGCAAGGAGGAGGGCGGCAAGTTCGCCCAGGATTTTCGCGAATGGATCTGCGGCGGCCACTGCCTGCGCTTGCGCCTGTGCTTCCGCATAGGCCTGCTGTGCCGCAGCTAAGCGTTGCGCGGCGGCCATCTCCTCCGGGGTGGGCTGCTGCCCGCGCCCGGCAGCGATGGCCGCCGCCTCAACGTCGGGCTGCATCGCGTACATCGTTTCAATCGCGGCGGCGTAGGCTTTCTCGATCTCGGGTCGGCGTGCAGGGTCGACAGCGGGGTCGCCGGCATCGAGTTGCTGCATGGTCCGGATGGCCAGCTGCGCTGCATGACCCAGGTAGGCATAGCGGTCCGGCACCGTTCCGTCTCCAGACCGCTGCGCCAGCGCGGCAAGCTGAGCCGCCTGCACCGCCTGCAAGGCTTGCTCCACCTCGGGCGATTGCCGTATTCCCTTGCCCGCGCGCTGGCCCTGGAACTTGGTGGTCGGGCCGGGCGCCACCCGGAGGTGGAGCGTGGGCAGGCGGCGCACGACGAGGGCGTCGTGCGCGATATTGAAGCGCGGCCTTTCGTAGGCCCGCGCGAGCACGGCGAACAGGCCCGCACTGAGTCCCATGCCGAGCAGCAGCGCCGCCAGGATGGCCGCTGTCTCGAGGCGCCGTTGCAGGCCGAGGCGGCGTATGACGACCGCCAGTCCCGGCCCGGCCAGGCATAGCGCGCAGTAAGGCGCCACGAACACCCCGGTCGCCAGGGCCGCAGCCGCCCAGTCGATCTCCCTGGCGGGTGCACCGAGCATCGGCAGCCCCTGTATGGCCGCTATCACCAGCAGCACCAGTGCGCTGCCGGTCAACATGGCCAGGCTGCGATAGCGATACCAGGGCGGGCTGAAAATCGGGTAACTGCGGGCGCGCCCGAACCAGGTGCCGCTGGCGGCCGAGATTTCCGGGGGTAATAGCTGGTCGTTCGCATCGGTGGCTGCGTGCATGCTGGGCTTTCGTGTTGGTCAAGGAAGAACCAAGCGTATGGCAGGCGGCGCCGCCGCGGCGGCGGTGCGACGAAATCGGCCATGGGCCGATGAAATGGCGCGATTGCGTGATGGCCGCCGCGCCAGGACAGCATGCATCGCGCACCAAAAAAAATGCCGTCCAGCGCGAGCTGAACGGCATCGGGCCTGTGGCGGCCTGTTGATTACCAGAGCGACCCGTAAATCGCTGCCAGCGCCACGGCAATCACGGCGGAGCCGAGGGTGAAGGCGCCATCCACGCGGAACATGGACGTGTCGACGTGCAGGTGCTTGACCGCGCCTTCGCGCTTGGCTTCGGCCCATTTGCTCATCAGGACCATGCCGGCGACCACGAACCAGAACACGATGAACATGCGGTCCAGGAACGGGATTTCGGCCACGCCGGCTTCGGTGACTTTGGCAAAGCCGATCGGCACCAGGAAGGACAGGTCCATCATGGTCGGCAGGAACTTCAGCACGATCGAGCCGGCCAGGCCGCCGACGGTGGCGAACATGGCGGCGCCGGCGGTGGTCTTCTTCCAGAAGAAGCCCATCAGGAACATGGCCAGGATGCCAGGGGAGACGAAGCCGGTGTATTCCTGGATGTACTGGAAGCCGCCTTTCTTGTCGATGCCCAGCAGCGGCGCGATCAGCACGGCCAGCGCCATCGACACCACCACGCTGACGCGGCCGATCCACACCATGCGCTGTTCGGTGGCCTGCTTGTTGAAGGTCTTGTTGTAGATGTCGAGGGTGAAGATGGTGGCGATACTGTTTGCCTTGCCGGCCAGCGACGCCACCACGGCGGCGGTCAGGGCGGCGAAGGCCACGCCTTTCAAGCCCGCCGGCAGCAGGTTCAGCAGCACAGGGTAGGCGCGGTCCGGATTCAGCTCGCCGCCCTGGCGCATGGCGTCGCCCAGGGCGCCCGATTTATCCAGCGCGTAGGCGGCGATACCCGGCAGCACCACGATGACCGGCATCAGCAGCTTGAGGAAAGCGGCGAACAGCAGGCCCTTGCGGGCGGTCGGCAGGTCGGCGCCCAGGGCGCGCTGGGTGATGTACTGGTTGCAGCCCCAGTAGTTCAGGTTGACGATCCACATGCCGCCCAGCAGCACGGACAGGCCCGGCAGGTCCATGTAGTTCGGGTCTTCGCGCTTCAGCACCATGTCGAAGTGGCCGCGCGCCACGCCGAACAGTTCGGACAGGCCGTCCACGGCGCCGTGCTTGCCGGCCAGGCCGGCCACCAGGTCCAGTGCCAGCCAGGTGGTCACCAGGCCGCCCACCACCAGGCAGGCCACCTGTACCACGTCGGTGTAGCCGATCACCTTCATGCCGCCCAGGGTGATGACGGCGGCGAACACGGCCAGGAACAGCATGCAGGGCAGCAGGGCAATGCCGGACAGGCTGGAAATGGCCAGCGCGCCCAGGTACAGGATCGAGGTCAGGTTGACCACCACGTACAGGCCAAGCCAGAACAGGGCCATGGTGGTGGCCACGGCCTTGCCGTAGCGCTGCTCCAGGAACTGCGGCATGGTGTAGATGCGGTTTTTCAGGTACACCGGCATGAAGAACACGGCCACGATCACCAGGGTGGCGGCCGCCATCAGCTCGTACACGGCGATGGCCATGCCGATCTTGTAGCCAGAGCCGCTCATGCCGATGAACTGCTCGGCGGAGATGTTGGAGGCGATCAGGGAGGCGCCGATGGCCCACCAGGTCAGCGACCCTTCAGCCAGGAAGTAGTCATGCGAGGCCTGGCCGGAACTGCTTTGCTTGCGGCGGTAAATCCAGATGCCGTAGCCGGCGACGGCGATGAAGTAAATCAGGAAGACAATCAAGTCCAGGGTTGAAAAGGTACTCATGCGGTGCTCACATAGTGGGGTTGTCTCTGGGCGGGAGCGCGTGGGCAGCGCATCGCACCCTGTTATCCAATCGGTATCGGGAGATCGTAGGCGATGGGCGCCTTCAATTGCCAATAACACTTTTGCATGCAGCTATATCATTTTTGGCATAGGTTGGCCTTTTTCTTGCCATTCCTGCCCGCTGCGCTGGCATTATTGCCTATTCCAGCCCCGCGTAGTCCCCGTATTGGGGCTGTTGGCCAGAATCGTTCGGCGGCTTGGTGATTTTCGTAATTGAATCCCCATGCGCCGGATTGCAGAATGACATGGTGCCAATCCATAGGCACGGGAAGCCCGATCTTTTAATGATGACCAAACCTATTTCCGGCACGATGCCAGAGGCGGACGAACACCGCTTGTTTACACTCAGGAACGCCAAGGGCATGACGGTGACGATCAGTGAGCGGGGCGCGGCCCTGTGCTCCTGGCGCGCTCCGGACCGATACGGGCGCCTGGCCGACGTGCTGCTGCCCACACCGCAACACAGCGAACTCCCGGTGTGGCAAGGACGCCACGCCGACGGCGGCGGCGTTTCGCTGCTGCTGATGGGGGAGGGGGGCACGGCGACCCAGATGGTCAAGTACCGCTTGGACGATAACGGCAACCTCTCGGTGGAACATGAAGTCGTGGCGATGTCGCCTGCCACGCTCGACGTGGCGTCGCGCCCTTGCTTCAACCTGAATGGGGCAGCCAGCGAGGTGGACGACCATATGGTGCAAATCGATGCCGATTACTACGTCGAAGTCGATGCCGAGGGTGCCCCGGCCGGCGTCGCGGCCGTGCGCGGCACGGCCTTCGACTTCCGGCAGCCTGCGCCGATCGGCGCCCGCCTGCGCTGGCCCGATCACCAGATCTACGGCAAGAATGGCTTTGACCACTGCTTTTTCGTGCGTAACCATTTCGCCGGCGGCCAGGGTCCGCTGCGCAAGGTGGCGCGTATCGTCGATCCGGCTTCGGGGCGCTGCCTGCAGGTGCATACGACGGAAGCGGCGGTCCAGTTCCGCGCCGGCTACCAGGGCGGCTTTTCGCTGGACGCCGAGGCGCGCCCCGAACTGGCCAGCGCCGCCTGGCCGCACGTGATCGTGGCGCCGGGGCAGGTGTACCGCCGCACCACGGTGTTTTCGCTTTCCCTGCACATGTGAAAAGGGCGGCGGCCAGCGGCCGCCGCTCGCCGCCGCCGGATCAGGCGGGCGGCAGACCGCGGTATTTGAACTGCCGCGCCCTGACTTCGCCGCTGCCGGCGCTGAAGATGCCGACTTTCAGGCTCATGAAGCCGCCGAACACATTGTGGTGGAAGCCGGACACTTCCATCTGCCATGGGTGTTTGGTCCACTTCACGCCATCGGTCGAATAATGGAAGGTCACGATGTTGGCGCGGTTGGCCATCCTGATGTGGATCGTCCTGGCGTCGACCTTTTCCCGCATCCAGCTCTGCTCTTCGGAGCAGTGGTAGGTGTGCATTTGGGCCGGAGTGAAGCCGATGCCGCAGTAGGCGCGCTGGCTGTAGTACAGCAGCAGGCCCCCTTGCGCGCCGTCGGCGATATCGAGCACCACCGAAGCTTCGTAATCGCGGTCGCCGACGATGCAGGTGAGCGGCGAACAATCGGACGGGGAACTGCCTTTGCCCTGGATGACCAGGCCCTTGCCATCGTAACGGGCGCGCCGCATTTCGTCGGGACCGGCATTGAAGAAGCTCCATTGCACCCCGAAGCGGTTGCCGGAGAAATCATCGGACAGGGCTTGGCCGGCCGGGGAGGGGCGGCCGCCTTTCGGTTTCGGCAAGGCTTTGGACAGGGTGCCGCCGCGCGCGCGGAACCAGCCGTCGCTGGTCCATTCGATCGGTTCGAGCAGGGTTTGCCGGCCCAGGGTACGGAAACCGTTCTCGTAGGCGTGGTAGATCATCCACCAGTCGCCGCGCGGGCCTTCGACCACCGTGGCGTGGCCGCGCGACCACCACGGTTCGTCCGCGCTCTGGGTGCGCACGATGGGGTTGTGCGGGCAGTTCTGCCAGGGCCCGTGGATGGAGCGTGAGCGTGCCACCGTCACCATATGGCTGGTCGGCGGCCCCGACGTGCCGCCGACGGCGGCCACCAGGTAGAACCATTCGCCGCGCCGGAACAGCTTGGGGCCTTCGGGCGCGAACATTTCCACCACCCAGTCTTCGGGGTAGCGCCAGGGATCGTAGACGTGCTCCAGCGGGCCCACCGTGGACAGCCCGTCGTCGGCCAGGGCAATGCGGCGTACGCCGTTGAAGAACAGGTAGCGCTTGCCGTCTTCGCCGACCGCGTGGCCGGGGTCGATGCAGCCCTGGACCTTGAGGTCGATCGGATCGCTCCAGGGGCCGCGGATATCGTCGGCGTAGATCACGTAAATCGCATCCTCAGCCGGGATGTAGATGAAGTAGCGGCCATTGTGCTTGACCAGGTCCATCGCCCACACCGAGCCGATCGGCTTGGTCAGCGCGGCGCAGATGGGCGCCCAGTTGACCAGGTCGCGCGAATGCCAGATCACGACGCCGGGATAGGACAGGAAGGACGAAAACGTCATGTAGTAATCGTCGCCGTCCTTCAGGATCGTCGGGTCGGCATGGTCGCCCGGCACCACCGGGTTGACGAACATGCCGTTGCCCAGGTCGGCCTTGCGCTGGCCCTCGATGCCGTAGGCCGGGCGTGGCAGGCCACCGGACGGGACGCAGGTACCGGCGCCGGCCTTCGCCGCTGCCGCAACTGGCGCGCCGCGCCCGGCCGCGCCCATGCTGGCGCCTGCCGCCGCCGCAGCGCTGGCCGCCGCAAACGGCGCCGCGGCAGCGCCCGCGCCGGCCATGGCCAGCCGCAGCAAGCCGCGCCGGCGGCCCTGATCGATGTCTTTCTGGCGGTCCGTCATTTGCCCACGACCTTGGTCAGCGCCGGCGCCTTGCGCGCCAGCTCGCTGTCGCCCGATACGGCCAGGCGGCCGGCCGCGTCGTCCCACTTCAGGGTCGCCAGGCTGGCTTTGCCTTTTTCGTAGTCGTAGGACACGCCATCGTCGTCGTACAGCGCGAACTCGCCCGACTTGCCCGGATAGACGCGGATCTCGGCCAGCGCCTGTTTGGTGGCGGTGGACTGGATGTCCGCGCCCAGCGGCAGGATGGAGCCGGCGCGCACGAAGACCGGGATCTGGTCGATCGGCGCAGCCACCTTGACCCAGCGGCCGCCGGCCAGCTTTTCATTGGTCCAGAAGTTGTACCAGTCGCTGCCGGCAGGCAGGTAGACATCCTTCTCGGTCTGGCCCTGTTCGGTGACCGGGGCCACCAGGAAGGCCGGGCCGAACATGTACTGGGTGCCGATATTGGCCACCTGCGGGTCGTTCGGGAAGTCCATCCACAGCGGGCGCATGAATGGGGCGCCGCTGTCCCAGGTCTTCTTGGCCTGGCTGTAGATGTAAGGGATCAGCTGGTAGCGCAGCTTGTTGAAGCGCGCCATGATGCCTTCGGCATGCTGGCCGAAGGACCAGATGTCGGCGTGCTTGCGGTCGCCGTGCAGGCGCAGCGTCGGCAGGAAGGTGCCGTACTGGAACCAGCGCGTATGCAGCTCGGGGTAATCGTGGTTCTGGCCGATGGTGGCCTCGGCACCCTTTGGATCGACCAGCGGCTGTTTGGTGGCCTTGGTGCTTTGCGGCAGCCATTGCCAGCCACCGATATCGTTGCCCCAGTAGGCAATGCCGGATGCCGTCATGTTCAAGCCGGTCGGCACCTGGCGTGCCAGCGCTTCCCAGGTGGGATGGATGTCGGAAGACCAGAACAGGGCGCCGGTGCGCTGCGAACCGAGGTAGGCCGCGCGCGACAGGATCAGGACACGCTTGTTTGGTTTCCATGCCCGCATGCCTTGCTGGAACCCTTCCACGTGCACCAGCGGGAACAGGTTACGGTAGCGGTCGCCGGAGCCGATCGAGTAGAAGTAGCCGTCCGGTACCAGGTCCGGCTCGGTTTCGTCCAGCCACGGGTAATCGAAGCCTTGCGACAGGACATTGTCGCGCACGCGCTCCCAGAACCACTTCCTGGCCTCGGGATTGGTGGAATCGATCAGGGCGCCGACACGGTCGGAACGGAAAGGCAGGCCATCGACGGTCTTGCCGTCCTTGTCCTTCAGGAAGAAGCCTTTGGCATCGAGTTCGTTGAAGTAGCGGCCCGCGGTTTCGAAACGCGGCCATACCGAGATGATCGACTGCATGCCCATGTCGTGCAGCTGCTTGTTCATGGCGGCGGGAGTCGGGAATTGCGCCGGGTCGATGTCCAGCTGGCCCATGCGGGTCCAGTGGAACCAGTCGACCACCATGATGTCGAGCGGGTACTTTTTCTGGCGGTAGGTATTGGCCACGCGCAGCACTTCCTGCTGGCTTTCATAGCGCGCCTTGGACTGGATCAGGCCGAAGGCGGCCTTGGGCGGGATCGGCGTCTTGCCGGTCACGCGCGCATAGCCGGAGTAGATTTCTTCCGGCGTGCTGCCGGTGATGACGAAGAAGCTGACCCGCTCGCCCACGTTCGACTGGAAGGCGGTGCGGCCATTGACGCCGGCGATGAAGCGGGTGGCCGAAGGGTTGTCCCACACGATGCCATAGCCTTTGGAGGACACCATGAACGGCACGCAGACCGACTCGCCGGCCGGCGCGTCATACCAGTGCTTGCAGTCGAGCACGCGGCCGCGCAGGTCGAGCGGGCCGGTCGACTCCTGGTTCTGGCCCATGCCGTAATAGTGCTCGTCCGCCGGGGCGCTGAAATTGGCGCTGGCCTGGTAAGTCTTTTCGCCGTTCACGGTTTGCGGCGCCATGTCCCAGCCCGTCATGTCGAGCACCAGCTCGCCCTTGGCGTTGCGCACCTGCAGCGCCACCGGCGGCAGCTGCGGCGCGAAGTATTTCTCCATCTGGGTCGGCACGCGCGGCTGCGGCGCCGGCGCCACGCGCACGGTCATGGCGGCCGAGGCGAAGCTGTCGCCATCGTTGCCGCTGCTGTGGCGGAACGGGGAATTGTCGGCATTTTTCGGCAGGATGCCGTAGCCGGGCCCCTTCAGCACTTCGGTCTTGTCGGTGGAAATGGTGACATGGACCACGTTCGGGCCGTAGGCTTCAACGGCGACCCAGGCGCCGTTGCGGTCAAGGGTGGCGATCGGCGCCGCGTGGGCGGCGCCCAGGCCGATCAGGGAAACCGCTGCGGCCAGCACCGTGCGCTTGCATTGCATTGCCATTTGAACTCCTCTTTATTGTTGGATCAGCTTGCGGTCGCGCAGCCATTCTTCGGCGCGCGCCGTCCAGTTGGAAGCGGTGCCGTTCCCGCGGCGCATGGCCATGCCATGGCCGCCGCGTTCGAACACCAGCATTTCGGCCGGCACCTTGGCCCGGGTCAGCGCCTGGAAATACAGGATGCTGTTGTCGACCGGGACGAGGCCATCGTCCTGCGAGTGGACCAGCAAGGTCGGCGGGGTGGCCGCGCTGACCTGCTTTTCCAGCGACATCAGTTGCACCAGCGCCGGCGGCGGATTGGCGCCGATCAGCGCTTCGCGCGAGCCCATGTGGGCGGTGGGCGATTCCATGGTGATCACGGGGTACATCAGCAGCGCGAAATCCGGGCGCGCGCTGACCGCGTCGAGCGCGTCGCCGGTGCGCCCGGCAGGATGGTTGAACAGGGTGGACGCGCTGGCGGCCAGGTGGCCGCCGGCCGAACTGCCCATGACGCCGATGCGGTCCGGTGCGATGCCGTAGCTGGCCGCCTGCGAACGCACCAGGCGGATCGCGCGCAGCACATCCTGCAGCGGCGCCGGATGGCCGAAGTCGCCCAGGCGGTATTTCAGCACGAAGGCGGTGATGCCGAGCGAGGACAGCCACTGGGCATACTGCTGGCCCTCCCTTGTATTGGACAAGAAGCGGTAGCCGCCGCCAGGGCAGATGATCACGGCGCTGCCGGACGGGCGGTCGACCGCGGCCGGGTAAAGCGCCAGGGTCGGCTGGCTGACATTGCTGATCCGCTCACCGTCGGTGTGCTCCGCGCCGGCCTGCGGGCGCGCATTGGGCACCCCTTCCGGCCACAGCGGCATGATGCTGCTTTGCGCCAGGGCGCTGTTGGCGGCAAGGAACAGCAAGGCCAGGATCCATGATCGCATGTGTCGCATTCTCCGAAGATTGTTAAACCTGCCCATCTTTGCAGAGCGGCAGGGACGCCGCAATTATGAAAATCACCGAGAAGGGGAATGATTTAGACCAAGCGGCGCTCCAGCCGTACCCACGGCAATTTCCCGGTGATAGCATCCTTCGCTCCACAAGTGAAAAAACAGGAGTAAGGAAGAATGAATCACCTGCAACGCATCTGTCTCGCAGCCCTGGGCGCGGCCACCTTGTCAACCACGGCCGCCATGGCGGCAACGCCGGCCAAAGCGGCTGCGCGCCAGGTGGTGCTGGACGCGGCCAGCGCGCAGCAGCCCCTGGACCGCTTCTTCGACTTGTCGGTCGGTGCCGACTACCCGGGTACGCTGCGGCGCGACGACAGCATGGCGCAGTTGAAGACCCTGGTCGACGAAACCGGCTTCCGCTACATCCGCTTCCACGCCATCTTCCACGACGTGCTGCAAACCGTGAAGAAGGAAAACGGCAAGCTGGTCTACGACTGGACCGGCATCGACAAGCTGTACGACGACCTCCTGGCACGCAAGATCAAGCCGTTCGTCGAGCTGGGCTTCACGCCCAAGGCACTGGCCACCTCGAACGCCAAGATCTTCTACTGGGAGGGCAATACCTCGCATCCCGAGCTGAATGGCTGGCGCGAGCTGGTCACGGCCTTCGTCCAGCACCTGCGCCAGCGCTACGGCGAGGAAGAGGTGCGGACCTGGTTCTTCGAAGTGTGGAACGAACCCAACCTGGACGGCTTCTGGGAGCGCGCCGACCAGAAGGCTTATTTCGAGCTGTACGACGTTTCCGCGAAAGCGATCAAGGCGATCGATCCGGCCCTGCGCGTGGGCGGCCCGTCGACGGCCGGCGCGGCCTGGGTGCCGGAATTCCTCGACCACGTTGCCAAGAGCGGTGCCGGGGTCGATTTCGTCACCACCCACACCTATGGCGTGGACCACGGCTTCCTCGACGAGAAGGGCGTGGAAGACACCAAGCTTTCGCCTTCGCCGGACGCCATCATCGGCGACGTGCGCCGCGTGCGCGAGCAGATCGCCGCGTCGAAGTTCCCGAAGCTGCCGCTGTACTTCACCGAATGGAGCTCCAGCTACAATCCGCGCGACAAGGTGCACGACTCCTACATCAATGCCGCCTACATCCTGAGCAAGCTGCAGGGTACCAAGGGCCTGGTGCAGGGCATGAGCTACTGGACCTATACCGACCTGTTCGAGGAGCCGGGTCCGCAAACCAAGCCGTTCGACGGCGGCTTCGGCATGATGAACCCGCAGGGCATCCGCAAGAGCGCCTATTTCGCCTATAAGTACCTGCACGCCCTGAGCGGCAAGGAAATCCCGGTCAAGGATGGCCAGGTCATGGCGGCCACCGACGGCAAGGCGATGCGCGCCGTGGTGTGGGACTTCCAGCTGCCGCATATGCCGGTCAGCAACCGTTCCTTCTTCAGCCGCGTGTTCGCGGCCACGCCATCGGCACCGGTCGCCGTGCAGTTCCGCAATGCGCAGGCCGGCAAATACCGCTTGCAGGTGCGCCGTACCGGTTTCAAGGCCAATGATGCCTATACCGCTTACCTGGAGATGGGCGCGCCCGACAAGCTGACGCCGGCGCAGGTGGACCAGCTGCAGGAACTGACCAAGGATGCCCCCGAGACGGACCGCGTGGTCACCGTCGGCAAATCGGGCACCTTCAGTTACCAGCTGCCGATGCGCAGCAATGACGCGGTACTGGTGACCCTGGAGCCGCTGGCTGGAGGGGCCAAGCCATGATCGACCTGCCACGCCGAAGACTTCTTTCCGCTTCCATGGCGGCTGCCGCCGCGGCGGCGCTGCCTGGCGCGGCGTTCGCGGCGGCGAACGGGGCCGCGCGCCGCAAGCAGCTGGCGCCCACGCCGCCCATGGGCTGGAACAGCTGGAACTCGTTCGCCACCACCATCACCGAAGCCCAGGCACTGGAAAATGCCAGCATCATGGTGCAAAAGCTGCTGCCTTCGGGTTATGACATCTTCACGGTCGACATCCAGTGGTACGAGGCCAACGCCACCGGCTATGAATACCGCAAGGATGCCGAATTGACGATGGACGAATACGGCCGCCTGCTGCCGGCGCCGAACCGCTTCCCCTCGGCCGCGCAGGGCAGGGGATTCAAGGCCCTTGCCGACCGGATGCACCGCATGGGCCTGAAGTTCGGCATCCATGTCATGCGCGGCATTCCGCGCCAGGCGGTGCGCAAGAACACGCCGATCCTGGGTACGCGCTGGCATGCCCAGGATATCGCCGACACCAAATCCATCTGCGAGTGGAATGGCGACATGTACGGCATCGACATGAGCAAGCCGGGTGCGCAGGAATACTACGATTCGATCTTCAAGCTGTACGCTTCGTGGGGCGTCGATTTCGTCAAGATGGATGACATGTCGCGGCCCTATCACCACAACTGGCCCGAAGTCGAAGCCGCGCACAAGGCCATCCAGGCATCGGGGCGCGCCATCACGCTCAGCCTGTCGCCCGGCGAAATGGATCTCAAATGGGCGCTCCACGTGCCGCATTACGCCCAGATGTGGCGTATCTCGGACGACTTCTGGGACGAATGGAAATTGCTGAAAGAGCAGTTCCTGCGCCTGGAAAACTGGAATCCCACGATGGCGGCCAATGCCTGGCCCGATGCCGACATGCTGCCGCTCGGCCGCCTGGCGATGGGCGCGCGCGACACCAAGTTCACGCCGGACGAACAGCAGACGCTGATGACGCTGTGGAGCATCGCGCGCTCGCCGCTGATCATGGGCGGCGACCTGCGCCACCTGGATGCGCCGACCCTGGCCTTGCTGACCAACCCGGAAGTGCTGGCGGTGAACCAGAAAAGCCACAGCAACCGGCCGCACCGCGCCGATCCGGGCACCCGGATCTGGAGCGCACGGGTACCCGGCACCGCGCGCGCACATTACCTGGCGCTGTTCAATACCGAAGATGCCCCGGCGGAGATCGTGTTCGACCTGTCGCGCCTGGATCTTGGCAATACCAGCGTGGCCATGCGCGACCTGTGGCAGCGCAAGGATCTCGGCCAGGTGCGCGGCAGCATCCGCCAGACCCTGGCGCCGCACGCCTCGGCCTTCCTGCGACTGGCTGCGTGATAGGGGGATGAAATGAAATCGCCAATGAGAACGCAATATGCCCGGCTGCGGCCGGGCGCCCTGGCCAGGCGTGCGCTTTGCGCCGGTTTGGGCGTGCTCGCCACGGCAGCCGGTCCGGTTGCCGGCGCCGCAACGCAAGGCCTGTCCTTTGCCGGGATTTTCAGCGATCACGCAGTCCTGCAACGCGGGCAGCCGATCACGGTATGGGGCAAAGCGCCCGCCGGGGCGGCCGTCAACGTCCAGTTCAACGGCGCAGCCGCGCAAGCCGTGGCGGATGCCGCGGGAAAATGGCGCGCCCAATTGCCGGCCATGGATGCAGGCGGCCCGTATAAGCTGAGTGCCAGCGCGGACGGCGGCAGCAGCACCTTGAACGACATCATGGTCGGCGACGTCTTCCTGTGCGGCGGCCAGTCGAACATGGAGCTGGCGGTCGCCAATGCCACCAACGCGCCGATGGATATCGCCTATTCCGCCAACCCCCAGCTGCGCTTTGCCAATATCGTGCAGCATAGTTCCGTGGTCCAGGCCGACGAGTTCCAGACGGCGCCGAAGTGGCAGGTGATCGGTCCGCAGAGCACAGGGCAGGCCTCGGCGGCATGCTTCTACATGGCCCGGGCGCTGCAGCAGCAGTACAAGATACCGGTCGGCTTCGTCAACGCCAGCTGGGGCGGCAGCAACATCCAGAGCTGGATCAGCGGTGCATCGATGGGCACTCTGCCGGCCTACCGCGAGGCGCTGGACGTGCTCGCCGTGTATGGAAAGGACGTGGCGGCAGGCATGCGTGCCGAGGACAAGCGCCTGGACGCCTGGTGGGTGAAGGCCGATCCCGCCGCGCGCTCGCAGCGCGCATGGGCGACGCCGGGATTCGACGACAGCCGTTGGCCGAGCATGGAGCTGGGCGGGCGCTGGAGCGACTCCGGCATCGAGTCGGTCCGCAAGCACCGCGGCTTCGCCTGGTTCCGCACGACGGTCGAGCTGAACGCGCAGCAGGCCGCCGCGGTCACCCACCTCCAGCTTGGGCAGATCGCCACCGCCGACACGACCTGGGTCAATGGCGTGCGGGTCGGCGCGCTGACCAACTGGTGGTCGGGACGCGACTATGCCGTGCCGAAGGGCGTGCTCAAACCGGGCAGGAACGTGATTGCGGTGCGGGTGCTGGACGTTGACAACGGCGGTGGGCTGGTCAGCGCGGCCGACCAGCGTGTGCTGCGTGGCGCAGACGGCACCAGGATCGCCCTGCCGGCAAGCTGGAAGTACCAGATCGGTTCCCACGTGGACGCAACGCAGCCGACGACGCCCTGGGCGCCGCCGACCGGCCTGGTGACGCTGTACAACGGCATGATCGCGCCGCTGCAAGGGTTCAAGTTCAAGGCGGTGGCGTGGTACCAGGGCGAATCGAACGCCGGGGCCGCCCAGGAATACCGCCAATTGCTGCCGCTGCTGTTCGCGGACTGGCGCCAGGCCCTGGCCCAGCCCGAGCTGCCTTTCCTGGTCACGCAATTGACCTCGTTCGGCTCGGTGGCGACCAAGCCGGGCTACTCGGCATGGGCGGAGCTGCGCGAGGCGCAGACGGCGGCGGTACGCAACGACCGCCATGCGGGACTGGCGGTGACTTTCGATTTCGGCGACCGTTCCGACATCCATCCAGCGCAGAAAAAGATTGTCGGCGAGCGCCTGGCGCGCGCCGCCCGCGTCGTCGCCTACGGCGAGAAGATGTCGCCGGGTGGGCCGCAGGCGGTGGCGGCCAGCCGCAGCGGGCCGGATATCGTGATCCGCTTTGCCGACACCAATGGCGGGCTGCGGACCTATTCCTCGGACATGGCAATCGGCTTCGAGGTGTGTGAACAGAACGCATGCCGCTTTGCGCACGCCACCACCGAAGGTGATACCGTCCGGCTGAAGGGCGCCGCGACAGCGGCTGCGAGCAAGGTGCGCTATGCCTGGGCCGACGCGCCGTTCGTCAACCTGTTCAGCGCCGACGACGTTCCCGCCAATGCGTTCGAAATGGAGTTGCAATGAGGCGCGCCACGCTTGCAGCCATGCTGCTGTGGGCCTTCGCCGGCGCCGCCGCGGCCTGCGCGCCGGACGCGCTGGGCACGGCGCGCGTCCTGACGCTCAAGCGCGAATACGCGGGCTACGGGACGGCACAGTATGGCTCCCTTCCGTTGCAAAAAGGGGAGGTGGTCCTGACTTTCGACGATGGGCCGGTGCCGGAAACCCTCGACCGGGTATTGCAGGCGCTCGATGCGCAGTGCGCGAAAGCGACCTTCTTCATGACCGGGGCCAATCTTGCCAGGCATCCGGAGCTGGGGCGGCGCGTCGCGCAGGCTGGACATACGCCGGCGCTGCACAGTTTCGCCCATCCGCACCTGAAGGCCATGGCCACGGCCGAACAACTGGCGGACCTCGACCAGGGCCTGCACGCATTTGCCGGCGTTTTCGGCCACGCACCGGCGGCCTACCGATTCCCGTTCCTGGAAGAGACGCCAGCCGTGCTGGCCGCGCTCAAGGAGCGCAACGTCACGGTCGCCTCGGTCGACCTGGGCATCGACGACTGGGCTCCCAATGATATGCGCGCCGAAACCCTGGTGGCCCGCCTGGCGGGACAGCTGGAGCGGACCGGCGGCGGCATCGTCCTGCTGCATGATGCGAACGGTCCCACAGCGGAAGCGCTGCCGGCATTGCTCAAGACTATCCGCGACAAGGGCTACCGGCTGGTGCACCTGCGGTGGGAGGACGCCGGGGCGGCCGCCGGCGCGCACTGAACCGCATCCAACGCCCGCGCCGCGCTGCGCGGGCATTTCTACCCCTTACAGAAACCGTTTTATGAAGATGAAGAAATTGAGCGTGCTGGTGGGCCTGGCGTTGGCCAGCGGCGCCGCACTGGCGCTGCAAAGTCCGGACAAGCAGCTGGACGTATCGGTGTTCGTCAACCCCGACCAGACGCTGTCGTACAGCGTGAAACGCAATGGCCAGCCGGTCCTGTTGCCTTCGCCGCTGGGCTTGAAGCTGGCGGGCGCGGACCTGTCGCGCGGCCTCAAGCTCGCTGCCACCTCCCAGGTCAAGACGGTGTCGGACCACTATACGATGGCGGTCGGCAAGCGGCGCGACATCCATTACCGCGCCAACGAGCAGGTGTACTCGCTGGTCAATGCCACCGGCCACAAGATGGACGTGGCCTTCCGCGTGTCCGACGATGGCGTGGCTTTCCGCTACGTGGTCGCCGACCCGAAGATCGCGTCCAAGCGCTTTGTGGGCGAAGCGACTGGTTTCGCTTTCGATCCGAAGGCGCGCGCCTTCCTGCAGCCCTTGGCGGTGGCCAAGACCGGCTGGGGCAAGACCAACCCTTCCTATGAAGAGCATTACCAGGTCGATATCCCGGTCGGCCAGCCGGCACCGCTGAAGTCGGGCTGGGCCTTCCCGGCGCTGTTCAGGAGCGGCGACACCTGGGTGGCGCTGACGGAAGCCAATATGGACGGCAGCTTCCATGCTTCGCGCCTGGCAACCGACTCGCCTGGCGGGGTGTACCGTATCGATGGGCCGACGGCGCCGGAAGTGTTCACCAATGGCGGCCTGCTGGCGCAAACCTCCGGTACGCTGGCCACACCCTGGCGCGTGCTCGCAGTGGGCGCGCTCAACACCGTGATGGATTCCACCCTCGGCACCGACCTGGCCGCACCGGCCATCGAGTTCGACGCGAAGCTGGTCCAGCCGGGACACGCGTCCTGGAGCTGGCCGTTGCTCAAGGACGAGAACACGGTGTACGACGTGCAGAAGAAGTTCGTCGACTACGCGGTGGACATGAAATGGGATTACACCCTGGTCGATGCCGAATGGGACAAACAGATCGGCTACGGCAAGATGGCCGAGCTGGCGCGCTACGCCAACAGCCGGGGCGTGGGCCTGCTGGTCTGGTACAACTCGGCCGGCGCCTGGAACGAAGCGCCGCAGACGCCGCGCGACAAGCTGCTGACGCCTGACGCGCGTGCCAAGGAATTTGCCCGCCTGCGCCAGATGGGGATCAAGGGCGTGAAGATCGACTTCTTCGGCGGCGACGGCGCTTCGATGATCCAGTACTACGTCGACATCCTGAAAGATGCGGCCCAGGCAGGCTTGCTGGTGAACTTCCACGGCGCGACCCTGCCGCGCGGCCTGGAGCGCACTTACCCGAACCTGATGACGGCCGAGGCGATCCGCGGTTTCGAGTTCACCACGTTCGACCAGCGCGACCATGATGCGGTGCCGGCCCATGCGGTGAACGCAGCCATGATCCGCAACCTGTTCGACCCGATGGACTTCACGCCGATGGTGTTTGGCGACATGGGCCAGATCAAGCGCGGCACTCGCAACGGCTTCGAACTGGCGCAATCGGTACTGTTCCTGTCGGGCATCCAGCATTTTGCGGAGATCCCGCAAGGCATGGCGACCGTGCCGGAGTATGTCCGAAGCTTCCTGCGCGACCTGCCGCGCCGCTGGGACGACAGCCGCTTCCTGGCGGGTTACCCCGGTTCGCATGTCGCCATCGCGCGCAAGGCCGGCGACAGCTGGTATGTGGCAGGCATCAATGGCGGCCCAGCCGAACGCACGATCGAGCTTGACCTGTCCTTCCTTGGCAACCGCAAGGGCGCCCTGATCACCGACGGGACGGGCCAGCGCGAGTTCAGCCAGGCCGAACTGAAGGCCGGCAAAGTGCGTGTGGCGCTGAAGCCGCGCGGTGGTTTTGTTGCAGTATTCCGTTGAAGAGCGAGACACCATGAACATGAAAAGAAGCCTGATTGCCGCGATGCTGGCAGCGGCGTTTGCGCTGCCTGCGGCTGGCGCCACGACGGCCGGGGCGCCGCCCAGTGGCCTGGACAAGAACGGCCACCTGCTGGCGGCGCCGCTCGCCGGCCACGATGGCTTTGCTTACGTGCGCCTGAAGAATGGCGTGCAGTTCCGCATCGGCGACGTCACCAAGAACGTGATCTTTTATGGTCCCGCCACGGTGCGCGTGAACGCCAACCTTGGCAGCAACCATTGGACCAGCCCAAGCCTGGTGGTGGTGGACAAGCCGGGCAGGGCGGAGTTCAAGCTGGAGGAAGGCTCCAGCACCTTGACCGTCCGCAGCGCAAAGCTGCGCATCGACATCGACCGCAAGACGGGGGCACTGAGCTTCATGGACGGCACCGGCCGCCTCTACACGCGCGAGGCCGCGCAGCCGCAATCGGTGAAGGCGGTCGAGGTGGCGGGAGCGCCGTCGTACGAGGTGGAGAACCGCCTTGTCCTGAAACCCGACGAAGCGATCTTCGGCTTCGGCTATACCGACAGCGATGCCGTCAACCGGCGTAACCAGGATCTGCTGCTGGTGCAGACCAACCTCGGCATCATCATCCCGGTGATGATGTCGTCCGAGCGCTATGGCATCCTGTGGGACACCTATTCCAAGATGCGCTTCCAGGACGGGCCGGAAGGCGTCCGCCTGTGGGCCGAAAGCGCGCCAGGCGGCGTCGACTACTACTTCATGGGCGGCCGCTCGATGGACGATGTGGTGGGCGAATACCGGCAACTGACGGGCGCGGCGCCCATGTATCCCAAGCAGGCTTTCGGGCTGTTCATGAGCAAGGAGCGCTATCCGACCCAGAAGCGCATCGTGGAAGTGGCCGAGACCTTCCGCAAGGAGCAGTTCCCGCTCGACTACATCGTGCAGGACTGGCAGTACTGGGGCGGCGACAAGGATGGCACCTGGAGCGGCATGGCCTGGGACCCGGTGCGCTTCCCCGATCCGCGCGGCATGAGCGACCGCCTGCATCAGCTGAACCTGAAGCTGATGGTGTCGATCTGGCCTTCCATCGGCAACGATACGCAGCTGGGCAAGGAGCTGGACCAGCATGGCTTGCGTTTCGAGCCGCTGCACTGGATTTCCAAGAAAGCGCGCGTCTATGACGCCTACAGCCCGCTGGGCCGGAAAATCTACTTCAAGCACGCGAAATCGGGCCTGTTCGACAAGGGCGTCGATGCGCTGTGGATGGACGGCACCGAGGTGGAAGTCGGGTCCGCCGCCTGGGACGCGGCGCAGAACGAGGCCGACATCAAGGGACTGGGCCGCAATGCATTGGGCGACTTCGCCCGCTACCTGAACCCATACACGCTGCTTACCACCCAGGGCACTTACGAGGGCCAGCGCGCCACCAGCGACAAGCGCGTGTTCACGCTGACCCGGTCCGCATGGGCGGGCGCGCAGCGCACCGCGGCGGCTTCCTGGTCGGGCGACATCTTCGCCAACTGGGATACGCTGCGCAAGCAGGTCAGCGGCGGCGTCAACGTGACCATCACCGGCAACCCGTACTGGACCCAGGATACGGGCGGCTTCTTCGTCAGCCGCGACTATCCAGGCGGCGAGAAAGACCCTGCCTACCGCGAACTGTTCGCGCGCTGGTTCCAGTATGGCGCCTTCAATCCCATCATGCGTGTGCATGGCACCGACATCGAGCGCGAGCCGTATATCTTCAAGGGCCTCGATCCGGAAGTCTATAAATCCCTGCTCGATGCGGCGCATCTGCGCTACCGCCTGCTGCCCTACACCTACGGCCTGAGCGCGAAGGTGAGCAGCGACCATTACACGCTGATGCGCGCCTTGCCGATGGATTTTGCGGATGACAAGGCGACCTACAACATCAACGACGCCTTCATGTTCGGGCCTTCGCTGCTGGTGCATCCGGTCACGCGGCCGATGTACCGCATCCAGCCGCCGCCGCCGGCCACCATCCCGGCAGAATTCCTGCGTACGCCGGATGGCCAGCCCGGCCTGGCCGGGCAGTACTTCGAAGGGCGCAACTTCGAGACGCCTAAAGGGAAGGTGATCGACAAGACCATCGACCATGTGTGGCCCGCGCCGCCGCTGGCCACGATCCCGGCCGGCCTGACGAAACTTGACGACTTCTCCGCGCGCTGGAACGGCACGCTCGAAGCACCGGAGGATGGGGAGTATGAAATCGGGGTCGAAGCGGACGACGGTTACCGGCTCTTCCTTGACGGCCAGCCGGTGGTCGAGCGCTGGGAAAACGGCGGCAAGCGGATGGCCACCGCACGCAAGGTGCTGCGCAAAGGCCAGCGTGTGAAGCTGCTTCTCGAGTATTACCAGGCCACTTCGGACCGCAGCGTGCGCCTTGCCTGGCGTACCCCGAGCGCCATCCGTGCATTGGCCGCGGACAAACCGGCCGTGGATGCGAGCGTGCGCACCTACCTGCCCAAGGGCACCGCGTGGTATGACTTCTGGACCAACGAGCGCCATGAAGGCGGCCAGACGGCGTTGCGCGATGCGCCGCTGGACATCGTGCCGCTGTACGTACGGGCTGGCGCCATCCTGCCGATGGGACCGGTCATGCAGTACGCCACCGAACAGCCGGACGCGCCTTACGAAATCCGCATCTATCCGGGAGCCGACGGCAGCTTCACCCTGTACGAGGACGATAACGAGACCTATGCCTACGAAAAAGGCCAGTCCGCGCGCGTGCCGCTCCGCTGGAACGACAAGGCGAAGACGCTCACCATCGGCGCCCGCGTCGGCAGCTATCCCGGCATGTCCGGCAAGCGCACCCTGAACCTGGTGCTGGCAGGGCCTGACAACGGCAAGGGTATCGGCACCGCCCGCGCCAGCAGGACCGTGCGCTATGCCGGCAACGCCCTGGTCGTGAAATTCGACTAAAGCTTCAGGAACCAGCGGCGCCGGTAAAGGGCCCATAGCACCAGGAACTGGAGCGCCAGGTAAGCCAGGGCGAAGGCGAAGGAGGCGGCATAGGGATCGAGCACCGTGGCGAGGGCGGCCTGCCCTGCGCCACGGATCGATGTGGTGACACCCGCCGCATCGGTCCAGCCGGCATCGAGCAGCGGCGCCACCATGAAGCTGGTGATATAGGCCAGCAGTGGATTCGCGCCGTAAACTTGCAGCACAAACAGCAGGCTGCGGGATGGCGGCAAGGCTGCGAGCCAGGTGAACACGGCCAGCAGCACCAGCGCAAAGCCGGCGCTGAACAGCGTGAAAGTCGCGGTATAGATATTCTTGATGATCGGGCAAACCGGGCTCAAAGCCAGTGCCGCCAGCATCAACACAGTACCGGTCGCGAAACTGGCGAGGCCGAAGCGCTGAAGCCTGCCCCCCATATAAGCGAGTCCCGCCAGCACGCCGATCAGGATACTGGCGCTGCTGGTGTAGGCATTGAGCAGGCCGTCCGGATCGAACACCACCTTGCCTTCCACCGGCCACCAGATGAACATATGCGGGACGGTGAACAGGCTGCGGTCGATATAGGCAGGCCAGCTGCCGACCGGGTCGAAGCGCCCGGCGCCGAAGCCCGGCACCGGCACGAAGTAGAGCAAGGCCCAGTGGGAGACCAGGATCAGGATCACGGCGCAGAGCAGCAGGCGGGGCCTGAAATCGGGCTCCCCGCTGCCCGGCTGCCGCAGGACCAGCAGGACTATGCAGAGCGCCAGGGCGAAGGCTACGCCGATTTTCTGCAAGACGCCGGGAATGCGCAAATGCGCCAGGTCGAAAACCGGATAAGCGTTCAGGAACAGGCCGATTGCGACCAGCAGCGCGGCGCGCCATAGCCCGTGGCGCAGCAGGGCGGCCTTTGGTTGGCCCGCTTGCATGCGTTGCGACAGCGACAGCGGCATTGCCGCGCCGATGCAGAACAGGAAGGCCGGCGCCACCATGTCGACCAGGTTGCCGCCTTCCCATTTGGCGTGCACCATCCAGGCATACTGCCGGTCCCAGGCCCCGGGCGTGAGGTTCAGCAGCATGCCGATGATACTGAGGCCGCGCAGCCAGTCCAGCGCCTGCCAGCGCACCACCGCCGGTTTTGTCATGTCTTCCTCATCAGGGGTTGAAGTGCCATTCGATGGTATCGCTGGCCGGGCCGGCGGAGACTTCGAGGCGGTTGGCCCCGGGCGATAAGCGCACCGGCCAGGTGGCGATGTGCCCCGTCACTTTTTGCTCGCCAAGATCGGCGCCATTCAGCCGCAGGCGCGCACTGGGCTGGTTGCTGTACACCTTGACCTCGGCCTGGCCCTGCTTGCGCTCGGTGGCGCGGCGCGAGGTGATATGGACCATCGGCCGCGTCGTCCAATTGGCCTGGTACCAGTAATACGCATCTTTCTTCACCTTGCGGTCGAAGCTGACCAGGCCTTTGTCGTTGAAGCCCGGCGTATCGCCCTCATTGCGGCCGGACGACGGGAAATCGAACCCGACCCAGATGAAGTTGGCCCACAGCCACGGCCGCGCTTGCAGCTGCGGCCACGCCGCTTCATGGTAGAGCGCCTGATACTGCTCGGGGTGCCAGCGTCCGCCCGGCTCGGGGCGGCGCGGCGGGTCTTCCTGGTGCAAGGCGCTGCCGCCCGCGCCATACTCGCTGACCGACAGCGGCGTGCCGGGGCGCTTGGCGCGGTTGCCGTCCAGGAAGGGGCCGAGATCCGCGAATTGCCCGTCGTACCAGCCGTAATAGACGTTGGATCCCACCGCGTCCGTGTGCGAAGCCTGCGGGCCATCGATTGGCGAGCAGCAGTTGGCATAGGCGGTCGGGCGGCTGGGGTCCTCCTCATGGGCGACGCGCTGCAATGCCGACAGCACGCGCGCGCTGTCGGCATCGACCCGGTAGATCTCGTTTCCCAGCCCCCACACCATGACCGATGGATGGTTGCTGTTCTGGCGCACCAGCTCGCGCAACTGCTGGGTGCTGTTGGCCAGGAAGGCGTCGGATTCGTTAACCGCCGCCGTCAGCGGCAGTTCGGTCCAGACCAGCCATCCCGCGCGGTCGGCCAGTTCGTACGCACGCTGCGGATGCTGGTAGTGCGCGTAGCGCAAACCGGTCACGCCAAGGTCGGCCAGGATGCGGTAGTCGGCATCGAGATCGGCGTCGGACGTGGCGAAACCCTTGCCGGGCAGGGAAGTCTGGTGCACGTTTACGCCATGCACTCGGTAGCTGGAGCCATTCAACAGCAAGCCGCGCTCGGGGTCCAGGCGGATATCGCGTAAGCCGGTCTGGAAGCTGAGCCGGTCGCGCAATCCCGCCGCTGCGCCGCCTTGCTCCGCCAGTTCAGCTTCGCTGGTGTACAGGTAGGGGTCGCGCACACCTTGCCACAAGTGGGGCGAAGGCAGCGCCGCGTCCAGGGCGACGTCCACCGTGCTCGCTGGCGGCAGGGTTACGGTCTTGCTGGCGGTGGCGACGACGCGCTGCGCCGCGTCGCGCAAGCGCGTGGTGACGACGGCGCGCACGGCCCGGCCGCGGTCATTGCGCGCGCGCACGGTCCACGCCAGCGTGGCGCTGTCGGCCGTCACTGCGCGGGGTTTGAAGTACACGCCGGGGCCGCCGTAATCGAGCATGTCGAAATGCACGTCGCTGGTCGTCACCAGGCGCACCTTGCGGTACAAGCCGCCGTACATCGTATAGTCGCCACCCAGCGGCGCGGCCTCGGTGCCGGGTCCATTGTCGGTACGGACCACGAGTTCGTTGTCGCCGGCCTGCAGCATGTCCGTGACATCGAAGCGGAAACGCGCGAACCCGCCGGCGTGGCGGCCGGCCTGTCGTCCGTTGACCCATACATCCGTGATCAGGAAGGCGCCGTCGAATTCAAGGTAGTGCCGCTGTCCGTTGCGGACGCGCGACAACTGCAGCGTGCGGCGATACCAGGCGGGCCCGCGGTAGTCATCGTAACTGTGGGGCAGGGTGACGGCCTGCCATCCATGGTCGCCGGTCTTGTGGAACGACCAGCCGGTGTCGAGGGAAATCGCGGCGCGCTCTTGCGCGCTGGCGGCCATTGGTGCGATCAGGGCGCACAGCATCCATGCGTGAAGTGTTTTCATGATGCGCCATTGTCCACGGAGTCGGGTTGTCGGACAACTGACATGCGAGATTTTATTGAGCGTGTTGGTAGTTTTCACAATTGCGGCTGCCTGGCCCCACTTGCACAATCCGACAAAAATGCGGGAGACAGTGATGGAAAAGACTTTTGGCCGGATCGTTGTTGTCGGCGGCGGTTCGGCAGGCTGGATGGCGGCGACGGCACTGGCAAAGGCGCTGCCGGCCAGCACAGTGGAGCTGGTGGAATCGGAAGAAATCGGCATTGTCGGTGTCGGGGAGGCGACGTTCCCTTCCATCCGCTCCTTCCACCGCATCCTTGGCATCGATGAAGCGGAGTTCCTGCGTGCCACCAATGGCACCTTCAAACTGGGCATCGCGTTCCGCGACTGGCGCGCAACAGGCGAACAGTACTTCCACACGTTTGGCGATATCGGCGGCCTGGCAGGCCCGCGCGCCTTGTGGGGGCAATACCGCCGCGTCGATGACGCCGGCCTGGGTGCGCTCGGCGAGCAATGCCTGCCCAGCGTGATGGCGCGGGAAGGGCGCTTCCAGGCGCCGGATGCCGAGCGGCCGCAATTCGATTACGCCTACCACTTCGACGCCGCGCTGTATGCCGATTTCCTGCGCAAGGTGGCGCTTCAAAGCGGCGTGCGGCGCACCGAGGGACGCATCGTCCACGTGCAGCGCCGGGCCGATGGCGGCGTCGCGCAACTGCAGTTGGCCGATGGCCGCATGGTGGCGGGCGACCTGTTCATCGACTGTTCCGGTTTCGCTTCGCTGCTGCTCGGCCGCACGCTGCAGGAGCGCTTCGTCGACTTCAGCCGCTGGCTGCCGGTCGACCGGGCCTGGGCTTGCCCAAGCGAGCGCAGTAGCGCAGCGCTGGCGCCTTACACCCGCGCCACCGCGTTGGAAGCCGGCTGGGCGTGGCGCATCCCGCTCGCCAACCGCACCGGCCATGGCCATGTCTTTGCCAGCCGCTACATCGATGAGGAGCGCGCACGCGCGCAGCTGCTGCAGCAGCTCGATGGCGAGGCGCTGGCCGAGCCGCGCCTGCTGCGCTTCACCACCGGCCACCGCGAACGCTTCTGGGTGCACAACGTGGTGGCGCTCGGCTTGTCCTCCGGCTTCCTGGAGCCGCTGGAGTCGACCAGCATCTTCCTGGTCCAGAGCGGCCTCGGACGATTGATCCAGGTACTGCTGTCGCCAACGCCGCCTGGCGAAGCCGGCGTGGCAGCCTACAACACCGGCATGGTGCGCCAGTTCGAACGGGTGCGCGATTTCATCATCCTGCATTACTGCCTGACGGCGCGCCGCGACAGCCAGCTGTGGCGCGACATGGCGACGATGGAACTGCCGGAAACGCTGGCGTTCAAGATCCACGCCTGGCGCCAGGCCGGCGCCTTGCATCAATACGACGAAGAGGGCTTCGACGCCACCAGCTGGCTGGCGATCCATGCCGGCATGGGACATTGGCCGGAGCGCGCCGACCCCTCGCTGCGCGAGATGCCGCACCAGGACGCGCTGCGCGCCTTGCAGCATCGCCGCGGCGGCATTGCGGCGGCCGTTGCGGCAATGCCCACCCACGAAGATTACCTGCGCCGCGTACTGGCACGCTGAGCGCGGCCCTGCCCGAAGGAACAATGATGAATCGCCGAGAGATGTTGAAACACATGGGAGCAGCCGTTCCCGCCGCAGCCTTGTCGGGCGCCGCGCGCGCGGCCGCAGACGCCATCGCGCCCGGTGCGGCGAACCCGATCGCGTCCGGCCCCTTCAAGCCCGAATGGAACTCGCTGGACAAGTACCAGGTGCCTGAATGGTACCGCAACGCCAAGTTCGGCATATTGGCCCACTGGGGGCCGCAGTGCGAGCCGGAATTCGGCGACTGGTACGGACGCCTGATGTACGAGGAGGGCGGCGACGCCTACCGCTATCACTTGCGCAAATACGGGCATCCGTCCCAGTTTGGCTTCAAGGACATCATCGCGCAATGGAAGGCCGACAAGTGGGACCCGGACGCGCTGGTGGCGCTGTACAAGAAAGCCGGGGCGAAGTATTTCGTTGCGCTGGCCAACCATCACGACAATTTCGACCTGTACAACAGCCGCTACCAGCCTGAATGGAACTCGACCAGGATCGGCCCTCGCCAGGACTTGATCGCCGGCTGGAGCAAGGCAGCGCGCGCCAACGGCCTGCGCTTCGGCGTCAGCGTACACGCGGCCCATGCCTGGACCTGGTACGAGCTGGCGCAGCGCGCCGACAAGAGCGGCCCTTACGCCGGTGTTCAGTACGACGGCAACCTGCAGCGCACCGACGGCCTGGGGAAATGGTGGGAAGGGCTCGACCCGCAGGGCCTGTACGCGCAGCGCCATCCCCTCAGCAAGGCCGAGGGCGACGGCGGCGTGCACCACGAACAGTGGCACTGGGGCGGCGGCGCGTCGATTCCCGACAAGGCCTATTGCGACAAGTTCTTCGACCGCACGCGCGACCTGATCGATTCCTACGACCCTGACCTGGTGTACTACGACGACACGGTGCTGCCGCTGTATCCGTTCAGCGACGTCGGATTGCGCCTGGCGGCCCACATGTACAACCGCAGCATCGCCACCAAGGGCAGGCTGGAGGCTGTCGTCAACGGCAAGATCCTCAACGCGCAGCAGCGCCGCAGCATGGTGTGGGACATCGAGCGCGGCCAGAGCAACCGGATCGAGGAATTGCCATGGCAGACCTGCACCTGCATCGGCAGCTGGCACTACGACCGCCGCATTTACGACAACCGCGGCTACAAGAGCGCGCAGACCGTGGTGCATACCTTGATCGACGTGGTCAGCAAGAACGGCAACCTGCTGCTCAGCGTCCCGGTGCGCGGCAACGGCACCATCGATGCGCAGGAAACCGCGATCGTCGAAGAGATCGGGCGCTGGATGGCGCGTAACGGTGAAGCGATTTACGACACGCGCCCGTGGGCGGTATTCGGTGAAGGGCCCGTGATGGAAGAAGCGGCCGCGCCGATGTCGGGCGCCGGCTTCAACGAGGGCAAGGGAAAGGCTTTCACCGCAGCCGATATCCGTTTCACCGCCAAGGAGGACGCAGTGTATGCCTTCGTGATGGGCTGGCCGCAGGACGGCAAGGTGAACATCAGGTCCATGCGCAGTGCGACGCCGCATCTGCGCAAACGCATTGCGCGCGTCGAACTGGTCAGCACCGGCCGCCCGCTGGCGTTCCGCCAGACCGCCGACGGCTTGCAGGTGACGCTGCCGGCCTACAAGCCGGCGCTGGCTTACGCCAATGCGCTGAAGATCACCTGAACCGAAACCACTTGGAGATTTTTTGTTTGTTGTATTGGTGATTTTCGCAATTGCCGGTGAATACACCCAAGGGCAGAATGAATTCGTCGCCAGGGCGGCATCAGAACAAACCTAAGAGACGGAGACATTCCATGACGATTCGAATTCTCGCCGCGCACAGCGGCGAAATCGCCCGCGCCACGTAAGGCGCGGCGCGGGCGCCGGGCCCATCACGTCCGTCGCCCTACCACACGCGCAACACGTCCCGACAAGGCGGCGCACGGCGCACAAAAATAACAGCTGGATGAATTGGCGACGGACATGCCGTCGCCACACCTATAAGTCACAACGAGAGGAATCAGAGTGAAACACTTGAAGAAGACAGCGATCGCCATGGGGGCGGCACAGATTGCGTTGTTGGCCAGCGGTGCCTTTGCGCAGACCGCGCCGGCAAGCGACAACGGCAACACCGTGGTGGTGGTCGGGCAGCGTGCCGCGCTGGAATCGGCGCAGAAGCGCAAGCAGGATGCGGAAGAGATCGTCGACTCGATCGTCGCCGACGACATGGGCAAGCTGCCGGACAAGTCGGTGACCGAAGTGCTGCAGCGCATGCCGGGCGTGACCATCGACCGCACCATGAACCGTTCGGATCCGCAGCAGGGCGTGGGCGACGGCATCATGCGTTTCGCGGCCGAAGGCACCGGCGTGTCGATCCGCGGCATGAGCTATGTGCGATCCGAACTGAACGGCCGCGATTCCTTCTCCGCCAACGGCGGCCGCTCGCTGAGCTTTGAAGACGTGCCACCTGAGCTGATGGCCGGCATCGACGTCTACAAGAGCCCATCCGCTGAACAGATCGAAGGCGCCGTCGGCGGCCTGGTCAACCTGCGCACTTTCCTGCCGTTCGACTTCAAGGGCCGCAAGGCCGCCGTGTCGGTGGAGGTGGCACGTTCCGAATTGCGCGGCAAGGCCGCGCCATCGTTCTCCGGCCTGATCTCGGACCGTTGGGATACCAGTTTCGGTCAGTTCGGCGCGCTGATCGACGTGGCGCGTTCCAAGATCAATACGCGCAGCGACGGCCTGTCCATCTCGCCTTACGTGCCACGCACCAATGCCGTGAAAGGCGATACCAGCGGCAAGCTGCGCTGGATCACCTCCGGCGGTTCGTGGAACCGCAGCGATTTCGAGCGTGAGCGCGAAGGTGTCTATGGCGCGCTGCAATGGAAGAAGGACACGCTGGCTTCGGCGCTGACGTACTTCCGTTCCAAATACGAGATGGAAACCACCGAAGCTTCGCTCTGCCAGTCCGCCAATCCGGCAACCATCGAGCTTGACCCGGGCGCCACGTTCGATGACCGCGGCGTGCTGCTGAAGGGTGTACTGCGTGCGCCGACCGAACCGGGCGTCGGCTTCTGCACCGTCACCCGCGCCGTTGGCCGCGAAGCCGACACCCGCGACGTCGCCTGGAACCTGACCTGGCGCGCCAGCGACCGCTGGGTATTCCGCACCGACCTGCAGCACATCAAGGCCACCACGACCGGCTTCGACAACGTCGTCGGCCTGAACGGCTACATGCCCAAGGAAAACCTGGACCTGACCACGTCGCCGCCGCGCTTCTCGTTTGACGACAGCGACCGTTCTTACCTGTCCAACGCAAACAACTATTACTGGGGCTTCGCACAGGAGCACCGCGACGAAGCCAAGGCGACGCAGACCGCGGCGCGCCTGGATGCCAAGTTCATCTTCGACAGCCCGGTCCTGCAGGACTTGCGTTTCGGCGTGCGTTTCACCGACCGCGAGGCGGAGACCCGCTCGACGCACGACAGCGAATGGGCACAGATCACCCAGCCGTGGGCGGTGGGCAATTCGTGGCAGCCACTGAGCCAGCTGGCCTACCTGAGCGATCCGCGCTTCGCCGGCGGCACCAGCTCGCATACCTTCACCAACTTCTTCAACGGCAAAATGCCGACGCCGCCGCAATTCGTGGCGCCGGACATTTCCTGGTCGCTGGGCGCGCCGCCGGCCGGCTTTGCCAAGCTGCACAGCTACACGCAAATGGTCTGCAATGGCACTTGCCCGGACTGGATCAAGTGGTCGCCGGCCAAATTCGGCGATGCCCAGGGCTTGAACGTGCAGCGCGAGCGCACCAAGGCAGCCTTCACCCAGTTGCGCTTCGCCTTCGAGGACGCGCTGCCATACCCGGTCGACGGCAACGTGGGCGTGCGCGTGGTGCGCACCAATATGGAGGCCGATGGCTATACGCTGTTCACGCCGCCGTCCAACCCGATGCCGGGCGTGCCCTTGATTGCCCCGCAATCGGAACGCCAGACGTTCGACAACAGCTACACCAACACCTTGCCAAGCTTGAACCTGCGGATGAAGGTCCAGCCTGAACTGCAATTCCGTGCCGCCTTCTCGAAGGGGATGACGCGTCCGGACTTCTACCAGATGCAGGCCTACACGACGCTGAGCCAGGAAGTCAAGACCCACCAGGATCCGGTGACCAACCAGCCGGTGCTCGACTCGATCCGCTACACCGGCAATGCCCGCGGCAACCCCAACCTGCGTCCAGTGTTGGCGAACAACTTCGACCTGACCGGCGAGTATTACTTCGGCCGCAGCAATTCGTTCACCGTGTCGCTGTTCAACAAGCGCCTGAAGGACGTGATCATCGGCCGTACCTCGTCCTACACCTTGAACGACCTGTCCGGCCAGCCGCATGACTTCATGGTCACGTCGAACGTCAACGACGCCAAGGGCCGTGCGCGCGGCGTGGAGATTGGTTACCAGCAGTACTTCGACAAGCTGCCTGGCCTGTTGTCAGGCTTCGGTGTATCGGGTAACTACACCTACATCGACAGCCGCCTCAAGTTCAGCCAGCCGATCACACGCCTGTGGTGCACGCCGAAAGACACACTGGACTCGAACCTGGCGCGCGACCTGGCCGGCTGCGACACCGATGGCCACGTCCTCGGGGGCGTGCCGATGGTGGGCATGTCGAAGAATGCCTACAACCTGGCCTTGTTGTACGACAAGGGCCCGCTGTCGGCGCGCCTGGCCTACAGCTGGCGCGGCAAGTACCTGCAGGCGGTCAACGCTTACGGCACGAACGGCGGCGATGGCATCGACCGCAATCCGGACAGCCCGAACTTCGGCCAGGCATACTCGGTCAACTACGCCTTGCCGACCTGGGGTGGCGCGTACGGCCAGCTCGACATGGGTATCCATTACAATGTCACCGAGCACCTGAGTGTGGCGTTTGAGGGCCAGAACCTGAACAACGCGATGTACAAGCAGTACATGCAGCAAGGTGTCGGCCTGCTGGACCGCTCGGCGTTCTTCACCGGTCGCCGTTATACCTTGAACGCGCGCTATTCGTTCTAAGCCGCAAACGGCGGCACGCTTCCCGGCGTGCCGCCATTTTTCCGGGGATGCTTGAATGGGCAACACGACAACTTGCAGCCATTGCGGCGGCACGGAGCACTACCGGGCACAGGTGTATGCCGGCGGCGAAAAGGGCGGCAGCCTGCCGGTCGGTGCATTGCATGGGCCTCGCTACGACAATATCATCTGTGGCTCGTGCGGCCTGACGCAATGGTTCGTCGCGGCGGAGCATCTCCATCTTGTCCGGGAAAAGCTCGAACGTCTCGAATGACTGAAGGGAAGCAGTACAATGTCCGGAAAAGCGATCCAGAAAATCGTCATCGTCGGCGGCGGCACCGCCGGCTGGATGAGCGCCGCGCCGCTGGCGCTCAAGCTGGGGAAGTCTTGCGAGATCGTGCTGGTGGAATCCCCCGAAATCGGCACCGTCGGCGTGGGCGAGGCAACGCTGCCCACCATCCGCTACTTCAACCACGCGCTGGGGCTCGATGGCGCGGACTTCGTCAGGAAGACGCAGGCGACCTTCAAGCTCGGCATCGAGTTCAAGGATTGGGGGCATGTCGGCAACCGCTTTTTCCACGGCTTCGGCGATTTCGGCCCGGCCATCGAAAACCGTTCGCCGGTGATGTACTGGCTGCGGCTGGCGCGCGAATTCAAGGACATGCCGTCTTATGAGGAGTGGTCGACGGCCACCGCGATGGCGCGCAGCAACCGCTTCATGCAGCCTTATGGCGACCAGCCGGCGGTGACCAATGCATTCTCCTACGCCTTCCATTTCGACGCCAGCCTGTACGCGGCCTACCTGCGCGATTATGCGATGGCGCGCGGCGTGCAGCGCATCGAAGGCATGATCAACGAGGTCGAACAGCATCCCGAGACCGGCTTCATCACTGCCGTGAAACTGCAGGACGGCCGCCGCGTGGAGGGCGACCTGTTCATCGACTGCTCCGGCTTCCGCGGACTGCTGATCGAAGGCGTCTACCAGGCCGGCTACGACGACTGGAGCGCCATGCTGCCGTGTAATAGCGCGCAAGCGGTGCCGTGCGGGAAAGTCGAACCGCTCACGCCATACACCTTGTCGACTGCCCGCAGCGCGGGCTGGACCTGGCGCATCCCGCTGCAGCACCGCACCGGTAACGGTCACGTGTACTGCAACGGTTTTACCAGTGATGAGGAGGCGTCGCGCGTCCTGCTCGACGCCCTGGACGGCCCGGCCCTCGACACGCCGCGCCAGCTGCGTTTCACGACCGGCCGCAGGCGCAAGTCGTGGATCAAGAATTGCGTCGCGATTGGCTTGTCGAGCGGCTTCCTGGAGCCGCTGGAGTCGACCAGCATCAACATCATCGAGAACGCGGTGGGCTGGCTGCTGCAGTATTTCCCGGACCGCGATTTCCGTCCCGAACTTGCCGACGAATTCAACCGGCTGGTGTCGCAGCGCTACGAGTTCGTGCGCGATTTCATCATCCTGCATTACAAGGTTACCAACCGCGACGATTCCGAATTCTGGCGCTATTGCGCCAACATGGCGATCCCGGACTCGCTACAGCATCAGATCGACCTGTTCCGCGAAACCGGGCGCGTCGTCATACTTGACCCGGAAGGCTTCTCAGTCCCATCGCATATCTCCATCCTGATGGGGCTGGGCGTGGTGCCAAAGACCTACGATCCCCTCATCGACCTGATGGACATCGGTGCCTTGCGCACCCATTTCGCCCGCCTGCACGACACCATCGGCCGTGCGGTCGGGGCAATGCCCGACCACTCGCGCTTTATCGAACAGCTGGTTTCTCAGTAAGTCCCGACCCTGACTTTGAGCACGGTGATGCGGTCGGTCAGGTTCAGGCCATAGTCGGTCTGGTCACCGTTCCAGTTGCGTTCCATGACCCACTTGCCGTTGGCGTCGAAGCGTCCTTCCTCCACCCGTGCGAACAGGGAAGGCTTGCCTGCATTGGTGCCGATGCCTTCGAACTTCACGCGGGCATGCTGGCCGACGACGATGAATTCATTGTCGCCGGTTTGCGCGATGGAGACGCCGCCACTAGGCGTTTCGGTGCCGGCAGGGTAGTCCGTCATGTCCGGCTTCCAGGAACGGTCGCCCATCTGCCACTCGCGGAAAGATACGGCGGCCTTCCAGCCTTTCATCGTAAGGGATTGAGATTTGCGGTCATCCCCTTCAGCAATGCCGTAGGTGCGGCCTTCGAATGCCCACTTCGCCCATTGGCGCTCCATCGGGCGGAATGCCGCGTAGATCTTGCCGAACGGTTCGGCCATGGACTTGTCTTTCTCTTTCGCGCCGAGCGGGAAATTGCTGTAGTCGAAGTAGTCGACGCCGAACGGAGCGATGCCCAATGCGCCGCGGCCCAGCACCTGGTAGACGTAGCGTGCGAAGTGCCTGGCGTTGCCCATCTCCGGCACCAGCAATGCATTGTCAGGGCGCTGGTACAAGTCCAGGTTGGCGCTGAACTTGTCCGATTCCGGCTGGTAGATATCCGGTGCGGCGATGTCGATGTGCGGTGCGGCGGCTTTGTAGATATCGACCACGTCGAAGCCCGGCCCGCCCGAGATGAAGTTGTTCTTCCACGGCGCCATCAGTGCCAGTGGTTCGCGCAGGGCGCTGTTCACGTACATCGGCAGGTTGTAGACGGCGCGGCCGGCCTTGGCCACTTCTTCGATATAGCTGGCGATGGCCCAGGCATGGAAGTATTCCTCGGCATAAGGGCCATACACGTCGGACCAGGTGCCGCTTGCGGAGCCAGGCACCGGCGGCTTCTTGTAGGCCAGCACCGCTTGCGGCACCGGCTGGCGGAACGCCGCCTCCGCCTTCGCGCCATAGTCGCGCGCAAGGCCGATGGTGCCGACTTCGTTCTGGACCTGCACCATGATGACGGTGCGTTGTTCCTCGTCGATGGCCTTGAGGTGCTTCATCAGGGCGATGAAGGCCTTCTTGTCGGCCTTCAGGGTTTCTTCGCCAAACGGGGACATGCAGTAGCTGGTCTTGCCGTCCTTGCCGACCATGCGCGGGAAGCGCTGGTTGTTGAACTTGACCCACTCCGGCGCGTAGTTCGGATTGGTGTTTTTCCAGGTGGCGAACCATAGCAGCACCACCCGCACCTTGTTTTCGCGCGCCTGCTTGAGCAGGGTGTCGACGTAGCTGAAGTCGAACTTGCCTTCTTCCGGCTCGACCTGCTCCCACGCCACCGGGATTTCAACGGTGTTGGCATGGGCGTCCTTGACGGCGGCCCAGACTTGACTGAGCGCGCCCGGGTAGTTGCTGGAATTGTGCGTCTGCACGCCCAGTAAAAGGAAGGGCGCGCCGTCGACCATCAACGCATGGCGGCCGTCTTTCTTGACCAGTTCGGGAATCGGTGCGGCAGCAAGCGCCGGCACAGCTGCGGCGGCAATGCAGAAAGCCCCGATCGCGCGGCGGAATTTCAGTTCCATGTTGTCTCCACTGTGTTTACAAGTTTGGTAGCGATACCATATGCTAGCGAATCGTCTATTCCCCTTGTATGCCATTTATCGCCTCAGACATGCCGAATCGATATATGAAAAAACGTCTGCTCACGATCCTGATCACGATTGCCGCCGTTTGCGCGGCCGCCGCCGCGCGCGCGCAGACGCTGTGGCTGAATCCCGATGGCCGGCTGCCGGCGATTGTGCATGAGGACCAGGCCACGATGACGTTGGCCGGTGCGCTGCTGACGCGCGACCTGGCGGCGTTGACGGGCGGCAATGCGGTGCAGGCTGTCAGCACGGATGCCTGCCGGAACGTGTGCGTCGTGGTGGGACGTTACGATTCGCCGCTGGTGCGCACGCTGCTGGAGGAAGACGGCATCGAATTGCCAAGGCTGGCTTGGGAATCGTATGAGCGCATTGTTTTCGAGCCGCGCCGCCGTCCAGGAACGAAGATCCTGCTGATCGCCGGCGCCGACTTGCGCGGGACGGTGTACGGTGTGGTCGACCTGACGCGCGAGCTGGGTGTCTCCGCCTGGGAATGGTGGGCGGATGTGCAGCCGGCGCGGCGCCCGCGTCTCGAAGTGGCGGCAGGCCGCGTCCGTTCGGCCTCGCCGCATGTGCGGTACCGAGGCATCTTCCTCAACGACGAGGATTGGGGCTTGCAGCCGTGGGCTGCCAAGCATGACCCGAGCAAGGATATCGGGCCGGCGACCTATGCCCGCATCTTCGAATTGATGTGGCGACTGAAGGCGAACGTCATCTGGCCAGCCATGCATGATTCGACGAAGCCGTTCTACCAGATCGCGGGCAATGCGGAGACGGCGCGCGATTACGCCATCGTGGTCGGGACATCGCATGCGGAACCGATGATGCGCAACAACGTGCGCGAGTGGGACCACAAGCAGCGCGGCGCTTTCAACTTTTTCGAGAACCGCGCATCGCTGGTGCGCTACTGGGATGAGCGTGTCAAGCAAGTGAAAGGCTTCGAGAATATTTACTCGGTGGGCATTCGTGGCGTGCACGATTCCGCCATGGAGGGTGCGCGCAATGTGGAGGAGGCGCGCCAGGGCGTGAGTGATGCCATTGCTGTGCAGCGCGGCTTGTTGGGCAAGGCGCTGGGCAAACCGGCGGACCAGGTTTCACAGGCACTGACGCTGTACAAGGAAGTGCTGGACATTTACAAGGCGGGGCTGCAAGTGCCGGACGATATCATCCTGGTCTGGCCGGACGACAACTACGGCTACCTGCACCAATTGAGCACGCCGCAAGAGGCGCAGCGCCCTGGCGGCGCGGGAATCTACTACCACATCTCCTACTGGGGCAGGCCGCATGACTACCTGTGGCTCGGCACCACGCATCCGGCCTTGATCCGCGATCAGCTGGAGCGCGCCACCGCAACGGACGCGCGCAAGCTGTGGATCGTCAACGTGGGCGATATCAAGCCGGCTGAATACCTGACACAGTACTTCCTCGACCTGGCGTTCGACCGCAAGGCGCTGGAACGCCCCGTGCACGAACACCTTGCGGACTGGATGGCCGCGCAGTTCGGCGCTGCGCACGGGCCGGAGATCGCGGCCATCATGGAAGAGTATTACGCGCTGGCCTGGGAGCGCCGGCCCGAATTCATGGGCTTCAGCCAGACCGAGCCCACCACGCCGGTGCGGCACACCGATTACCTGCGCTCCGGCGATGGCGAAGCGGAAGCGCGCCTGGCACGCTACGACGCATTGGTGGCGCGCGCCGACGCGCTGGCGGGGAATCTGCCGGGGAACCTGGCGGATGCCTATTTCCAGCTGGTGCAATACCCGGTGCGATCCAGCGCCAACCTGAATACGCGTATCCTGCGGCTCGAACTTGCGGCGCAACATGCGCGGGAAGGGCGTCCAGGCGCCAACCGCCAGGCGGCACGCGCCCAGGCGGCGCAACAGGCGATCGTGGCGGATACTGCGCGTTACAACGCGCTTGGCGGCGGCAAGTGGCAAGGCATGATGGATGCGGCGCCGCGCCGCCTGCCGGTATTCAAGGCGCCGGCATTTCCCACTTACGCACAAGCGCCGAAGCGGCAAGGGTGCAGCATTGTCTATCCCTTCCCATTCTCCTCCGACGGCGCGCAGGTGAATTTCGTCGCCGGCCGGCCGGCCGCACGCACGATCACGCTGGTCGGGGACGCCGGCGAGGCGCACTCCTGGCTTGCGGGCGCTGTCGCCACGTCGCTCACGCTTTCCCAGTCGGGCGGGCGGCTCGATGCGGACAACGGCTTCGAGCAGCGTATCGAAATCCGTTATGACGGGGGCGCGCAGCCGCCAGCCGTCAGCTTGCATTGCGGCAAACAGGTCCTGCAGGTCAAGCTGCGGCTGCAAGCCGACCCCGCACCCGGCTTGCCGGTCGAACGCGAACGGATTGTCACCATCCCGGCGGTGGCGGCGGTGCAATCCACGCCGAGCGCCTGGACCGTGGTGCCGGGACTCGGCAGCTTTGGCGGCAGTCTGCGCTCCCGCCTTGCGCCGGACGCGACGGCGATGACCGGCATGCTGAGATACGAGTTCGCAACGGTATCGCAGGGCAGGGCGCAGTTGAAGGTGGTGACGGTGCCGGTGCATCCACTGACATCCAGCAACCAACTTCGCATCGCCGTCAGCATGGATGGAGGAGCGTTCCAGGAACTCGATTTCACAACCCATGGCCGCAGCGACGAATGGAAGGCAAATGTCCTGGGCAACGCGGCGCTTCGGACGGTCGTGCTGGACAATCTTGATGCCGGCCGCCACGTGCTGAGAATCCGCGCGCTCGATCCCGGTTTTGTGCTGGACCGGGTGGAGCTGTCTTTCGATGGCGCGCCGACCTTTTATGGCAGGCCCGAGCCGGCATCGGTGCGATGAGCTATTCCAGAAAATCATAGCTCAATACGTATTCATCATAACTGCGGAATAGTCGATTCGTTAATCTAACGACCTTAACGATAAGCAAATGTTGCCACGCTCATTTGTAATGGAGACGCTCGCCCCATGAAAATCACATCGCTCGACTCTGTCGTTTTCCTGATCTATTTCGCGCTTGTCGCTGCCTATGGCCTGTGGGTCTATCGCCGCAAGAACAGCACCTCCGGTTCGGCCTCGCGTGACTACTTCCTGGCCGAGGGCTCGCTGACCTGGTGGGCCATTGGCGCTTCCCTGATCGCTTCCAACATCTCCGCCGAGCAGTTCATCGGCATGAGCGGTTCCGGCTTCAAGATCGGCATGGCGATTGCCGTGTATGAGTTGATGGCGGCGGCCACACTGATCATCGTGGCGGTGTTCTTCATGCCGGTCTACCTGAAGAACCACATCTACACCATGCCGCAATTCCTGGAGCAGCGCTACGGCAAGGGCGTGGCGATGACCATGGCGCTGTTCTGGCTCGGCCTGTACATCGTGGTCAACCTGACCTCCATCCTCTACCTTGGCGCCATCGCCATCAGCAGCATTGCCGGCTTGAGCATCGGCGCCTGCATGGTGTTCCTGGCCGTTTTTGCCACCATCATCACGCTGGGCGGCATGAAGGTGATCGGCTATACGGACGTGATCCAGGTCCTGTGCCTGGTGATCGGCGGCCTGGTCACCACCTGGATCGCACTCGACCTGGTGGCCGGCCTGGGCGGCGGCAAGGGCGCACTGCATGGCACGGCCGAACTGTTCGCCCGCGCCCGCGGCCACTTCGACATGGTGCTGACGCGCGAGCACCCGAGCTATATGGACTTGCCGGGCCTGAGCATCCTGCTGGGCGGCATCTGGATCGCGAACCTGAATTACTGGGGCTGCAACCAGTACATCACCCAGCGCGCGCTGGGCGCCGACCTGCCGACTGCGCGCAAAGGACTGTTGTTTGCGGCCTTCCTGAAGCTGCTGATGCCGGTGATCGTGGTCCTGCCCGGCATTGCAGCGTTCGCGCTGGACCAGGCCGGTGCGCTGGGCGGTGCCTTGCGCGAAGGCGGCGAGCTCAATCCCGACCGCGCATACCCGACCCTGCTGGCATTGCTGCCGGACGGCTTGCGCGGCGTCGCCTTCGCTGCCTTGACGGCAGCCGTCGTGGCATCGCTGGCCGGCAAGGCAAACAGCATCGCCACCATTTTCACGCTGGATATCTATCGCAAGAAATTTGCCCCTGCCGCGAGCGAAGAGCGCATGGTGTGGGTGGGCCGCCTTACCGTGGTGGCGTCGATGGCAATTGCGGTGCTGATCGCACCGATGCTGGGCATCGACAAAAAAGGCGGTTTCCAATACATCCAGGAATACACCGGCTTCGTTTCACCGGGCATCCTGGCCATGTTCCTGCTTGGCTTCTTCTGGAAGAAGGCGACCAATGCCGCCGCCATGTTCGCCACCGTGGGCGGCCTGGTGTTCTCCATCATCCTGAAGTTCCTTCCAACGATGATCGACTTGTCCTTCCTGGCACCGATCGGCTTTGCCGCAGACAACGGCAGCGGGGTCTACGAGATCCCGTTCATCGACCGCATGTTCCTGGTCTTCGTGGCCGTGGCGGCGGGCATGGTGCTGATCAGCCTCGCGGGGAAACGCGATGGCGAGGCGAAGGCGATGGTCGTCGACCGGCAACTGTTCCGTGTCGACCGCGGATTCGCGATCGGTTCCGCTGTGGTGTGCGTGCTGCTGGCCGCCATCTACGGGGCACTGTGGTAAGCGGCCAGGGAAGCCGCGCGGCAAACCAAAACAAATTACAAACTCGGAGAAGACTACATAATGAAGCAAAAGAAGATCAGCTTGCTGGTTCGTTCCTTATTCCTGATCCCCGCCATCCCGGCTGCCTTCGCGCAACAGGCCGAAGAGCCGAGCGTGCAGCAGGTGACCGTGTCGGGCATCCGCGCCTCGGTGCGCAGCGCGCTGAGCGTCAAGGAGAATTCCAACAGCATCGTGGAAGTGGTGGCATCGGAAGATATCGGCAAGCTGCCCGACACCACCATCGCCGAATCGCTGGCCCGCCTGCCGGGCCTGGCCGCCGGCCTGGATCGCGGCAATGCCAGCCAGATCGTGGCGCGCGGCATGGGCGAACGCTTCATCGGTGCCACCCTGAATGGCCGCGAGCTGGCCTCGTCGGAACCCAACCGCGCCGTGCGATTCGAACAGTTCCCGTCCGAATCGCTGTCGGGCGCCATCGTCTACAAGACCCAGAATGCCGACCTGGTGGAAGGCGGCGTCGCCTCCAGCATCGACCTGCAAACCGTGGCGCCGCTCAAATACAACGGCCGCCAGGCTTCCCTGAAAGCCGACGCCCTTTACTACGAGCAGGCGCGCGACCTCGATACCAGGGCCGTGCGGCCGCGCCTGGGCGGCATCTACATCGACCAGTTCGCCGACAAGAAGGTCGGCGTGGCGATGGCCTTCAGCTACCAGAAACAGCCTTCGGTGGAAAAGCGCAAGAACCACTGGGGCTTCAACGAAGACCACTCCGCCGACCTGAATGGCGACGGCAAGGTCGACAAGACCCCGTGGGGCTTTGAGACCGAGATCAAGCGCGGCACCAATGAGCGCGGCAGCGTCCTGGGCAAGGTGGAATGGAAAGCCAGCCCGGATGCGCAGGTCACCGCCGACGTCTATTACGCCAAAAACAATATCCGCGAGCCGGCCATGTCGCACTGGACCGGCGACCTGGGCAACTGGGACGGGTGGCAGAGCGCCAATTACTCGAACGCCGACATCCGCAACGGTTACGTGGCCGGCGCCACCGTCACCGGTGTCGGCCTGACCACCAACAGTACGCTGTGGACGCAGGACATGGACAACTTCGCCGCTGGCCTGAACGGCAAGTTCACCGTCGGCGAATGGAAGGTCGATGCGGACGTCGCCACCTCGACGGCCGGCCGCGACAGCCAATGGCGCGACGTGCGCCAGTTCGCCCTGAACAGCGGCACCATCAAATGGTCTTTCACCGGCGACGAGCGCCAGGACTTCACTTTCAGCCATGATTCCGGCAACCCGGCAGCCTTCGGCAACCCGACCCTGTACGTCGACACCGACGGCCATATCGACGACCGCCTGAACTCCGCCCAACTGAGCGCCTGGCGTCCGCTCGATGCCGGTGTGGTCAGCCGCATCAAGTTCGGCGCCCGTTTCGCCGACCGCGAAAAGAAGTACCGCCAGACCACCTGGAACCTGCCGGCCACCACCGCCATCCCGGCGTCGGCCTACGAGACGGTGAACGTGGCAGGTTTCGCGCCCTTCATCGTGCTGAAGGACTTCATGGGCGCCACCACCAGCATGTGGGGCGCGGGCGCATTCAGCCCGGACGGCCGCACCCAGACTGCCAACGACCTGCTGGCCGGCTGGAAGGTCAAGGAAAAGAACAGCAGCGTCTACGCCCAGGCCGACCTGGAAGGCGAATTGTTCGGCAAGACTTTCCGCGGCAATGCCGGCGTGCGCGTGGTGCATACCTCGCAGACCGGCAGCGGCATGGAATCCATCAATGGCGCGGCACCGACCGCGGCGGAAGGCGGCGCATCCTACACCCGCGTGCTGCCAAGCATGAACCTGATCTTCAACCTGGACCAGGCGCAAAAGCAGCAAATCCGCTTCAGCGTGGCGCGTGCCATGTCGCGTGCCCCGATGGATGAAATGCGCGCATCGCGCCAGCTGTCGATGGACACCAACCCCGGGTCGCAGCAGCCGATCACCGGCAGCGCCGGCAATCCGGGGCTGTTGCCGATGATGTCGAACCAGGTCGACCTGTCCTGGCAGTATTACTTCGACAAGGGTTCGCTGCTGTCGGCCGGTGTGTTCTACAAGAAGGTGTCCGACTACATCGGCATCACCACCGACGCCACCACCGTCAACGGCCGCGCCGCATCCCTGACCCGCTCCGTCAATGGCGAAGGCGGCAACGTCAAGGGTATCGAACTGGTGGCGCAGCACGCCTTTACCAGCCTGCCGGCGCCATTCGACGGCCTCGGCGTGGCGGCGAATTATTCATACAACGACAGCGACATCAAGGAATACACCAACAACTACCCGATGGTGGGCCTGATGAAACATAACGGCGGACTGACCCTGTGGTACGAAAAGTCCGGTTACGAAGCACGCCTGTCGGCCAACTACCATAGCGCCTTCGTGCGCATGCCGCGCTGGAATGCCGGCTACATGATCGAAAACCCGTCCGAAACCTATGTCTCGGCCAGCTTCTCGAAGTGGCTGACGCCGCAACTGCAAGTGCGCCTGGGCCTGGACAACATCACCAACCAGAAGGTGGTCGAGACCCAGTCAAACAATCCGTACATGCAGAACGTGATGGAATACGGCCGCCGCTACAACCTCGGCCTGAGCTACAAGTTCTGATGGGAGGCGCGCCAATGATCCGCAACACGCTATGCCTGGCAGCGCTGGCCCTGTGCCACGCCGCGCAGGCGGGGCAAGTGCTGGCAGTCGATGCCAGCGCGCCCGCGCCGGGGCCCACGACCGGCCATATCAGGATGGGCACGGCCGTGGCACCCGGCGGCCACGTCCTGGGTATCAACAACCAGTACCTGACCCGTGACGGCCAGCCCTGGCTGCCGGTGATGGGCGAGTTCCATTACACGCGCAGCCCGGCCGAGAGCTGGGAATCCGAACTGGCCAAGATGAAGTCGGCCGGCATCGATGTGGTGGCCAGCTACATCATCTGGAACCACCACGAGGAAAGCGAAGGGAAGTTCAACTGGCGCGGCAACCGCGACCTGCGGCGCTTCATCCAGCTGGCCCACAAGGCGGGGCTGGAAGTCTGGATACGCGTCGGTCCCTGGTCGCATGCCGAAGTGCGCTATGGCGGCATCCCGGACTGGGTGGTCGATGCCATGCCGACGCGCCAGGACGACCCGCAATACTTGAAGTACGTCGACCGCTTCTACCGCGAAATCGCGCGCCAGGTGGATGGCTTGCTGTGGAAGCAGGGCGGTCCGGTGATCGGTGCCCAGATCGAAAACGAGTACAACCTCGCCGGGCCGGGCAAGGGTGCCGGCCATATCGCCACGCTGAAGGGCATGGCGGTCAAGGCTGGGATCGACGTGCCGTTCTATACCGTGACGGGCTGGGACCACACGCTCTACCCGTCGGGGGAAGTGGTGCCGGTCTTCGGCGGTTACCAGGACGAGCCATGGGCCACCAGCACGCGCGAGCTGGCGCCGAAGGAAACTTATGCCTTCCGCTTTGACACGCGCGTCAGCGGCGACCTGGGCGCGCAAACCCGCGCCACGCAGAAAGGCACGGCGGAAACCGATATGCACCTGACGCCATTCCTCGGCGCGGAATACGGCGCGGGCCTGCCGGCCATGTACCGCCGGCGCACCCTGGTCACGCCGGACGACATCGCGTCCACCTTGCCGGTGCAGATGGGATCGGGCGTCAACCTGATGGGTTATTACATGTTCCATGGCGGCCGCAACCCGGTCGGCATGACGACCCTGGAAGAGAGCACGCGCAGCGGCGGCTACAACGACACGCCCGCCATCAATTACGACTTCAACGCGCCGCTCGGGCCGGACGGCCAGCAGCGCGACGTGCTGGCCTACCTGCGCCCCTTCCACTATTTCATGAACGATTTCGGCGCGCGCCTGGCGCCGATGACCGTTCGCAAGCCGACGGTGGTGCCGGCCGATCCGGCCGACCTGTCGGCGCCACGCTGGGCGGTGCGCAGCAAGGGCGAGCAAGCCTTCCTGTTCTATAACGGCTACATCCGCCAATATGCGTTGCCGGCGCAGAAACAGGTGCAGTTCTCGCTGCAACTGCCGGCGGGCAATGTGACCCTGCCGCGCCAGCCGGTTGATATCGCGGCAGGCAGCTACTTCTTCTGGCCGGTCAATTTCGACCTGGACGGTCATCGGCTCAGTTACGCCACGGCGCAACCGGTAGCGCGGCTGGAACGCGGCAAGGCCGGCAGCGTCTTCGTCTTCGCGGCGCAGGACGGGGTCGCCCCCGAGTTCGCGTTTGACGCGTCGGTGCGCGCCTGCATCAAGGCGCCGCGCGCCCGCCTGGCCGATACGGCGGGCGCGGTCGTGGTGGAAGGTGTGCAGCCTGGAATGGACGCGGCCTTGACCCTCGATTGCGCGGGCAGGAAGCCGGTGACGGTGTTGGTATTGTCGCAGCAACAGGCGCGCCAGCTGGCCATCGGCCAACTGCAGGGAGAACGCCGCCTGGTCGTCACCGACAGCCAGGCGCATTTTGCGGATGGCAAGCTGGTGTTGCGTTCGGCCGGCAAGCCGGCTTTCCGCGCCGCCGTATTCCCGGCCATGCCGCTCCCGCTCAAGGGCAGCGCAGCACTCAAGGTGGGCGGCAAGGAGGGCATTTTCCAGGTGGTCGAGGCAACGCTGCCGGCGCAAAGCGTGGCCGTGTCAACCCGCCAGCTGCGCGCGGCACAGCCGGTACCGCCGGTCAAGATCGGCGGCAACGCCAAGGCCGCCGTGCAGCCAGACCCGGAAGCATTCGGCAATTCCGCCGCGTGGGAACTGTCGCTCGGCACGACGCGGCCGAAGGGCGTCGATTCGGCGTTGCTGGAAATCGACTTTGTCGGCGACGTGGCGCGCCTGTTCGAGGGCACGCGCATGGTCGACGACTGGTATTACAACGGCCAGCCATGGCAATTCGCCCTGCATAACCTGCCGGCGCGCGACAAGGCGGCGCTGAACCTGACCGTGCTGCCGCTGCGGGCCGATGCGCCGATCTACCTGCCGAAGGAGCACCGTCCCGCGTTCAACGGCCAGGCACAATTGGCGGAATTGCGCGGCGTGAAGGTAACGCCGGTGTATCGTATCGAAATTGGCCATTGAAAGGAGTTCTAGCATGGCATCTGCATTGAAAATCGGCTTGGTTGGACTGGGCAAGATCGCGGTCGACCAGCATATCCCCGCGATCCGCGGCAACCAGGGCTTGGAGCTGGTGGCGGGCTGCTCGCCGGCCAGCGCGCCGGAAGGTGTGTTGCGTTACCCGGACATGGGCGCCATGCTGGCGGCCCATCCCGAAATCCAGGCGGTCGCGATCTGCACGCCGCCGCAGGTGCGCCACAAACTGGCGTGCGAAGCCATCGCCGCCGGCAGGCACGTATTCCTGGAGAAGCCGCCGGCCGCCACGCTGGGCGAGGCAGCCGCGATCGCAGCCATGGCGGCGCAGCATGGCGTGACGGCGCTGGCAGGCTGGCATTCGCGTTTCGCGCCCGGCGTGGAAAGTGCCCGCAACTGGATGCTGGCGCGGCCCATCAAGTCGGTGCAGATCCGCTGGAAGGAAAATGTGCGGCAATGGCACCCGGGCCAGAAATGGATCTTTGAAGCCGGCGGCATGGGCGTTTTCGATCCCGGCATCAACGCGCTGTCGATCCTGACCCGGCTGCTGGGCGGCGCGGCGCTGGTGCGCAAGGCGGCCCTGCACGTGCCGTCCAACTGCAGCGCTCCGATCCGGGCCGAGCTCGACATGGTGGCCGGGCAGGGTTTCCCAATCGACGCCGAGTTCGACTTCCTGCAGCTGGGCCAGCAAACCTGGAGCATCCTGGTCGAGTCGGTGGCCGGCGACACCATGGCCCTGCACCTCGGCGGCCGTATCATGGAAGTGAATGGCAAAGTGGTGCTGGATGAGCCGGACCGCGAATACCCGTCCATGTACGAACATTTCCGGCGCCTGGTTGCCGAGGGCCGTTCCGACGTTGACCTCTCGCCGCTGCAAGCAGTTGCCGATGCCTTCCTGGTCGGCAAACTGTCCAGCGTCGAGCCGTACATCGAATAAAGCTCAGTACAGGCCGAAGATCCGTCCGGACAGGCCCAGGATCATCGATGTATTGACGAGCGTCAGGCCGATCATCCAGCGCATATTGGCGCTGGTTTCCCTGCGGTGCGCATCGAGGCTGGCGCGCAGCTCGGCGAGGCCATTGTCGGTATGCGCCTGGAGGTCGGCAATGCTCTTATCTGTATGCTGCCGCAGCTCTGTAATCGCGTCGTAGAGCCGGTTAATATCGACCTTGGAAGTTTCCACAAGTGCCTCGACTTTAGCAATCCGTTCTTCGTAATCCATGGTGGCTCCCGCAGCTGTGTTTTCGACACTCTGCGGTCTGTCGGCCCGATGGATATTGAGCTTGGACAGGACACTATGCGAAAAGTTCACCGTAATACGCCAATATAGGCGCTCTCCTACATGGCTGCCTGCCCCACGCCGATACAGCTGGTGCAGGGGTGGGCGCATGATGTGCCCATGACACGTTCAGAGGAGAGAACGATGAGCACAAGCAAGGAAAAGATGAATCCCGTCGCACCCGGCAGCTTGAAAGGCCGGGCGCCGGGCGTCGAGCCTGGTCCGGAGCAGGGCGGAGTGCCGCAAGGCAGCAATATCCAGCGCGGCAGCGACAACCTGCAGCGCGATACGGCTGGTGTAGGCGAGCAGGGCGGGGTGGCGGGCCAGCAGACCGGCTGGGCGGCACGCCAATCTGCGGAACGGATGCGCCAGCGAACCGAAACTGGCGGCAGCATGCAGCAGGACCAGCACGCCGGCGCGCAAGAGTCGGCCACCGGCCCTGCCGGCAAGCGTCAGACCGACGAAGCGCGGCCCAAGCTGTCGCGTGCGCGCAAATTGGACAAATAGATATTGTCCTTCGCCAGCGAGCGGCCGGCGCTGGCAGCGTCGGCCCATTCGCGCGTCGTCGTGACGGCGGCGAAGTTCGAGTGGAACACGACACTGAAGACGCGGTGGATCTCTTCCGCCGTGGCGCTGCCGGCCGCATTCTCATAAGGCAAGGAACCAGTGGCATCGGACAGGACTTCGACGGCCAGGCCCAGGTGCGCCGCCTCATAGATGGTCGAGGCATTGCAGTTGTGCGTCATGTAGCCGGCGATGGTCAAGGTATCGATCCCCTTGTCGGCCAGCCATTGCGCCAGGCCGGTGCCGGTGAAACTGCTGGCCAGCTTCTTGTTGATGTGATGGTCGGCACCCAGCGCGGCCACTTGCGGGTGCAATTGCCAGCCGTCCGAGCCGACGGCGAACAGCGGCGCGCCGGCCGGGGTGTCGTGCTGCACCACCACCACCGGGATGCCGCTTTCGCGCGCCGCCTTCATGGCTTGCACGATATTGGGCAGCGACTGTTCGACTGGCGGGTATTCGATCGGCAGCTTGCCGGTGAAGTATTCGTTTTGTACATCGATCACGATCAGGGCGCGGCGTGGCATGGCAAGTCCTCCTTTTGCGTTGTTGATGGCTGCCATTGTGCGGCCGGCGCCGCCATCGCGACAGTGGCCCGCAGGACGATATTCGATATAATCGGGCCATGCGAAAAAAAGTGGCCATTATCGCCTTCGACGGCATCACCCCGTTCCACCTGTCCGTGCCATGCCTGGTGTTCGGCGGACGGCATGCCGAACCCTTGTTCGAAGTGACCGTCTGCGCCACCGAGCGCGGCCCGATGCGCACTTCGGCGGGCTTCGCCATCGCGACCGGCAAGTCGCTGCGCGTGCTGGCTGGTGCGGACGTCGTGATCATGCCGACCTGGCACGACGATTGCCGCCCGTCGCCGCCGGCCCTGTTGCAAGCCTTGCAGCGCGCGCACGCGCGCGGCGCGACCATCGTCGGCCTGTGCCTGGGCGCCTTTCCGCTGGCCGAGGCAGGCTTGCTCGACGGGCGCACGGCGACCACCCACTGGGCATTTGCCGACAAACTGGCGCAACGCCGGCCGCAGGTGAAGATCGACGAGGACGTGCTGTACGTGGACGAGGGCGACGTGGTGACGTCGGCCGGGGTGGCGGCGGGGCTGGACTGCTCGCTCTACCTGCTGCGCAAATGGGCCGGGGCCGACTTTGCCAACAGGGTCGCGCGCAACCTGCTGGTGGCGCCGCACCGCGAGGGCGGGCAGGCGCAGTTCATCGAGCGTCCGCTGCCCGCGACGGCGAGCGACAACCGCCTGGCGCAGGTGCTGGACTGGGTGCAGCACCGGCTGGCGGAAGAGCACAGCCTGGATGCGCTGGCGCGGCGCGCCGCCATGAGCCGCCGCAACTTCACCCGCCACTTCCGGCAAGCCACCGGCACCTCGTTCAAGCAGTGGCTGCTGAACCAGCGCCTGGCGCACGCCCAGCGTATGCTCGAGACCACCGATGCGTCGGTCGAAGCGGTGGCCCAGGCGGCCGGTTTCGGCAGCGCCATGTCGCTGCGCCAGCATTTCCGCGCCCAGCTGCAAAGCACGCCCACGGCCTACCGTGACCGCTTCCAGTGTCCGGATGGCTAGCACGCTTGCCCGACGGAGTTGCTAAATCTATAATCCCGGCACGATGACGATACGACGTGCCTTGCCCCTGCTCGCCATGCTGCTGTCCTTGCCGGCCTTTGCCGTGGAGGGGCGGGGTATCGCCGCGCGCGTGTCGCCAGGGCCGCTGGCGATCCGGCTGGACGGCAAGCTGGACGAGCCGCTGTGGGCCACTGCACCGGCCAGTAGCCGCTTCTTCCAGTTCCAGCCCGAAGATGGGCGCGATGCGCCGGGCCACCTGCGCACCACGGTGCAATTGCTGGTCGACCAGGATGCGCTGGTGTTCGGCATCCGCGCCTGGAATGGCGACAGGAAGACGCTGAATGGCGCGCTGGCGCGGCGCGACAAGGTCGACCGCGACCAGGACTTTATCGGGATCTGGATCGACCCCAGCGGCCATGGACGCTCGGCGCAATTCGTGCGCGTCAATGTGGCCGGGGTGCTCAGCGACGGCATTTACCGCGCCGACGAGGATGAGGACGACCTGGGCCCCGATTACCCGGTGGAGAGCGCGGTCCAGTTGCTGCCGGACGGCTATGCGATGGAAGTGCGCTGGCCTCTCTCCAGCCTGCGCTTCCCCTACGACGAAGCGCGGCCGTGGCGGCTGATGGTCGAACGCAGCGTGCCGCACGCCGACGGCATGCTGCTGCTTAGCGTTCCGTTGAGCAAGGAAGCGCTGCATTTCATCGCCGGCATGGAAGAAATCGAGGGCATGGCGCAAGTGCTGCCGGCAGTGCGCGACAAGTCGACCTGGGAGCTGCGCCCGGAGCTGACGCACCGCACCATGCGCGACTATGGCCGGGGCGGCAGCGCAAGCAGCGCCGGCCTTGACATCAGTGCCCGGCCGCGGGCCGACTGGGTGTTCAACGCCACGCTCAACCCCGATTTCTCGCAAGTGGAAATCGACGCCCCCACCAGCAGCACCAGCCGCATCGCCCTCAGCCTGCCGGAAAAGCGTCCGTTCTTCCTCGAAAGCGCTGACGTGCTGGGCATGCGCCTGCCCGCGTTCTA
>CAMLRG010000012.1 GCA_946482335.1 uncultured Duganella sp. | reverse complement strand
TGCTACCGCCGCCTGCCCGAAACGCTGCCGCGCGACAAGCGGCAACCGTTCAACCCGCGCTACCTGTGGCGCAATTACCGCGACATCCTGTCCTCGCCGCTATTCCATTTGAAGACGGGCGTGGTGGCCTTCAATTTCTGCGGCCTGTTCCTGTACATCACGGCCGCGCCGGTGACCTTGCCGAGCCAGCTGCACCTGGGGCCGGAACAATTCGCCTGGCTGTTCGTGCCGGCGGTGTCGGGCATTTTCCTCGGCGCGCTGGCCGCCAACCGCATCGCCGGCAAGACCAGTTTCGCGCGCCAGATCGGCTGGGGTTTCTGCTTCCTGATCTCGGCGGCCGGCATCAACCTGCTGTACCACGCACTGGCCGAACCGCGCCTGCCCTGGAGCGTGCTGCCGCTGTTCTTTTATACCTTCGGCATGTCGGTGGCGGCGCCCGGTGCCACGCTGCTGGCGCTGGACTTGTTCCCGCATATCCGCGGCACAGTGGCGTCGGTGCAATCGTTCGCGGTGACCTTGCTGGCGGCCTTGGTGGCGGGGGTTTTGGCCCCACTGGCTTCACATTCGCTATTATGGTTGGCGTGCGGCCAGTTGATGCTCACCCTGACGGGCCTCAGCCTGTGGTTGACGGCGCGCGTACTACGGCGCAAGATAATGCCTACTTGAAAATATTGTTATTAAAAAATAAATTACCATTAATAGTGTAGCGCTTTCTACAGAAATGCAACATATTGCCCTCAGAAATTTGTATTGCCATTAAGTTATAGTATATTTATGCTAATTTGCGCAGTGGATTGCAAGCCGGAATAAAGCCGGTAAACCCCCGCAATTCGAGGATTTGGACCAGTCTGATGCAACACCCCGACCAAGACATCCGCAATCGCTTGCTGATCGCGCGGCTGCCCGCCATGCCGCAGATCCTGATCAAGCTGATTGAGCTCCTGCAAGCCGATGATGCCGGCATGCCGGAGCTGGCTGCGCTGATCGCCAAGGATGCCGGGATGACCAGCAAGATCCTGGGCGTGGCCAACAGTTCGGCCTACCAGCGCCACAGCCGCACGGTCGGGCTGGAGCAAGCGCTGGTGTCGCTGGGCACGGACATGATCAAGACCCTGGTCATTTCGGAGTCGGTGTTCCAGACCTTTAATAATTTCCCGCATAGCGGCAGCACCGATTTGCGCGCCTTCTGGAAAGGCTCGCTGACCACCGCCGTCATTGCGCGCGACATTGCGCGCGTGCTCGATTATCCGCACGTGGAGGAAGCCTACCTGGCCGGCCTGCTGCACAACGTGGGCCGCCTGGCGCTGCTGGCCACCGCGCCGAAAGAATATGCCTACAACTTCACCGCGCGCGACGACGAGGAATTGTGCGCGGTGGAGCAGCGCACGCTGGAGATCACCCACGCCGAAGCCGGTGCCTGGCTGATCGAGCGCTGGAACCTCGATTCCTTCCTGGCCGATTCGGTGCTGTACCACCATGAGCCGGTGCCGCGCCTGGAAGCGGCGCATCCCCTGATCCGCATCGTGCGCCTGGCGCACCAGTTGTGCTACCACGCCGAGACGCCGGAAGCGGCGGCCGACGCGGCGGCCCTGTGCGGCATCGAGGCCGACAAGCTGGACGCCTTCGTCAAGTCGGCCGCGCGCCAGGTGGCGCGCGCCGCCGAACACCTGGGCATCGACCTGGCCGGGGCCGACGAGATCCCGGCGCCGCCGGCCGCGCCGCCGGCGCCGGTCGACCCGGTGCAGGCGCGCCTGTCCGAGGAAGTGCGCAATATGGTGCTGGTGCAGGAAATGGGCCAGAGCTTCGCGCGCCAGCAGGGCGAAGCGGGCATGCTGGACGCCATGACCCGCTCGGCGCGCATCCTGTTCGACCTCGACACCACGGTGATCCTGCTGGAGAGCCCGACCGGCCACGCGCTGCAGGGCGCCGGCAGCGGCGAGGCGCAGCAGCGCCTGGCCGAGCTGGCGATCCCCCTCAACAAGCCGGGCGTGCTGGCCGACGCGGCCAACAACCGCCAGCTGGCCTTCGCCACGCGCAGCGGCGCCGGCGCCACGGCGGCCCTGGGCATCGTGGAAGAACAGCTGTTCCGCATCGTCGGCAGCGAAGCGCTGGTATGCCTGCCGCTGGTGGCCAACCAGCGCTGCCTGGGCATGATCGTCGGCGGCGTGGCCGCCTGGCAGGTGCCGCTGCTGCAAAAGAAGGCGCGCTTCCTGCAAGCCTACGCCAGCCAGGCCGCCAATGCGCTGGAGACCGCGCTCACCGAGCGTGGCCATGCGCGGCGCCAGGTGGCGCACGTGGCCGAGGAATACCGCGAAGCGTCGCGGCGCGTGGTGCACGAGGTGAACAATCCGCTGTCGATCATCAAGAATTACCTGTCGGTGCTGGACACGAAACTGGCGCGGCGCGAGCCGGTAGTGTCGGAAATGTCGATCCTGAACGAGGAAATCGACCGCGTCGGCCACCTGATCAACGGCCTGGCCGACCTGCAGCCGTCCGAGGGCGGCAGCGTGACCAATGTGGCGCGCGTGGTGGAAGACGTGCTGCGCCTGTTCCGCGCCACCGATTTCCTGCCCGCCTCGGTGCAGGTGATCACGCGCATGCAGGACGGTCCGCAGGAAATCGACGGCGACGCCGACCTGCTCAAGCAAATCCTGGTCAACCTGGTGAAGAACGCGATCGAAGCGCAGCCGGACGGCGGCCGCATCGAACTGGCCAACCGCGGCCTGGTCAACCGCGAACGGCGCCTGTACGTGGAGCTGGTGGTGTCCGACGCCGGCCCCGGCCTGTCGCAGGACGTGCTGGCCAACCTGTTTGGCGCCGTGAAGAGCAGCAAGGAAGGCAAGCACCACGGCCTGGGCCTGTCCATCGTGCACAGCCTGGTCAAGAAGCTGAACGGCATGATCAGCTGCCGCAGCGGCGCCAACGGCACCTCGTTTGAACTCCTGCTGCCGGCCCGCGGCAGCACCAGCCAGCTCGCCCCGGTGCAGGCGCGCGGCGTGGTGGATTCCGTATAAGGCCAGCATGAACCCGATCCTCCCGACGCCCCCGACCCATGCCCCGGAATTCCAGCCGCGCCTGCTGCTGGTGGACGATGAACCGCGCCTGCTGTCGTCGCTGTACGAGCTGCTGCGCGTGCAGGACTGCTACCAGCTGGTGACCGCCACCAACGGCGCCGAAGCCCTGGCCCAACTGAGCCGCCAGCAATTCGACCTGCTGCTGCTGGACCTGCGCCTGCCGGATATGAGCGGCCATGAGATCATGGATTTCGTCAATGCGCGCGAGATCGATTGCGACGTGATCGTGATGAGTGGCGAGGCCGGCATCGAGGCCGCCATCGGCGCCCTGAAGCGCGGCGCCTACGATTACCTGCGCAAGCCGTACAACCCGCCGGAGCTGCTCAAGACGGTGGAGAACGCGCTGCAAAAGCGCCGCCTGGCGGTCGACAATGCGCGCATCGCGCAGCGCCTGGAAAACTCGGAAAAGATGTACCGCTACCTGGTGGACAGCTCGCCCGACATCATCTACACCCTGAACCATGAAGGCTGCTTCACCTTCGTCAACGACCGCGCGTACCAGCTGCTGGGCTATGCGCGCGAGGAGCTGATCGGCCGCCACTACTCGGTGCTGGTGCACGAGGAAGACCAGGAGCGCGCGCGCTACGTGTTCAACGAACGCCGCGTCGACGAGCGCGCCTCGCGCAACGTCGAGCTGCGCCTGAAGTGCAACAACAGCGCCGCCGGCGACCGCACCTTCAACAATACCCTGATGACCATTTCCCTCAACGCGATCGGCATGCACGTGCCGGGCGAGGAAGTGGCCACGCACGAATTCTTCGGCACCTACGGCGTGGCGCGCGACATCACCGACCGCAAGCGCGCCGAGGAAATGATTTCCTACCAGGCCTACCACGACATCCTGACCGACCTGCCCAACCGCATCCTGTTCAAGGACCGCCTGGGCCTGGCCGTGATCCAGGCCAAGCGCAAGCTCACCGAGCTGGCCGTGATGTTCATCGACCTGGACCGCTTCAAGCTGGTCAACGACACGCTGGGCCACGTCAAGGGCGACGAATTGCTGCAGCAGGCCGCGCGGCGCCTGAAGGAATGCCTGCGCAAGGGCGACACGCTGGCGCGCCATTCCGGCGACGAATTCACCATCGTGCTGCCCGAGCTGCGCGACCGCGCCGATGCCAAGGCCATCGCCGACAAGTTCCAGGAAGTGCTGCAGGCGCCGTTCGACCTCGATGGCCACGTGGTGCACATCTCGGCCTCGATCGGCATCGCGGTGTACCCGAGCGACGGCGACTCGATCGAGGAGCTGCTGCGCCATGCCGACATCGCGATGTACCAGGCCAAGGCGCAGGGCAAGAACGGCCACAGCTTCTACCACGCCTCGATGCAGGACATGTCGCACCAGAAGATCGCGCTGGAGCAGTCGCTGCGCAAGGCGCTGGAGAACAACGAGCTGGAAATGTACTACCAGCCGCAGGTCGACATGGCCAGCGGCCGCATCATCGGCGCCGAAGGCCTGATGCGCTGGAACCATCCGACGCGCGGCCTGCTGTCGGCCGGCGAATTCCTGCCATTCGCCGAGGAAAACGGCTTGATGCTGCCCATCTCGGACTGGATGATCGGCGCCCTGTGCCGCGACGTGCTGCTGTGGAACGCCAATGGCGCCGACAATATCCGCCTGTCGCTGAACCTGTCGCCGCAGTACCTCGACCGCGGCGACTTCTTCGAAAAGATGCGCAACGCGCTGGCGCGCTACCAGATTTCGCCGTCGCAGATCGAGGTGGAGATCACCGAGAACATCTGCATCCGCAACCCGCAGTACGCCATCGAGCAGCTGAACAAGCTGTGCCAGCTGGGCGTATCGGTGGCGATCGACGATTTCGGCACCGGTTATTCCTCGCTGTCCTACCTGCACCGCTTCCCGATCCACACCATCAAGATCGACCAGAGCTTCGTCAAGGAGATCCATGACGAGCATGGCCACTATCCGGTGATCCTGGCCATCATCTCGATCGCGCGCGGCCTGGGCCTGCACCTGGTGGCCGAAGGCGTGGAAACGGAAGTGCAGGCGCGCTACCTGGCCGCCAACGGCTGCGCCACCATGCAGGGTTACCTGTACTACCGGCCGCTCGCCCTGACCACGTTCATGGAAATGCTGGCGGCGCAGCACCAGGCCGACGCGCCCGCCGTGCCGGCCGGGCCGCGCCTGGCGATCCAGGCTTAAGGATTTCATGCAGCGCACGACCCCGACCGACCCCGACGACGCCGGCGCCCGCGACGGCAATTTCGCCGCCGAATTCCTGCGCGTGCGCCAGCTCGCCGAGCGCGGCGTGGCCAACGCCCAGCACAGCCTGGGCTTCATGTATTTCAACGGCCAGGGCGTGGCGCAAAGCTATGAGCTGGCCGCGGCGTGGTACCGCCAGGCCGCCAACGCGGGCCTGGAGCACGCGCAATACAACCTGGGCGTGATGTACCAGAAAGGCCAGGGCGTCGACGTCGACTTCGCCGAAGCGGCGCACTGGTACCAGCTGGCGGCCGAGCAGGGCTATGCCGCCGCCCAGTACAACCTGGGCTGGCTGTACGCCAAGGGCCAGGGCGTGGAGCACGACACCGAGCAGGCACGCTACTGGTTCGCCAAGGCCGCCGAACAGGGCGACCCCGGCGCGCAAAACAACCTGGGCATGATGTACGACACCGGCAAGGGCGTGCCGCAGGATTACACGCAAGCGATCATGTGGTACCGCAAGGCCGCCGACCAGGGCTATGCGCGCGCCCAGTTCAACCTCGGCCTGCGCTACGACAATGGACAGGGCGTGGCGCAGGACGGCAAGCAGGCACTGGGCTGGTTCCGCAAGGCGGCCGAACAAGGTTACGCGCCGGCGCAATTCAACCTGGCGCTGCGCTACGACAAGGGCCAGGACGTGCCGCCCGACGCGGCGCGCGCCATCAAGTGGTACACGCTGGCGGCCGAGCAGGACCACGTCAGCTCGCAATTCAACCTTGGCCTGATCTACGACAACGGCCACGGCGTGCCGCGCGACGAGCAACTGGCGCTGCAATGGTACCGCCGCGCCGCGGAGCTGGGCCACGCCGGGGCGCAGAACAACCTGGGCCAGCGCTACGACCACGGCCAGGGCGTGGCGCAGGATTACCGCGAAGCGGCGCGCTGGTACCGCAAGGCGGCCGATGCCGGCTTCCCGGCCGCGCAATACCATCTGGCGCTGTTGTACGAGCAGGGCCACGGCGTGCCGCGCGACCAGCAGGAAGCCATCTTCTGGTACCGCAAGGCGGCCGACCAGGGCCATTTGCGCGCCCAGTTCGACCTCGGCCTGCGCTACGAGCTGGGACAGGGCGTGCCGCAGGATGGGCGCAAGGCGCTGGGCTGGTTCCGCCGCGCCGCCGAACAGGATTACGTCGCCGCGCAATTCATGCTGGGCCAGCTGCACGACCGCGACGACGGCCCCGCGCCCGACCTGGCGCAAGCCAACGCCTGGTACCGCAAGGCCGCCGAGCAGGGCCACACGCTGGCCTGCTTCACGCTGGGCCTGCGCTACGACAACGGCCAGGGCTTGCCGCGCGACTTCAAGCAAGCGCTGTCCTGGTACCTGGCCGCCGCACGCCAGGGCCACGCCCGTGCGCAGCTGAATGCCGGCCTGATGTTCCTGTCCGGCCAGGGCACGCCCGCCGACCCGGAACAAGCCTGGCGCTGGCTGTCGCTGGCCGAACGCAGCGGCCTGCCCGCCGCCAGCCGCCACCTCAGCGCCGCCGCCGCCCGCCTGCAGCCCCACCAACTGGCGGCCCTGCGCGCCGCCCCCGAACTGCTGCCCGCTTGAGCCACGATTAAAGTCGGGGTCAGCTCTGGCAACCGGACATTTCGCGTAGCGAAATGTCCGGTTGCCAGAGCTGACCCCGACTTTAATAATGGGAGTAAATGTCTTCGCGCCGTTCTCAGCGGCGGCGCGGTGGGCGCGGTGCGGGGCTGCCGCGTTTCTCGATGTGGCGGAACACGATGCGGCCCTTGCTCAGGTCGTAGGGCGAGAGTTCCAGGGTAACCTTATCGCCGGCCAGGATGCGGATGAAGTTCTTCTTCATGCGGCCGGCGGTGTAGGCCACCAGCTTGTGGCCGTTGTCCAGGTCGACGCGGAAGCGTTGGTCGGGCAGGATTTCGGTGACCATGCCGTTCATTTCGATTAATTCTTCTTTTGCCATGTGCTTTCCTTGATGCGATTGGGGGCGAGGGGCGAAAAAAAAGCCCGCTGTCTTGCGGGCTTCGTTTCAATGTAATGCCAATGTTTCAATCGCTGCTCCAGCCCGTGCTATCTGCGCGGTGCGGAGCGGTCAGCCCATGCTATCTGCGTGGTGCCAGCCTGTGACCAATGTTTGGTGCTACAAGGTGAAGTTCTCGAGTACTTCACCGCAGAACGCAGTGTAACACAGTTTTTTGTGCGGCGCACAAAAAAATTCTCAACGAGGTTCCCAAGGAGTCATGGGCATCAGATACCCTCTTTCGTTGGCATGATGACGATCTGCTGCATGTTCACGTGCTTGGGCATCGAGACAATGAAGCCGACGGTTTCAGCGATGTCTTCCGCTTTGAGGAAGTCGATCGACTTGGACGCGTTTTCCAGCCAGTCGATCGCGCCCTGGAAGGTGAAGTGGCTTTGCAGTTCGGTCTCGGTGATGCCAGGCTCGATCACCGACACGCGGATGTTCTTTGGGCCCAGTTCCACACGCAGGTGGCGCGTCAGGTGGCTGACGAATGCTTTGGTAGCCGAATACACCGCGAAGTAGCCAAACACGTACTGACCAGCGATAGACGAGGTGTTGATCAGGTCGACGACCTTACCTTGCGCTGCCGCTTCCTCCATTTGCGGAATGAAGGCCTGGATAACGCGCATTGCGCCGGTAACGTTCAGGTCGATCTGGGATTCCCATTCGCGCTGGGGTTGGGCACCAATCGCACCTGGCAGCATCAACCCAGCGTTGTTAAATACCAGGTCGGCATTGCCCAGTTGCTTGCGCACCGTTGCTGCAGCGGCCTCGACAGACGTTTGGTCGGTGACGTCGGTGGTGACGGCGATGGCCTCGCCGCCCAGTTGCTGAATTTCGGCGGCAACCGCATCCAGCGCATCTTTACGGCGGGCCAGCAGTGCGACTTTCGCGCCGCGTGAGGCCAACAACAGTGCGGTAGCGCGGCCCATGCCGCTCGATGCACCAGTAACAACCGCGACGCGGCCAGCCAGATCTTTAGCGATGGTGTTCATGTTGTAACTCCTTCAGTGGTTGATGATGTGTCGGTTGACATGGGCCACTTTAGGGAAAGCCAGACCCACCCGGTAGTTACGAACCGGCGATATCAAAGACAACTGAAAGTTGCTAATTGGCGCGAAGTTGCTAAGCTAATAGCCATGGACGAACTTCGAGCAATCTCAACCTTTATTCGGGCAGCTGAGCTGGGCAGCTTTAACAAGGCAGCAACGGCCCAGGGCACCACGCCGCAAGCCGTGAGCAAGAATGTCCGGCAGCTGGAGCATTACCTGGGCGTACGTCTGTTTCACCGGACAACGCGGCAAAATTCGCTGACTGAAGATGGGCAGTTGTTGCTCGATTCGGTGCGCGCCAGCATGGAAGGCTTTGCCGGCGCGTTAAATCGCGTGAAGAATTCGGCCAAGGGCGACGAGGGCTTGATACGCATCAGTGCCGGCGGAGCAGTAGGACGAAAAGTCCTGATGCCACTGGTGGCGGAGTTCAGCAGCCTTCATCCTGGCGTGACCTTCGACCTGGTGCTTGAGGACCGCAATACCGATAACGTCGGCGAACGCATTGACCTGGGCTTCAAGGCGGGCAATGCGCCTACTTCGCAGGTAGTGTCCCGCTGGTTGTTTCCGATTCAGCTGGTTGTGTGCGCAACGCAGGCGTATTTGGAGAGGAACGGTGTCCCCCAAAGCATCGATGACCTGGCATCGCACAGGTGTATCGGCTATCGCCAGCCCGGGACCGGACGGCCCGTTCCATGGGAATTCCAGATTGATGGGGAAGTCTCGTACAGGTCGATGGATTTCATCGTCTGCTGCAGTGACCCGGAGGCCGAGATGCACGCTGTGCTAAGCGGTATCGGCGTCGGTCAAATCGACAGCATCAACGCTACCGCGGAATTCCGGGCAGGCACACTTGTGCCGCTGCTGATAAGCAGCACAAGCGAGCGCATGGGACTCTATCTGTATTACGCACAACGTACGGACATGCCGAGCCGAGTCCGTCGCTTCATCGACTTTGCAGCAGAACGGCTACATGGCGGCGAAAGTTTCCATATACCGATCAAAGAACTTGCCGCAATGGCGAGGAAATGATTAAGCGCCCGCCTGCCCGTTCCTCAATGCGCCGGCACAGCTGTACTGCGCGACGGCGTGCCGGCGAAGTGGGCTTCGATTTCTTCCAGCGTCTTGCCTTTGGTCTCGGGCAGCAGGAAGGCGGCGGCGAGGAAGTACACCACGGTGCAGCCGGCCCAGAAGAAGAACATGGCGGCATAGCCGTGCTGGCCAACGGTTGGCAGGAACACGGCGGCAATCGTGGTGGAGACGAACTGGTTGACCAGCAGCGCGATGCTCATGCCATTGGAGCGGATGCGGGTCGGCATCAGCTCTGACAGGGCGAGCCAGACGCACACGCCGGGGCCGACGGCGAAGCTGGCAACGAACAGGCAGATGGCCAGCGTCACCTGCCAGCCGTGCGCCACCGATGGCAGGGCTCCGATCCGCGCTTGTTCGATGCGCAGCGGGGCGTCGCGGCCTTGCGCCGGATCGGCGAAGGGATTCAGGTGCAGCTTGCGGAAGAAGGCGCCGATCACGCTGTCCGGCTGCACGGTGTCAGCGCGCGACAGCACCATGGGCGGCAGGGCGGGGTCGTCGCTGCGGCGGGTCTGCACATTGGTGAAGGGGCCGTAGGAGTAGGACACGGTCAGCAGCTGCGGCGCGGCATCCGGGCCGGCGCCAGCCGGGGCACCCAGCACCTGCAGGGTTTGCGCGTCGAGGCGCAGGGTCAGGGTGTCGCCCTGCGCCTGCGCGGCGACGATGGCGCGCACGTCGCGCTGTTCGCTTTCGGCGCTGCGGAACAGCAGGCCGGCCGCCAGCAGGGCGATCACGATGCCGCCGCTGCCCAGCATCAGCAGGAATTTGCGGCCCTTGCGGTCGACCAGCAGCACGGCCACTACCGTCATGATGGCGTTCAGCAGCTTGAGGCCGACATCGGCCATGTTGGCGGTGGCGCCGGGAAGGCCGGCCTGGTTCAGGATGTTCACTACGTAAGCCAGCACCGAGTTGATGCCGGTCGCCTGGGTGCAGGCGAGCACCAGGCAGGCCAGCAGGAAGGGCAGCACGTAGCGGCGGCTCAGGAGGCGGTCCTCGCCGGCGTAGCCGGCGCCGACGCCGCTGCTGCCGCCGCCGACGACGCCCAGGCTTCCCGCGCCAAGGCGCGCGCTGCCATCGCGTCCGGCGACGACGCCGCGCGCGGCAGCGATGTCGCCTGCGGTGGGCTCGGCTGCGGAGGCGTCAGCACGGGCGGACGCGGCGCGCGTGCCGCCTCCGGAGGCGGCCAGCATGTCGCGCAATTCAGTTTCCGCTTCGTCGGCGGGACGGGTGCGCAGCAGGGCGGCACGGGCCTGTTCAGGGCGCCCGCGCTGCACCAGCCAGCGCGGCGATTCGGCCAGCAGCACGCTGCCGAAAGTGAATACCAGCCCAGGGGCCAGGCACATCCAGAAAATGCTGCGCCAGGCGTGGTCCTTGGCGTCGAACACGGCGGCGGCGCGCGCAGCTTCCGGCAAGGCTTGCGCGGCTTGCGTAGCGCTGTCGACGCTCTGCGCCTGCACCAGGCCGATGACGGCGGCGGCCACCAGGCCGATGGTCAGCAGCAGCTGGAACAGGGCCGCACCGCGCCCGCGCTTGTCGGCGCGCAGGCATTCGGCCAGATACAGCGGCACCACCACGCCAATCAGTCCGCCGCTGACGCCCTGCAGCAGGCGGCCAAGCAGCAGCGGCAGGTAGCCGTCGGACAGCGCGATCAGGGGAATGCTAAAGGTGAACAGGGCGCCGGACAGCACCATCGCCCAGCGCCGGCCGATGGCGTCAGCGATGGCGCCGGCGAACAAGGAGGACAGCACGGAGCCCAGCAGCACGGCGGCCACGATGAAGCTCAGTTGCTGCGCGCTCAGCTTCCACGCGACGGAAGCGGTGGACTCAAGGTAAGGCAGGGCGCCGGCAATGATGCCGACATCGATCCCATAAAGCAGGCCGCCCATCCCGGCGATAAAGAGCAAATAGCGCATGGATAAAGCCTGCATTGGGTCTCCTTGGTTTTTTATGTGAGTGGTATGGCCTCGCCTTCGACGAAGACGGCCACGGGGTGGTAAGACTGGTCCAGCACCACGATATCGGCCCAGGCGCCAGGCGCCAGGCGGCCGCGCTGCGTTTCGCCCAGGTAGTCGGCGGGGAACAGCGACAGGCGGTGCGACGCCTCGGCCACTTCCATGCCCAGGCTGACGAAGTTGCGCAGCGCCTGGTCCATGGTCAGCACGGAGCCGGCCAGCGAACCGGTGGCAAGGCGCACGCAACCCATGCACTTGATCACGCGTTGCGTGCCCAGCGCGTACTCGCCGTCCGGCATGCCGGTGGCGGAGGTGGCGTCGGTTACGCCATACAGGCGCGGGATGGCGCGCAGCGCCGCGCGGATGGCGCCCGGATGCACGTGCAGCAGGTCGGGGATGATCTCGGCGTATTCGGCATGCGCCATGGCCACGTCCACCATGCCCGGCTCCTTGTGGCTCATGCCGCTCATGCCGTTGAACAAGTGGGTGAAGCCGGCGGCGCCGGCGCGCATGGCGGCCACGCCATCGTCGTAGCTGCCGGCGCTGTGGCCGATCTGGACGCGGATGCCCATCTCCTTCAGGATCGGGATCAGTTCCAGGTGGCCGGTCACTTCCGGCGCCATGGTCAGCACGCGGATCGGCGCGATGGCATGGTAGCTTTCCACCAGCGCCCGGCTGCCGGTGGCCACGTCGGGAGGCTGGGCGCCCAGGCGGCGGCGGTTCAGGAACGGCCCTTCCAGGTGCACGCCCAGCATGCGGGCGCCGTGCCGCGGGCGCTGGGCGATGACGCCAGCCAGGCCTTGCAGGGCGTGGCGGATCGAATCTTCCTTGGCGGTCAGCGTGGTGCCGAGCAGGGCGGTGGTGCCGTGCCGCGCGTGGCTGCGCGCGACCACGGCGCCGGCATCGCCGCCTTCCATGATGTCGACGCCGGCGGCGCCGTGTACGTGCAGGTCGACGAAGCCGGGCAGGATGATCAGGCCTTCGCCTGCCGGACCTTCGGTGATGCGGTCGATACGCTGGCCGAAGGCAATGCTGCCGTTGATCCAGCCGTCGGGAGTGAGGATGCGGCCTTGCAGCATGGCTTACCCCGCGATGACCAGTTCGATGCCGCGCTTTTCCAGCCCGTCGCGATACTCGGGGCTGATGCTGGCGTCGGTGATGACGGTATGCACGCGGTCAAGCTGCACGATGCGGTGCAGCGAAACCCGACCGAATTTGGAGGCGTCGGTCAGCACGATGACTTTCTTGGCCCGCTCCACCATCTTGTGGTTCAGGTTCGCTTCCGCCTCATGGTGGGTGGTGATGCCGAATTGCAGGTCGAAGCCGTCGACGCCGAGGAACAGCTTGTCGAAGTTGTAGGCCGACAGGCAAGCCTCGGCCTGGGCGCCCTGCAGCGACAGCGATTGCTTGCGCAGGCGGCCGCCGGTCAGGATCAGGTCCACGCCCGGCGCATCGGCCAGCTCCCACGCGATGTTCAAGCCGTTGGTCAGCACCGTCACGTCTTCCGCCTCACGCAACTGGCGCGCCAGTGAAATGGTGGTGGTGCCGGAGTCGATGATGATGTTGTCGCCCGGCTGCACCATGCGCGCGGCCAGCACGCCGATCTGCTCCTTCTGCGCCTGGTTCAGGGAATCCTTCTGGCGGATGGTGTGTTCGGTCGGCGGGGTGCGCGCCAGCAGCGCGCCGCCGTGGCTGCGCTGCACCAGGCCTTGCGATTCGAGCACACTGAGGTCGCTGCGGATGGTGACGGCGGAGACGCCTAGCTTGCCCACCAGGTCGGCCACCTGGACCGAGCCGTGTTCAACGATCGCCTGCAGGATGGTTTCGCGGCGTTGGCTGGTATTTCGCATGTCTTCTGTCGCTGGGAGTCAAAAACGTCGAGCTTAACAGAAGGCGGCGGCAGGGTGCGGGGCTGCGGCGTTGGCGCTGCAGGCCCGCGCATACTGGGCCAGCACGCGGCCCACCTTGTGTTCGAGCAGGGCTTGCGGCTCGGCGGCCAGCTCGCCCTGCAGCACGGCGAGGAATTGCTCGGGCAGGTATTGGCTCAGCAAAGGCAGCGGGAGGCGGCGTCCGGCGAGGTTGGCGAACAGGCGGCTGACGGCGGCCGCCACTTCCGGCTCGCCCCAGTAATAGCGGCAGCGGTCGGACAGGCCGTAGCGGCGCATCAGGCGCTGTTCGTCGGCATTGCCCAGGTAATGCTTTTGCCAGTGCTGTGGTTTGGCCAGCATGGTGGCGTCGAGCACTTCCATCAGGTGCGACGCCGCGTCCTTGCCGAGCAGTGCTTCCTCCACCTGGCACAGTGCCAGGAAGCCTTCGCGCAGGGCGAAGGTGGCGGCCGGGCCGACCTTGAGGATGGCATAGTGGTCGCGCACCATCTCGTGCAGGGCCGATTCGCGCTGGTAGTCGGTGGAGTGGGCTTCGAACACCAGGCCGGGCTGGCCGGCCACGAAGGCGGACAGTTCGCGTGCCGCCGCCGCATCGTAATGCTGCACATTGGCCTGGTCGAAGTCGACGCCCGGCTGCACCACCATGGCGATCACGCGCTGCCATGCAGCGTACAGGCCGGCGGTGGCGAAAGCGCGGCGGTGCACGTCCAGCGTGCGCGCTGCCGCTTGCGGTGCTGTGACGGCCAGCGCCTGCTCGAGCGAGGCTTCACCGCCGGGCACCGGCACTTCGGTGCCGATCACGTAAACCGGCGGCGGCAAACCGGCGCGCGCGGCCGCCTGTTCGGCGACGGCGGCCAGTCGCGCGGAGCGTTCAGCCACGGTTTCGTCGCTCAGCACCGCTTCGTCGCCGGCGCAGCGCATGCTGCAATCGAGGTGGATTTTGTGGAAGCCCGCTGTCGCGTAAGCGTCGATCAGCACTTCGGCGTGCGCCATCGCCGTGGCGGCATCCTGCGCCTGCCAGGCATTGGGGCCGAGGTGGTCGCCGCCCAGCACCAGGCGCTCGGCGGGAAAGCCCTTCTCCTGCGCCAGCCGGTGCACATAGTCGCGGAAGGCGGCCGGCGTCATGCCGGTGTAGCCGCCGAACTGGTCCACCTGGTTGGAGGTGGCTTCCACCAGCAAGGGCGTGCCGTATTGCGCGGCCACCGACATGGCCGCGCGCAGCACGGTCGGATGGCTGCAGCATACGCTGTACAGGCCGACCGGCTCGCCACGGCGGTGCGCCTGGACGGTTCGCAGGACTGGGGAAGGTTGGGCAGCTGGGTTCATAAGCTTTCTTATGTCGTTTGTTGGCGTGCCAGCAGTGCGGCGCCGCGCGCGCCGCCGGCATCGCCGAAGCGCGGCGGCAGCACGGGCGGCGTTTGCACGCCACGGAACAGGTGGCGGCGCATGGCGGCCGGCAGTTGCTGGTAGAGGTGGGCCAGCTTGGAGAGGCCGCCGCCCAGCACGATGGCATGCGGGTCGTACGCCAGCACCAGGCCGGCCATGGCGTGGCCCAGCAGGTCGAGGTGGATGGCCAGCGCTTGCGCAGCCAGCGTGTCGCCCGCGTTGGCGCGCGCCACGATGGCTTGCGGTTCGGCGCCGTCGCCGCCCAGGTGGGCATGCAGTGCCGACAGGCCCGGGCCGGACACGTAGCGTTCCAGGCAGCCCTGCTTGCCGCATGGGCAGTCGAGCACGGCCAGGCCGTATTGCGCCAGCAGCGGGGCGGGCACGGTCCAATGGCCCCATTCGCCGGCGATGGCGTTGAAGCCGCGCTGCAGGCGGCCTTCGACGCAGTAGCCGCCGCCGGCGCCGGTGCCGATGATGGCGCCGAACATGGTAGGCAGGCCGGCAGCCGCGCCGCGTTGCGCTTCCGACAGGGCGAAACATTGGCAGTCGTTGCCGATCACGACGGGGCGCGCCAGCGCGTCCTGCAATGCGCTGGCGACAAGGCGGCCGTTCAGGGCCGGCACGTTGGAGCTGAGCTGTCGGCCGGTGGCGCTGTCGACTACGCCCGGCAGGCCGATGCCGACCGGCGCGATGGGGGCGCCGGCAGCACCCGGCTGTGCGGCGAGCGCCGCGTCCCCGCGCTGCACCAGGCCAACGATGGCGGCGACGAATTCGCTGAAATCGGTACCGGGCGTGGCGATGCGCTCGCGGAACACTTCCTGCAGCCCGGCGCCGTCATCGGTCCAGGACACCAGTTCGATCTTGGTGCCGCCGATGTCGATGCCGTGGTAGCCGCGCTGCTCAGAACTGGTCATGGCGGTAGATGGTGACGCCTTGCACGACGCGGTTGACGGTGCCGTCGGCAAAGGGATTGTCGGGAGTCAGGCCCAGCGCGGCCGATTGGTGCAGGGCGTATTGCTGCGCCATCAGCAGCCACAGGGGGGCCAGCCAAGCGTCGGATGCGTGCAGCGCGGCGCCGTCGATGCCGAAGTCGGCGCCGTCGCCAACGGTGACGATGGTGCCGGCCACGCCGTCGCGCCGCAACTCCTGCAGCAAGTCGTCTTCATAGCGGCGCGCCAGCGCTTTGCTGCTGCGGAACAGGACGACGAGCGATTGCTGGTTCAGTGCCGACTTCGGACCGTGTCGGAAACCCAGCGCCGTATTCGACATCGCCAGCACGCGGCCGCCGGTCAGCTCCAGGATCTTCAGCGCCGATTCCTTCGCCAATGCTTCCAGCGGGCCGCTGCCCAGGTAAACCACGCGCTGTACCGGCCTTGCTGCCAGTTCGGCGACCGGGGCGGCCCAATCGCGCAGGGCCGCATCGCCGGCTTGCGCCAGCGCCGCCAGGCGTTCGCGCCATTCGCCCTTGCCCAGCATGCACAGGGCCGCCAGCAGCATGCAGGTGAAGCTGCTGGTCATGGCAAAGCCGCGGTCGCAGCTGGCGGCCGGCATCAAGAGGTTGAAGGTACGGGTATCGGTGTCGCCCTGGCGCGCCAGCTGGCCTTGCGCATTGCAGGTGATGTTCAGGAAGCGCGCATCGGCCACCAGCTCGCGCACCAGCTCCACCGCAGCCAGGCTTTCCGGGCTGCTGCCGCTGCGGGCAAACGACACCAGCAGGGTTGGCGCATCGGCCTCCAGGTACAGCTCAGGATGGGTGAGCAGGCTGGTGGTTGCCACGGCGCGCACTTGCGCTGGCCAGGCGGCATTCAATTCATCGGCGACGATCTCGCCCACGTAAGCGGAACTGCCGGCGCCGGTCAGGATCACGCGCTGCTGCGGATTGTGCAGGCAGCCGCCGAGGAAGGCGGCAACGTCGGCGGCGCGGCCTTGCAGGCTGGCGCCCAGTTCGCGCCACAGCGCCGGCTGCTGTGCAATTTCTTCCGCGGTATCGAGTCCGCGGATGTCGCGCCAGGCTTGCGGGTCACGCTGGAGGAGGGTAGTCATCGAAAAAAGAAAAGTTGAAAGTTGTGAGAAAGCATAAATAAGATATTTCGAAAAGTCAAATACGAAAGTAAAACGAAAGATATGTATCCTCGCAGGCTGTGCCGAAAAGCGCAGGAAAGCGACAGATTCCGGCGCCCGGCGTTGCTGGAGTGAGACTAATCGAAAGATTTTGCACGGCAATATCGGTTAAACGAAAGATAAATTGTCGAAAAAACGCTAATAAAATGCGTTTTCCTTTCTTTTTGTTGACCTTTTTTGCTTTTATTCCTAAAGTACGACCATCAAAACGAAAAAACATTGCACGTAAGGCAGGCATATGAAGAGACTCACCCGCACTGCAATCGCCGCCGCCGCCGCCATCGCCCTGGCCGGTGGCGCCGCGCTGGCGGCCCCGCTGGGTAATTTGCGCAGCATGACCATGGTGCCGGCCGCAGCGCCCGCCGCCGGCGCCGGCCAGCACTGGGATTTGCTCACCGAGTCCGGCGCGCTGGTGCGTGTCAGCCTGCTGCGGGATGACGTGCTGCGCATCTGGGCCGGGCCGAAGGGCAAGCTGACCGATGCCGGCGACAAGGCGGCCGCCATCGTGGTCGGCAAACCGGCCGCACAAATTGAGCATAGCGTAAGTGAACAGCCAGACCACATCCTGCTGCGCACGGCCAAGCTGGCGCTGCGCGTCGACCGCAACCCGGTGCGCTTCACCCTGTTCCGCGCCGGCGAGACGCAGCCGCTGTGGCGCGAAGTGCAGCCGCTGGAGCTGGGCGAGAAGGCCAGCGTGCAAACCCTGTCCAGCGACAAGACGGAGCGTTTCTTCGGCGGCGGCCAGCAGAACGGCCGCTTTGAATTCAAGGGCCGCCAGCTGGACGTCTCGTATTCGGGCGGCTGGGAAGAGGGCGACCGCCCCAGCCCGGCGCCGTTCCTGATGAGTTCGCGTGGCTGGGGCATGCTGCGCAACACCTGGGCCGACGGCAGTTACGACTTGCGCCAGCACGACGTAGTGGCCCTGCAGCACGCGGAACCGCGCTTCGATGCCTTCTACTTTGTCGGCAAGGATGTGCGCGACGTCCTGGCGCGCTATACCGAATGGACCGGCCGCGCGCGCTTGCTGCCGCGCTGGGCGCTGGAGTACGGCGACGCTGATTGCTACAACGATGGCGACAACGTGAAGAAGCCCGGCACCGTGCCGAAGGGCTGGAGCGATGGCCCGACCGGCAAAACGCCCGACGTGGTGGACACTGTGGCGCGCAAGTACCGCGAGCACGACATGCCGGGCGGCTGGATCCTGCCCAACGATGGTTACGGCTGCGGCTACACCAATTTGCCGGAGACCGTGCAGGGCTTGGCGAAGTACGGTTTCCGCACCGGCCTGTGGACCGAGAATGGCGTCGACAAGATCGCGTGGGAAGTCGGCACGGCCGGCAGCCGCGTGCAAAAACTCGACGTGGCGTGGACCGGCAAGGGTTACCAGTTTTCGCTCGATGCCAACAAGTCCGCGTACGACGGCATCCTGAACAACTCGGACAGCCGGCCTTTCATCTGGACCGTCATGGGCTGGGCCGGCACCCAGCGCTACGCCGTGGCCTGGACCGGCGACCAGAGCGCCAGCTGGGATTACATCCGCTGGCACGTGCCGACACTGATCGGCTCGGGCCTGTCGGGCCAGGCGTATGCCACCGGCGACGTCGACGCGATTTTTGGCGGCAGCCCGGAAACCTACACCCGCGACCTGCAGTGGAAGGCGTTCACGCCGGTGCTGATGGGGATGTCGGGGTGGTCGGCGGCGGCGCGCAAGCATCCGTGGTGGTTCGACGACCCTTACCGCAGCATCAACCGGCGCTACCTGAAACTCAAGCTGCGCCTGACGCCTTATATGTACACGCTGGCGCGCGAGGCCGAGCAGAGCGGCGCGCCTTTGGTGCGCGGGCTGATGTGGGATTACGCTTCCGACCCTGCCGCTTTCACGGAAGCGCACAAGTACCAGTTCCTGCTGGGGCGCGACATGCTGGTGGCGCCGGTGTACCGCAGCCAGGCCGTGTCGCAGGGCTGGCGCAAGGCGATCCACCTGCCGCAGGGGACGTGGTTCGATTACTGGGACGGCCGGCAGGCCACTGCCGGCAAGGCGGGGCGCGATATCGACCTGCAGGTGTCGCTCGACAAACTGCCGGTGTTCGTGCGCGCCGGGGCCATCCTGCCGATGTATCCGGAAGTGCTGTACGACGGCGAAAAGCCGAAGGACGTTCTGACGCTGGACCTGTACCCGCACGGTGAATCGTCGTTCACGCTGTATGAGGATGACGGCAATACGCGTCAGTACCAGAAAGGCGCGTTCAGCCAACAAGTGCTGCGCATGCGCACCAGCGGCGACAACGGTGGCGATGTCGCGCGCGGCGCAGGCGCGGCCCGCGTCGAAGTCGACATCGCCCCGGTCGAAGGCAGCTACGCCGGCCAAGAGCCGCGCCGCAGCTATGCGCTGCGCATGCTGGCGCGCCAGCGTCCGAGCGGCGTCGACGCAAGCTCCGGCCCCGCTGGCCGCGCTCTTGCAGCGCACGCGGACCGCGCGGCCTATGAGGCGGCGTCCGAAGGCTGGTACTACGACGCCGGCGAGCGTGGCGGTACGCTGCACGTGAAAACCGCGCAACAGGACATCCGCCAACCGCTGCACATCGCCGTGCAAGGCGCGCTCGCCGTGGCGGCAGACGGCGATTTCCCCGCCGCGCCGGAACTGGGCCGCGCGCTGCCGCCCGATGCGCTGCTGGTGGTGAACCGCCCCGCAGAGGAGCCCGGCCATCCGCTGGAGAATGCTTTCGACGACAAGGCGGAGACCTGGTTCCGCACCACGCGCAACCAGTCGGTCCGCACCGGTGCGCACGAATGGACCGTCGGCTTCACCGAGCGCCGCCTGATCGACGGCATCGAGATCGCCCCGCGCAGCGACCAGCACTGGAAACATGGCCAGGTACGCGATTACGAAATCTACATCGCCGACAGCAACGGCGAGTGGGGCAAGCCGGCATTCACCGGCCGCCTGGCACTGCAAAAGGAAACGCAAACCATCAGCTTCCCCGCCACCGCCGGCCGCCTGCTGCGCTTCCGAGTGCTGAGTACGCAGAACCCGGACGGCGAAGGCGCCGCCGCCACCGACCCGATGGTCACCGCGGCCCAGCCAGGCGCGGCGCCGGCCAAGGCGTTCAATGCCATGCAGGCGGCGGAGACCGGCCCGATTGCGCTGTCCACCTTCCGCATCCTGGAGCACCGTGCGAAGGAAGGCGGCGAACAGCAACGCTTCCTGTCCGACTTGCCGTTGCCGAAGGAGGTCGCGCGCGACCGCCCTGCCGGCAAGGGCAAGGACATGCGCATGAATGGGCTGTGGTTCCGCAAGGGGCTGGGCGTCGGCCCCGCCAGCCGTATCGACCTGCAGCTGGAAGGCAACTGGAACCTGCTGCGCGCCGACCTGGGCGTGGACGACAGCTGCCGCAGCGCCGGCGGCCTGCAATTCCAGGTCTGGAGCGGCACGCGCCTGCTCTACGACAGCGGCCTGGTGAACGCGCCGGCCGTGGTCAAGCCGGAAATCGATGTGCGCGGGTTGAGGCAACTCAGCCTGCGGACCCTGGGTGCGCGCGGCACCCGACCCGCCCAGGTATGCGGCAACTGGGCCAACGCCGTACTGCTAGGCACAGAGGGCGCCACCGTCCGAGCGCGCTGACCGCACATTTTTTCGTCACCAGAAAGAACCCCTCTTCGGACCGGGGAGGGCGTTTTGCAAACTAAAACAAAGGAGAGGCATGTGGAACTGAAGAAATTGATCGCTGCGCTGGCAGCTGTGGGATTGGCCGGCGGCGCCTTCGCTGCGGAAGGCGACGATAAAAAGGACGAGAAAGGCGAGAAGGTGCACCGCGTCGAAGTGACCGGTTCCAGCCTGAAGCGCATCAACGCCGAAACCGCATCGCCGGTACAGGTGATCGACGCCAAGCAGATTGAAAACATGGGCGCGCAAACCCTGATGCAGGTGCTGGACAACCTGCCGGCCGCGCGCCCGGCGCAGCAAGATTTCCGTTCCATGTTCACCGGTTCCGACGGCGGCTCGCAGGCCAACCTGCGCGGCCTCGGCGCCCAGGGCACGCTGGTGCTGCTGAACGGCCGCCGCCTGTCCTTCTACGGCGCGCCGGCCGGCTTCCAGACCATGTTCGTCAACATCGACGCCATCCCCGCCGCGGCGATCGAACGGATGGAAATCCTGACCGACGGCGCTTCGGCAGTCTACGGCTCGGACGCGGTGGCCGGCGTGATCAACGTGATCACGAAGAAAAATTTCCAGGGCCTGGAAGCCAAAGCCAGCACCAGCCATTCGAAGGAAGTGTCGTCTTACGGCGAGCACCAGGCCAGCCTGGTGTTCGGCAAGGGCGACATCGGCAACGATGGCTACAACGTGATGGCGTCCCTGAACGTCTACCAGCGCGACCGCATCGCGCTGGCCGACACCTACGACAAGCGCCCGGCCCACTTCTACGTCAACAACCCCAACTTCATCCCGAACTTCCGCATCGGGGTGGGCAGCGAACCGGGCCAGCTCAACCCAGGCACCTTCTTCGTGTTCGATCCGGCGAAGAACAATGCGCGCACCCAGCGTGCGGTCACCGGCTGCAGCACCGCGATCACGGAAGCTTCCGGCACCCGCTGCGTGTGGAACACCCTGCCGTTCGCGCTGGACACGGGGCCCGAGTCAAAGCGCGTGACCGGCTTCCTGTCGGGCCGCAAGAAGTTCGGCGACGACCTGGAAGCGTTTGCCGAAGCAGCCTTCACCCACATCAGGATGCGCGGCGAAAACGGCCCGCGCAGCTTCAACAGCGGCACCACCAACAACTGGTTCGCGCGCAATACCGGCACCAAGCTGAATACCTTCAGCTACCCTTACCTGGGCCCGAACAACGTCTACCTCAAGGGCAAGCTGGACGCCGACATGGCCGCCAAGATGGGCGGTGCGGCCGGCTTGAACTACCTGCTGCAGGATGCCACCGGCCACTTCGGGCAGAAGAACGAGGACGACAATTACCGCGTGCTGGCGGGCTTGCGCGGCCACCTGGGCGGCAGCTGGGACTTTGAAACCGCGCTGGGCGTGGCAGGCAGCCACTCCACGCTGTACCAGACCATCAACGTCAACACCAAGGGCTTTGAAAAGGCCTTCGGTCCAACCCACAAGGACCCGGTTACCGGCCGCACCTACATCTCCGACAATCCTGCCTACAAGTTCGGCGAGATCAGCGCAGCCAACGCGGCACTGATCCGCGAAGCCTACCCGACCTTCGACATCCAGTCCTGGACCAAGCTGATCACCTTCGACGCCAAGGTCGAAGGCACGATCTTCGAGCTGGGCGAGCGCGAAGTGCGCGCCGCATTCGGCACCAACCTGATGCGCGAGAGCTTCGAAACCCCGGGCAATCCAGACGCGGCCAACGGCCTGATCACCCAGCAGGGCGGCTCCTGGTTCGACGGCGAACGTACCGTCAGTGCATTGTTCGCCGAAGTCGTGGTGCCGGTCACCGACACGGTGGAAGTCAACGCGGCGGCGCGCCTGGACAAGTACCCGCACTTCTCGGCCAACCTGGCGCCGAAAATCGGCGTGCAATGGCGCGCCCGTCCGGAAATCATGGTGCGCGGCACTTACTCGGAAGGCTTCCGCGCGCCGAACCTGGCCGAATCGGGCAGCGGTGGCGTGTTCGCACAGGTGGGCGGTATCCGCGACACCGTGCGCTGCGACGAAACCAATGCCATGGCGCGGCTGCTGATGAAGTCCGTCACCAAGACCGAGCAGGAGCTCGGCAAGGCCTTGCTGAACTCCAATTGTTCCACCACGGTCGGCGGCCTGACGCCGCCCAACCCCAACCTGCAGCCGGAAAAGGCCAAGATCTCGACCCTGGGCCTGGTGCTGCAGCCGGCCAAGGACGTCAGCATCTCGCTGGATTACTGGTTCGTCTACCGCCGCAATGAAATCGTGCGGCAGGACTTCAACCAGCTGTTCACGGACCTGGTGGACAAGTATGGCCCGGGCCTGGCAGGCACCAGCCAGGCAATCCGCAACGACCTGACCGATGCCGACCGCGCCAACATGGCGGCGGTAGCGACCATGTGCGCCAATCCGGCCAACGCGGCGGCTTGCACCGGCGCGCTGCCGAAGTACTCGGTGGGCAACCTGGGCGGCTTGATCAACTCCTACTCCAACCGTGGCCGCACCTTGCTCGACGGCTTCGACATCGACGCGCGTGCACGCTGGTCGCTGGGCGGATACGGCAAGCTGGGTACCGGCGCCGCATTCACCATCCGCAAGCGCGAAACCTACAACTACGACGACGGCAGCGGCTTCTCCGGCAACTATGTAGGCTATTACGATTCGCCGCGCCTGCGCGCCACGCTGAACGCGGACTGGAGCTACCAGAACTTCGTCACCAGCCTGTTCGTGAATTACACCGGCAAGGCCAAATGGGCTTACGGCGAATACGACACGGACAATACGCGTGAGAACTGCACCGCGGCCGGCGTGGCGATGCCGGAAAGCATGTGCGACGGCCAGCCGTCGTACACCACCGTCAACCTGGGCTTCAACTGGAAACCGGTCAAGAACCTGGAATTGGGCCTGAACATCAAGAACCTGACCAACAAGATGCCGTACTACGACCCGAACGGCTGGGAAGGCTACAACCACCAGCACAACCTGTTCGGCCGTACCTTCACGCTCTCTGCCAACTACAAATTCTGGTAACCTGCGTCCCAACCTGAGAGGCAAGATTAGATGGACAAGCAATTCAATCGACGACATTTTCTCACCGCCGGCGCCGCGCTGGCGGGCAGCCTGCTGATGCCGGGCGCGTTCGCGGCCGGCAGCCGCGAGCGCCTGCGCATCGGCATGATCGGCACCGGCATGCGCGGCCAGGTGCTGCTGCGCGAACTGCTGCGCCGCAATGACGTGGAAGTGGCAGCGCTGTGCGATATCGAACCGGTCATGCTGGGCAAGGCACTGGCCATGGCGGAGAAGGCCGGCAAACCGAAACCGCGCACCTTCGGCGAGGATGGCGACAAGCACGCCTACCGGCGCATGCTGGATGCGAAAGAACTCGACGGGGTGATCATCGCCACCCCATGGGAATGGCATGCGCAGATGGCGATCGACGCCATGCAGGCCAAGGTGCCGGTCGGCTGCGAAGTGGTGGCCGGCGTCACGCTGAAGGACCACTGGGACGTGCTGGATGCGCAGCTGCGCAGCGGCACGCCGTACATGCTGCTGGAGAACGTGTGCTACCGCCGCGACGTGATGGCGGTGCTGCAGATGGTGCGCGCCGGCCTGTTCGGCGAGCTGGTGCACCTGCAGGGCGGCTACCAGCATGATTTGCGCGCCGTGAAGTTCAACAGCGGCGACCCGGCCAAGCCTTACGGCGGCGGCGTCGAATTTGGCGACAAGGGCTGGTCGGAGGCGAAGTGGCGCACGACGCATTCGGTGCAGCGCAATGGCGAACTGTATCCGAGCCACGGCATCGGTCCTTGCGCGATGTACACCAACATCAACCGAGGCAACCGCTTCACCCGCATCAATACCTTCGCGACCAAGGCGCGAGGCCTGCACGATTACGTCGTCAAGCAGGGCGGCGCAGGGCACCCGAGCGGCAAAGTGAAATTCCGCCTGGGCGATATCGTGACCACCACGCTGTCGTGCGAGAACGGCGAGACCATCCTGCTGCAGCACGACACTTCGCTGCCGCGCCCGTATTCGCTGGGCTTCCGTGTGCAAGGCACCAACGGCCTGTGGATGGACGTGAACCGCTCCATCCACATCGAAGGCCAGAGCAAGCCGCACCAGTGGGAGGACTTCCAGTCCTACCAGGACAAGTTCGACCACCCGCTGTGGCGCAAGTACGCGGGCGAAGCTGCCGGGGCCGGCCACGGCGGCATGGATTACTTCGTGATCCACGCGTTCGTCGAAGCCTTGAAGGCGCGCGCGCCAATGCCGATCGATATCTACGACGCGGTGACCTGGAGCGCCATCACGCCGCTGTCGGAGCATTCGATCGCGCAGAATTTCCAGACGCTGGACTTCCCCGATTTCACGCGCGGGCAATGGAGCAAGCGGCAGCCGATCTTCGCATTCGACGACCGTTACTAGTTGAGGTAGTATTGCCATTCTCTTAACCATTACGAAAGCGTAAGAGGATGGCAAAGCGAGTGATATCCGCCCTGGCATTCGGCCTGCTGGCGGCAAGTGCCTGGGCGCAGGAGCAATCTCCTGCGCCCGAGGCAGCGCAGGACGCCGTAGCGGCGGAAGGTGAGAAAGTCGTGATTACCGGCCAGCGCCCAGGGCCGGGCCTGTGGAAGGTCAGCAAAGGCGAGCACGTGATGTACGTGTTCGGCGATTACGCGCCGCTGCCGATCAAGATGGATTGGCGTTCGCATGAGGTGGAAGCAATCCTGTCCAGATCCCAGGAATTCCTGGCCAAGCCGAATTTCGGCCTGCAGGTCGGCTGGTGGGGCGGCTTGAAGGCGCTGCCTTACGCCGTTGGCTTCAAGGACAATCCGGATGGTGCGAAGCTGATCGACGTGCTGCCCGCAGAGACCTACGACCGCTGGCAGGCGCTCAAGGCCAAGTACATCGGCAAGGACAACGGCATCGAGCGCGAACGCCCTGTATTTGCCGGTGAAACCTTGTACAAGCGCGGCCTGGAAAAGAATGGGCTGACGATGCGCACCAACGTTGGTGACACCATCTTCAAGCTCGCCGAGCAGCACAAGGTCAAGGTCACGCGCAGCAGCGTCGAGATGGAGCTGGAGAATCCTGGCCAGGCGCTGCGTGAATTCAAGAGTTCAGTGACCACCGATGTGGCCTGTTTCACCAAAACCGTGGAACGTCTGGAAACGGACCTCGACGACATGCGCGTGCGCGCCAATGCCTGGGCGGTGGGCGATATGTCGAAGATCAAGTCCCTGAGCTTTGCCGAGCGCGACGAGGCCTGCCTGGGTGCGCTCAAGAACAATGCCGCGTTCAAGTCGAACGAGAAAGTGCAGCAGGCGGAGCAGACCATGCGCAAGAAATGGCTGGACAACGCCGAGCGCGCGCTGGAGAACAACAGCACGACGTTTGCCGTGCTGCCGCTGCGCCACTTGCTCGACCCGCGCGGCTACCTGGCCGATTTGCGGGCCAAGGGTTATACCGTATCCGCCCCCGAGTAAACCGCTGAAGCTGGGGTCAGGCCCTCAGGGCCTGACCCCGGTTTGCCGGTTTGGCCGCCGGCAGCTTGAACACCTCCAGCGCCCGCGCCACCGCCTGCGCCTGGACATCCAGCACACCGGTGGCGGCAGACGCCTCCTCCACCATCTTGCTGTTCTGGCGTGTCACCTCGTCCAGTTCCACGATCGCATCCTTGACCTGGCTGACGCCATTGCTTTGTTCGCGCGTGGCGCCGCTGATGTCGCCCATGATGGCGGCCACCCGGCCGATCGCCGCAATCACCGCATCCATATCGGCGCCGGCGGCCGTAGCCACGCTGGCCCCGCCCTCGATCTTGTCGGCAGATGCATCGATCAAGGCCTTGATGTCCTTCGCCGCGGCCGCGCTGCGCTGCGCCAGGTTGCGCACTTCGCTGGCGACGACCGCGAAACCGCGCCCGCTTTCGCCGGCACGCGCCGCTTCCACCGCCGCATTCAGGGCCAGGATATTGGTCTGGAAAGCGATGCCGTCGATCAGGCCGATGATATCGACGATCTTGCGCGAGGATTGACGGATCTCGTCCATCGCCGTTACCACCTGTGCCACTGCCACGCCGGTGCGCCCCGCCAGGGCAGTCGCCTCGTTGGCCACGCCATTGGCGGTGTTGACGTTGTCGGCGGTCTGGCTCACCGTGCCGGTGATCTGCCCCATATGTGCCGAGGTCTGTTCCAGGTTGGCAGCCTGCGCCTCGGTACGTGCCGCCAGGTCGGCATTGGCCGTGCGCACTTGCGTCGTGGTGCTGCGGGTCAGCGCGAAATTGCCGCGGATGTCGCCCAGGATCGATGCCAGGTTCAGGTTCAACTGGCGCACGAAGGCTTGCAGCTGTCCCAGTTCATCGTGGCGGTCGACCGCCATGCGCGTGGTCAGGTCGCCGCCGGCCAGGATGCGGGTGGCCTTGATGCAGGCCTGGACCGGCGACACGATGGCGCGGTGCAGGGTGAACCAGCCATACAAGGCCAGCGCCGCCAGCAGCAGCGCCTGCACGTGCAGGGCGGTGTCCGGGTAGGGCAGCACTGCGTGCAAGCCCATCGACAGTGCCAGCAGCGCCATGCTGCCGAAGCTCAGGGCCAGGCGCTGCGCCAGCGAAATGTCGCGCAGGGCATTGGCCAGCTTGCGCCGCCCGCGCGCTGCGGCGGCGCCACGCACGATGCGCACGCCGTCGGGATTGGGACCCTTCACGGTGCGGTACAACCGCTCCGCGTCCTCCACCTGTTTGCGCTTGGGGTTGGTGCACACCGACATGAAGCCGGTGGTGCGGTCCTTTTCGATCACCGGTGTGACGTTGGCGATGCACCAGAAATAGCCGCCATCCTTGCAGCGGTACTTGACCAGGCCGCGCCATGGTTCGCCCGACATCGTGGTGCGCAGCATGTCTTCCTCCGCTTCAGCCGGCATGTCGGGATGGTAGAGCGCTTTTTGCGGACGCCCGCTGAGCTCTTCGGCGGCATAGCCGCTGACCGCGATGAAGGTCGAGTTGGCGTAGGTCAGGCGGCCCTGCAAGTCCGTGGTGATGACGATGGGTTTACCGTCTTCCAGAAGGGTTTCGTGTTCGGCTGCGTGTGGTGTGCTGCGCATGGAAATATCAGTGTTGAAAGGTCGCCAAGCATACTAACAGATCAGCTTTCGGCCGTGACCAGTCAAGGGCAGGCCGCACCCGCAAGCGCGGCCTTTCCGTGGTATTTCCACCAAACTGTTATCGCCGCGTCAATCACTCAGGCTGCACGGCGAAGCCTACGCCAAAGCGGTTCCACGCGTTGATGGTCGCGATGACAAAGGTCAGTTCCGACATTTCCTGTTCGCTGAATTGGGCCGCGACGGCGCGGTACACCTCGTCCGGCGCACCATGCCGCGCCACCTCGGTCAAGGTCTCGGTCCACAGCAGGGCCGCGCGTTCGCGCTCGTCGAAGAAGGATGTTTCGCGCCAGGCCGGCAACGCGATCAGGCGCCGCACGTCTTCGCCGTGCTTGAGCGCATCCTTGCTGTGCATGTCGATGCAATAGGCGCAGCCATTGATTTGCGAGGCGCGGATCTTGACCAGTTCGCGCAGCGACGCCGGCAGCAGCGATTCGGCGGCGGCGCGCTCCAGCCCCATCATGGCTTTCATGGCATTCGGTGCGGCCTGGTAGTAGTTAAAGCGTTTCATGGGATTTCTCCATTGGGTTGCGATGAAACTACTTTAGTCTGGACGAGTTTGCGGATAAACTGGCTTTCATCGTTTTGAATATACGTAAAGTCGAATAATCATGGCGTTTGACCGTCTGGAAGCCATGCGCGCCTTTTGCCGCATCGTTGAAGTGGGCAGTTTCGTCGGCGCGGCCGAAGCGCTGGGCGTGCCCAAGACCACCATCTCCGGCCAGATCCAGGGCCTGGAAGCCCACCTCGGCATGAAGCTGCTGCACCGGACCACGCGCCGCGTCTCCCCCACCACCGACGGCGCGGCCTACTACGAAGGCGCCCGCGCACTGCTGGACGACTTGGACGAACTGGAGTCGTCGCGCCATGACGTGCGCGGCAGGGTCAGGGTCGAAATGCCGTCCCCGGTCGCGCTGTCGCTGATCATCCCCGCCTTGCCGGACTTCGTCGCCCGTTACCCCGAAGTGCAGCTTGATCTCGGTTGCGGCGAACGCGTGGTGGACCTGGTGCAGGAAGGGATCGATTGTGCGCTGCGCGGCGGGCCGGTGGCAGACCAGGACCTGGTCGCACGGCGCATAGGGCATATGCATTTTTGCCTGTGCGCCGCGCCATCCTACCTGGCGTCGGCGCCGGCGCTGTCGACGGTGGAGGACCTGCCAGCGCACCGTTACCTTGGATTCGTGTTCGCCGACACGGGCCGCGCGCACATCCAGCAGCTGTTGCGAGGCGATGAGCGCTACACGATAGACCAGCCGCCGGCCATGCGTTTCACCACGGCGGTGGCTTACATCGCAGCGGGCGTGGCCGGCCTGGGCATCGTCAATATCGCGCGCGCGGAAGCCGAGCGGCATTTGCGCAGCGGCGCGCTGGTGGAAGTCTTGCCCGACTGGCAGCTGGGCGGCATGCCGATCAGCCTTGTCTACCCTTACGCACGCAGGCTGTCGGCCCGCGTGCGCGCCTTCACGGATTGGGCCACGGCCTTGATGGCGGCCGACCCCATGTGGCGTTAAGGCTGTTTGACGATGCGGGCGCCGGCCAGTTTCGCGACACCGGCCAGCGTGGTCTGGGCAGCGTTCAGGCCAAGCAGGAAATCCTTGTCCGAATAGTTCGAATACAAGTCGGTCGGCTGGTGCCAGTGCGGATTCCAGCCGGCGCCGATCTGCTGTCCGCGCTCGTTCTCGCGCAGCGAAATGGACGGCACCAGGTCCATGAAGGGGGTGGAGTCGGTGTTGGTCATGTGGAAGCCTACAGCAGCCGGATAGTTGGTCGCGTATTTGTCGTTGGCGGCGCGGAACTCCCAGGCCAGCCTGGCCGAGCCTTCGGCCTGTTTCGATTGCGACTGGAACTCGATATTCACATCCGCTTCGGCGCGCTGCTCTTTCGGCGCCACATATACCGGTTCACCCTTGGCGTCCAGCACCGGCTTGCCCGCGTCATCCAGCTTGGGCACCGGCATGCCATGATCGAACAGCATCATGTCGTGCTGGATCATGCCGAGCCAGCGCGGCTCGGGATATTTGCCGGAACCCTTGGGCGACTCGATGCCCTGCAGGCCCTGGCGCTGCGCCACGTAGGCGGCCGCGCCCTGCAGACCGGTTTCCTCGTTGTTCCACAGGGCGAAGCGGATCGAGCGTTCCGTCTCTACACCCGGCGCGCTGAAGATGCGCGCCAGCTCCATCACCAGCGCGGTGCCTGAACCATCGTCATTGGCAGCTTCGCCAAAGCCGATGCCGTCCATATGCGCGCTGACGATGTACATTTCGTCAGGCCGCGTCTTGCCGACCTTGGTGCAATACACGCTCTCGCGCAGCGAGGTGCCTGGCGGCGTCTGTTCCGCGTTCAGCGCACGCAGGCGCTCGTCGGGCTGGCGCATCGGGTCGGTATTGACGCCGGTCGGCGCCCTTTTGCCGAACAGGGTGCTGCCGCCCTGGCCCGGCGCGCCTCCCGCGCCGCCGCCGTGTGCCACGGCCGGTTTGCCGCGCACCGCCGGCTCGGTGAACTGGTACTGCAAGCGCTCCACGTTGGAGCAGCCGTAAGCCTTCAGCTGCGCCTCGATCCAGTCCAGCGCCTGGCGGTTGCGCTGCGTGCCCTGGCGGCGGTCGCCAAACCGGGTCAGGCTCTTGATGGTGGCCTTGTACTTCTCCAGTTCGAGCTGCCCCACCAGGGTGGAGATCGGGTCGCTGGCGGAAGCCGTTTGTGCATGCGCGCCGCTGGCGGCGAGGGCCAGGGCGATGCTGAGCGCTATGGTTGGTTTCATCTGGACGTCCATGAAGTTGATTCGCCTGGACATTCTGCCCCAGCCTGGCGCCGCGGCGCGTAGTTTTTCAATGCGAAAAACTACGTTACATTGCTATACGTTCCTGATCAGGTCGAGCTGCGCTTGCACGCAATGCTGGAGCTGCAGCCGATCCGGTATCCTGATCGCGTTGCGCAACGTGGGTTCGGCCAGTTGGGCCGCCATCATTTCGGCGGCGTGGTCGTGGTCGTGGAAACTGAAGGTCTTGATCGACAATTCGTCGGCAAACTCCTCGATCGGCGCGGTACGCGAAGCCAGCACCGGCGCGCCGCTCAGTGCCGACTCCAGCAGGGACCAGGACAGCACGAACGGGGTGGTCCAGTAAGCATGCACACGGCTGATGCTCAGCAAGTCCAGGTAGGTCGAATAGGGGACCTTGCCGACGAAGTGCACGCGCGAGCGGTCGAGGCTCGGGCCGATTTCCTCCAGCATATGGCTCTTCCAGTCCAGGCCGCTGGCGGCCCGCGCACCGTAGCTGACGTCGTTGCCGCCGACAATGATGACGTGCGCGCCGGGGCGCTTTGCCAGCACTTTCGGCAGGGCGCGCATCAGCTTGTGGAAGCCACGCACCGGTTCCAGGTTGCGCGAGACATAGGTCAGCACTTCATCGCCGGGCTGGAATTGCACCGTCCTGTCGGCGCTCTGGATGGCCACCCTGGCTTGCGGGTTGAAGCGCAGCCGCTCGGTATCGATACCGTCGTGGATCACGCTGATCATGTCCTGCGCCCATGCCGGGTAGGTCGACTTTTGCCATGCGGTCGGGCTGATGGCGGCGTCGGCCATCTGCAGGCTGTGCAAGTTGCAGGTATTGCGCAAGCGCAGGCGCGCCTGCTGCTGGAAATTCATGGCCGGCATTTCGGGATCGAAGCCGACGTCCTGCCCCTCCAGCGCATAGTAATACTCGCAGTAGACCACCAGTTTGGCAGTCGGGAACACTTCCTTGATGAACAGTGCCTCGCCCCAGCCGGGGTGGGCCACGATGACGTCCGGTACGAAGCCTTCGCGTTTGAGCTGGAAGGCAGCCGCGGCACACGCTTCGGCGCGCAGCACGTTCCCTTCCTGTTCGAGCAGCAGCGGATGGGTTTCGGGCGCCGGGTCGCGCAACAGGCTGTAGCGCCGCACTTCCACGCCGGCCGGCACCGGCCGTTCGTACAGGGCCAGCGCCACGACGCGGTTCTTGGGATCTTTCGCCAGTTCGGCGGAGAGGTGCACGAACTGGCCGGGGAAATTCTGGTGGATAAAGAGGATGTTCATTGCGTAAAAATAAAAAAGGGGGCAGCGCCCCCTTTTCAGGCCTTGGTTTCAGGCTTAGATGATACCCTGCACGATGGTCACCGAGCCAACGACCGATGCTTCACCGTTGGCTGCATGGTTGGCCGCCGCTTCCGCGAAGGCTGCCGCCACAACGGCGCGGCTGATGCCGTGATCGAGCTGGCCGGTCCAGAATGCCGCGCCCGCGGTATCGCCGGCACGGCCCAGCGTTTGCTGGTACAGGCTGGAGATGAAGGCGGCGTTGGTCTGGTTGTCGCCGGTGTATTCGGCCGAGTTCAGGAAGGCACTGGCGATTGCGCTCAATTCAACGCCTTTATTCGCCTGGGCGAACCAGTATTCCATCCCGCCGAAGTCGGCATCGCGGCCCAGCAGGGCTTCATACAGGTGGGCCACCGCAGCTTGCTTGGCGTTGTTGGCAAGAACCAGTGCATCGGTGCCGTCCAGCTTCACGTATTGCGCCTTGCTGATGTCGATATCCTGGCTATTGGTCTTGCCTTTGACGATGGCGTGGCCGTTCGATACGGTCACGGTGTAATCGTCGTCGGTGCCCTTCAGCTGGACGATGGTGTGGCCGCCGCCGACCACGGTGCTGTCGCCCTGGGCCGCGATCACGGTATCGTGGCCATGGCCGGCAACGATGGTGTCGCCGTTGTTGGCAGTGATCTGGGTGTTCTTCGAATCGACGATGGTGATCTTGTCCGCCTGCGCAGTCGTGACGACGATGCGCTGCACGCCGCTGGCCGCGTCCGCCCCCTGCTTGATGCGGCCGGATTCGTCGGCTGGCGCGCCACCGCTGACCACGGTGTCGTTCGGGTTGCCGATGATCAGGTTCGCGCTGCCGGAGCCGCCCAGGATCAGGGTGCTGGTGTTGCCGGTGATGTTGAGCGCCTGGTTGCTGCCGGTGACGTTGACGAAGCCTACCTCGGTGTCGGCGGCGAAGGTCACGATGCCATTGGCGGCAATGGTAGGGGAGTTGTCGATCTTGATCACGGAGTCGGAGCTCGACGTACTCAGTGCCAGGATCTTGGAAATGGTGTCATCGGTGAACACTGCGGTCGACGAACCTCGCAGCGCGGACGTCACGGTGGAGGTATCTGAATCGTAAGCCATTGGCTATCCTTTCTTATATTTCTACGGTGAAAAAGTATAAGTTGCAATATAGCATGAAAAGCATTATTGAAACGATCAGAAATGTGGGGGGAGTTGTAAGGGAATACTGATCCCGGAAGCAGTGTTGGCCGCGGCGATGATATGGTTGGTGCCTACGGTGTCAGCTGCAAAGGCTCTGCCAGCATTACCGCACCATCGTGAGCCCGCTCCACCAGCGTCATCGCGCCTTACGTCGGATGGTGCCGCTGCCCGCCGTCCGCGCGACGCCGGCGCGGTCAATAGGCCCCGTAAGCGGCAGACGGCATGCCTCCGAGGAGTGCCGTCTTGCCAACGGCGTGCAAAGCCGCATAGAATGCGCATGACGCGGGTGTAGATCAATGGCAGAACGGCAGCATCCCAAGCTTTAGACGTGGGTTCTTATTGCATGTTCTACCAGATGCACATTAGACTTCGCGATATCGATGCGGGTGTAGTTCAATGGTAGAACGGCAGCTTCCCAAGCTTCATACGAGGGTTCGATTCCCTTCACCCGCTCCATTCTCAGTCTTACATTCAAGAACCTGCAAGCAGGGTCCTGTTGCCTCCATCTTGAGATGCCCCGGCCTACGTGCCCGGCGCAGTCTTTGAACGCCTCTGCGCAAGCACGTGGAGTGGATTTCATCGACACCTCAGGTCATCCTAATTTGACGAGATTTGCTGCTGGAAGCGGGCCGCCCGGGAACTGCTGCAGATAGCCGCCAACTTCAAGACCGCCCAAGTCAATGCTGGCAAAGCCCAACTGGTTCGTCAGAGCGATAACGTCCGCCTTCGCATCGGCGTGATCGCCCGAAACGAAGACCACGCGCCGCCCGCCGGCCTGGGCCGGGTCCTGTGCCAGGACTGCGGCCAGCAGGGTGTTGAACGCCTTGACCACACGTGCGCCCGGCGCCCAGGTGCTCACAACCTGGCTGGAGTTTTTGCCGCCCAACTCGGCCAGTTTGTAGTCCGGCAGGAGCACAGGGTTGGTTGCGTCGATCAGGATACGGTTATCCCATTTGATGTCCTTGAGCGCATCCTCGGTGCGGGACCAGTTGGTGCTGACAAAGACAAGGTCGGCTTGCGCTGCCTGTTGCACGGTGCCGGCGCCGGCCTTGCTACCCAGGCTGTCGACGACCGAAGCAAGCGTTGCAGGGCCACGGCTATTGCTCAGGACGACATTGATGCCTGCTTTGACCAGTTGCTTTGCGAATGCCTGGCCGATTGCGCCGGCGCCGATGATGCCTACGGTATTGATCTTCATGTTGTGCTCCTTATGGGGATTGAGTGATTACGCCAGTTTGCCGTTAGCGACAGGACGGGCACGATTGTCGAAGCTCAAGGCGCCGGCACCAAAGGCCGCGACTTGCAGGAGACCGCCTGCCATTGCGATGTTTTTCAGCAGGTGGATCAGCTGGTTCTGGTCGCCGATCGCGTTATGGAAGGCCAGGCCGGTGACGATGGAGAACGCGGCCAACAGTGCTGCAACCAGGCGGGTCTGGATACCGATGGCGAGCATCAGGCCGCCGCCCAACTCCAGGGCGATCGCTACTGCAAGTGCCAGCGGTGCGGCAGGCAGGCCGGACGAAGCGATGTAGCCGATGGTCGCGGCAGGTGCGAGGAGCTTGCCGATGCCGCTGAAGATAAAGATCGCTGCCAGCAGGACGCGGCCAATGGCAGGGGCAATGTTGGTGTTTGCGGTGTTCATGGTGATTCCTTTCAAGTAGTGGGATAGTTAGATCAGGTTTGCTGCGCGGAGCTGGGCTCCGATACGACGGATTTCACGTTCGCCTTGCTCGAGTGCTGCGGCATTGGTGTGTACGGAGTAATAGCCGGTCGCCAATTCGTACGGATGCTTTGCTGCAGAACCCAGCACGAACTCGGTCGGTCCTTCTGCGACAAAGTCGATGGCGCCGGCGCCATCCTGGAATATCGCCACTTCGTCCTGCACCAGGCTGTCCGCGGTTTGCAGCGCACCGGTGGCCACAGCTACCCAGGCCACGTCATGGCCTGCAGGTGTTTCGTAAGTCCAGCGCTCACCGTCGTTCAGTTTCACGTGCAGGTAGTTGATTGGCGCACGGGGACGGATAGGGCTGCGCGCATCGCCATAGCTGCCAATGATGACGCGGGCTGGACCGAAGCTTGGTACTTGTTCCGGCGCCAGGTATTGGCTATTAGCCGGGCCGTTCTCGTCTTGGGCCGGCAAGGCAAGCCAGAGCTGGAATCCGGTGACATGCTTGCCCGGCGCGGCACCGCCCTCATGCCAGACGCCGCCGCCAGCGCTCATCCATTCGACGCCGCCGGTTGGAAGTTCGCCCTGGTTACCCGTGGTTTCGCGATATTCCAATGCCCCATCCATCACCACGGTGACAGTGGCAATGCCGGAGTGAGGGTGCATGCCCATCTTGCCGCCGGCCGCTTCCAGGTGGAACAGGTCGAGGAACACGAAAGGTTTGATCAGCTGTCCGAGATCGCGAGGGCTGACCAGGCGGACGATACCGCCGTGTGCCTTGCCCTTGCTGCGGTAGGCGATCTGGCGTTGGGTTTCAGTGTGGTTCATGTTTGCTCCAATGTTTGACTGCATGGAGAAATCATATTGTTCAGGAACCCATCCGCATAGCCTATATAATTAGATGCTATATATCCAAGGAGGCGATGGATGCTTGATGGCATGTCAATGGACCAGCTGCGCACCTTTATTGCGGCGGCTGATGAAGGCAGTTTTTCCGCAGCTGGCCGCAAGTTGCGGCGAGCCCAATCCGTCGTGAGCGCGACGCTGGCGAACCTTGAACTGCAGGTGGGATTCCCGCTTTTCGAGCGCACAGGGCGCTTTCCCCGCCTGACGGAAGCGGGGCATGCCTTGCTGGAGCAAGCCAGGCACGCTGCTGCAGGCATGGACGCGTTCAAGGCAAAGGCGCGCACGCTGTCGGAAGGGCTGGAACCGGAATTGGCCGTGGCGGTCGACGTCATGTTTCCCATCGCGGAGCTGACTTCCGCGGTCCAGGCATTCCACCAGGCGTTCCCGTCGACGCCGCTCCGCCTTTACGTCGAAGCGCTGGGCGCGGTATTGCAGCCTTTGTTAGCCGGCGACTGCAGGGTGGCGATCATTGGGTCGCTTCCCGAAATCCCTGCCGGCTGCGCGTCCGAATTTCTCGTCAGCGTCGCAGCAGTGGCGGTAGTCGCCCCCTCCCACGCGCTGGCCGCGATGCCCGCGCCTGTGCTGCGTTCTGTGGCAGGTGAACACGTGCAGCTGGTTTTGTCGGACCGATCGTCGCTGACTGCGGGGCGCAATTTCGGAGTTGTGTCGGCCAAGACTTGGCGCCTGGCCGACATGGGGGCCAAGCATGCGTTCTTGCGCGCTGGCTTGGGGTGGGGCTATATGCCCTTGCACATGGTCGAAGACGACCTTCGTATCGGAAGGCTGGTTCGCCTGGAACTGGAAGTGCAGCCCAATGTCGGGCCCGGGTTCTCCATGCATGCGGTGCACTTGATGGAGCGCCCACCCGGCCCGGCCGGACGATGGTTTGTCGATCGCCTTAAGAAGCAGGCGCCTTAGTCGGCATACCGATGGGGATGACCAGGGCGCGCGTTGACCTGGCGGGTTCCCGAATCCATAATGAAGGCCCATCACGCGCTCCATTCCCCTTCGACCATGGCCAAGGCGAACTTCCAGGTGCTACCGTGCGGCGACGCGCGCATCCATGCGGTGGAAGCGCATAGCGGCCAATCCTTTTCCCGGCATACCCACGAGCAGTTCGGCATCGGCCTCGTCACGCGCGGCGCGCAAAGATCGTTCAGCGGCTGCGGCATGGTGGAGGCGGGACCCGGTGACCTGATCACGGTCAATCCGAACGAAGTGCACGATGGCGCACCGCTGGGCGACCAGGGGCGCAGCTGGAAGATGCTCTACCTGGAGTCCGGCCTGGCCGCCGAGTTGCTGTACGACGCGGCCGCCGTCCGCTGCGGCGCGCTGGAATTCACCGCACCGGTATTGCGCGATGCCGCATTGGCGGCCTCATTCGAGCGCGCCTACGCGGCCGCCATATCCCCGCTGCCTGCAGCGCGCCTGGCTTCCGAGCAGCACTTGCTGCAACTGATGGGACATACCCTGCTGCGCCGCCGCGCGGCCAGCTGCAGCGCCGTCGCGCCGACTGCGGCAGCACAGGCTATGATGGAAGACGATCCGCTCGCTGACTGGTCGCTGGCCGAGCTGGCGGCGGCGTGCGGCTTGAGCCGCTTCCAGCTGGTGCGTTCGTTTGCGCGCAATACCGGATTCACGCCGCATGCCTACCTTGTCCATCGCCGCATCCTGCTGGCACGGCGCCTGATCGCGGGCGGTGCGGCGTTGGCCGACGCTGCCGCCGCCAGCGGGTTTGCGGACCAGAGCCACATGACCCGCGTGTTCGTGCGCAAATACGGCATGGCGCCGGGCGCCTTTGCAATTTCGTTCAAGACCCCGCCAGCGGCCTGACCTTAGCCTGCAGCTTTCTTCATCGGGAGTCTGCAAATGGTGGGATATCTGTATTGTGCGCTGGCGATGGTGACCGTCGGCAGCACTGTGGTGGCCAGCAAGGTGATCGCATCCGGCTTGCCGCCATTTTCTGCGACCGCTTTACGTTTTGCGATTGCGCTGCCGGTCTTTATCGCCTTGTGCTGGCTGCTGCGGGCGCGCCTGCCGCGCATCGGACGGCGCGACGCAATGTTGCTCGTGCTGCAGGCGTGCGCGGGCAGTGTCGGATATACGGTGCTGCTCATCTCCGGGACAGCGCTTACTTCCGCCGCGACGGCGGGCGTGCTGGTTGGCACCTTGCCGATCGTGTCGGCAGGGTTTGCGGTGCTGGCGTTGGGTGAGCGTCCCACGTTGCGCCTGCTGGCGGCCATCACGCTCGCGGCGGCCGGTGTCCTGGCCGCGAGCGGCATCGCGTCGCCCATCGCCACGGCGGCGCACGGGGCTGCGGATGGTGCGCAACATCTGCTGGGTGTCGCGCTGGTGCTGGCGGCGGTGGGCTGCGAGGCGCTGTTCATCTTGCTGAATAAGCGCTTGCGGGCGCCGATCGAAGCCTTGCCTCTGTCGGCGCTGATGTGCGGCCTGGGCTTCCTGTTCGCGTCGGCCGCAGCGGTGGGCTTCGAGCGGCCCTGGCACCTCAGTGTGGATGCGCGCGCGCTGCAGGCCGTGCTGTATTACGCGCTGGTGCCGACAGTGCTTGGTTTCGTGCTGTGGTATGCCGGCGCGGCGCGGGTCAGCGGGATGGAAGCATCCTTGTTCACCGCCCTGGCGCCGGTATCCGCCACGCTGTTGGCGGGCACCATCCTGCACGAGACGGTCACGCCGCAACAAGTGGCCGGCATGGCGTGTGTGCTGGCGGCCGTGGCCAGCCTTGCCTGGCGTGTGCCGCGCCAGGCCGGTACTGCTAGATAAGGGTACGTCGGCGCGGATTGCGGGCCTGGGCTGCTGAGTTAAGGACTTCCAGCTGGCCGGATTTGAAGGTTTGCTGATGCTCGCCGTCACTGTCGCGCCAGCGGCACAACACGTCTTCGTCATCGTTGCGGCCAGTGCTGCCCGCTGTGGTGCGGATCACCAGCATCTTGTGGTGCCAGCCGATCGGCCGCACCGCATCGCCTGCCTTTGCCCGTTCGCGTTCCATGGTTGCCTCCTGCACGCTGCTGCTGCCATGATACGCCTGCCAGGCAAGGCAGGGCGCATGCGTGGCTCAGCTGCCGACCAGCTGGACGGCATCGACGGCCAGGCGGTCGGTCGTGACGTTATTGGATTTGGTGATGCGCGCGGCCTTGGCCTTGTAGCTGGTCTTTTCGATCGGCTGCACGTACCAGGTGCGGGCGCCGCGCTTGTCGATCTTCACCGTGTTGACGCCGCTCCAGACGGTGTTCCACTTGCCGTCGGTGTCCTGCAACTCCAGTTTGGTGATGCCGTCCATGCCGTCGCCGTCGCTGATGGCGACGCGCAGCTGCGTGGCGTTGACCGGTTTTTCGAAACTGACTTCCAGCGAATCGAAGCCCACGTCGCTGCCCTTGGTCGAAAAATACTTGCCATCGACCTTGCCGGTCGCCTGCGACGGTTCATAGCTGTAGCCATAGCTCGACGTTGCCGTCGCTGCGCTGGCCCATTGCGCGTTGGCATCGGTGATATAGCCCTCTTCCATATTGGAGTAGTCGAGCTTGGCCTGGCGTTTGGCCATGTCCTTCTGCTCCTCGCTCATGTTTTCGATGTCCAGCTGAGGCGTCTGCAGGGGGCCGTTGGCGGCAATAGCCGTGGCGGTGCCGGTGGCCGGTGCGGCCGGGGCCGGCGTTGTCGGGGCTGAAGGCGCTGGCACAGCGGCAGGCGCTGGCGCGGCAGCTCCCGGTTCTGGCGCGGGCACTGGTTCCTTCTTGGCGCATGCGGCCAGCAGCAGGGCAGGTAACAGCAAGGCGTACTTGGTCTTCATCGTGGCTCCCTGTTTGGTTATCAAAACAACAAGCGACCGATGATGGCACAAAGCTGTCCCACGCTCAATTGTGCGCGGGGTCGGGTAAGTTACTCGTTGCTATTTATGCCACATTGATATCGAGCAGCACTGCGTACGACAGGCGTTTGCCTTCGTACACATGCCCGCCGCGGATCACGGCGTCGGTGGAAGTGAGCTGGCCGCCGATTTCCTGGCGGGCCAGCATGGTGCGGAAAGCTTGTGCATCCTTGGGCGCCAGGTAGCCGACCATTTCGTTGCTGAGGAAGACGGCTACCGCCTTGTCTTCGTAAGGGTTGTTATCGTCCGGCAGCAGCAATGCCTTGTGGCGGGTGTCGGCCGGGGCGTCGCCATGCTGGCCGGCGAGCTTGCGGATGGTGTCGGAATAGCGCGATTCGCCCAGCACTTCCAGCGGGAAGCGGCCGCCATCGGTCCAGTGGTGTACCGGCTCGCCCTGCGGCAGTGGGGTGTAGGACCCTCCTGCTGGCTTGCCTGCCGGCGCCGGCGCCGCTTTCGGGCCGCCTTTTAGCAGGAAATACAGCGTTACCAGCGCCAGGATGATGATGACGATATTCAGTGCGAGGGCCATAAAAAGGGGCTTCCAGGATTGCGTGACCCGCTATTATCGCAGGCCGGCCGCAAAAACCGGAATGGTATAATCGTCCCTTTTCCTTGCACGTTTAGCCATGTCTTCCGAATCCACGCCAAAGGGCAAAATGCTCTATGACCCGACCGAACACCGCATCCGCAGCTTCGTTACGCGGGCTGGCCGCCTGTCCACGGCCCAGGAGCGTGCGCTGAAGGAATTCGGTCCGCAATTCCTGGTCGATTACCAGAAAGAAGCGCTGGATTACGAGAAGACTTTCGGCCGCAAGGCGCCGGTGATCCTGGAAATCGGCTTCGGCATGGGCGGCACCACCGCGCACATCGCCAAGCTGATGCCGGAGAAGGATTTCATCGGGGTGGAGGTGCACACGCCCGGCGTGGGCAGCCTGCTCAAGCTGATCGGCGAGGAAGGCTTGGCCAACCTGCGCGTGATCCAGCATGACGCCGTGGAAGTGCTGCGCGACATGATACCGGCCGGTTCGCTGGCGGGTGTGCACATCTACTTCCCGGACCCGTGGCATAAGGCCCGCCACAACAAGCGCCGCCTGATCCAGGCGCCATTCGTGAAGACGCTGTGCGAACACCTGGCGCCGGGCGGCTATATCCACCTGGCCACCGACTGGGAAGATTACGCGGTGCAGATGCTGGAAGTATTGGGCGCCGAGCCGGCGCTGCAGAATACGGCGGACGGTTACGCGCCGCAGCCGGCCTACCGCCCGCTGACCAAGTTCGAAAACCGTGGCCTGAAACTGGGCCACGGCGTATGGGACCTGGTATTCGTCAAGAAGTAAGCTTGGCGCCCGCCGGCGCTGCCGCCTTGGTGCGCGCCGGCATGAAAGCCAGCAGGTTGCCGCCGATCACCAGCAGCAGCCCGGCCAGCGCCATACTGCTCCACTGGTAGCCTTCGAAGAAGGTGGACACCGTCAGCGCCACCACCGGGAACAGTACCGTGCAATATGCCGCGCGGTCGGGCCCGATCCTCCCCACCAGCAGCAGGTAAGCCGTGAAGGCGATCACCGAACCCGGCACAGCCAGGTAGAGCAGGGCGCCCACGTAGCGCGGGCTCGGGTCGAAATCGAACGGCATGCCCAAGGCCAGCGCGCCCAGCGTCAGGATGGTGGCGCCGCACAGCATGGCCCAGGTATTGGTCAGCCAGGGCGCCATGCCGAGCGCCTGCATGCGGCTGGAGAGCAGGTTGCCGGTCGAGAAGCACAGCGTGCCAAGCAGGGCCAGGCCGAGGCCGGCCAGCATGCCGCTGTCGTTCCAGTGCCCCTGCATGGAAGGCAGGAACAGCAGCGCAATGCCCGCCAATCCCAGTACCGCGCCGCCCAGCACTTGCGGCCGGATCGGGCGCGCCATGAAGAGGCGCCCATTGATGGCGTTCCAGATCGGCGCGGTGGAGAAGACCACCGCCACCAGCCCGCTCGGCACCCACATGGTGGCGTAGTAGAAGCACAGGAAATTGCAACAGAACAGGGCCAGGCCCTGCGCGAGCAGATAGCGCCAGGCGGAGCGTGGCGGCAGGATCTGCTGCCGGCGCGCCAGCAGGATCAGCATCAGCACCAGCGCGGCGATCCAGAAACGGTAAGCGATCGACACTGGCGCGGCGACTACGCCGAGCTGGAATTTGATCGCAATCCAGGTGGTGCCCCAGATGAGCACCGTGGTGAGGTAGAGGGCAGTATTCATGCCCGCCAGCATGCCTTGCGCCGCGCCGGCGCGGTTGTCTGATCTTGCGCGATTCGCTTACAGGATCTCTACCCGACCGTGCTCGACGATGTGCGCCAATGCCGAGGAGATGTCGCCCAGGGCGGCCTTGCTCAGGCTGAACGAGACTACGATCTCCGCCACGCCGATCCGCTCCGCCGCGCTGGCGGTGAGGCGGAATCGCACGGCATTCAGCAGCACCTGCACGCGCTCCAGGCCGCCGTAACAGGCGCGCGAAGGATCGCAAAACTCGATGTAATGGATGTTGAGCCCCTGTTGCCCATGGATGTTGTTCACATCCCGCCGGACCAGGAAGGTTTGTCCCTGTGCAGGAGCCGAGAATTCGACAGTCCAGATGCCCTCCACCGGCGCTGCCGATACCTCCGTAGCGAAAAAATTGATATTCATGCGAGGCTCCTGCTCCTGGGAGCCCTTAATATGAAGCATTGTCTGATCTTGCGCAAATCGAACGGGGCGCAGGCCTGGCCGTCCGGGGCGTGCTAGACTTTTCGGCGTGAAGCCACTGATTGGACAACTTGAGGGTGCCGTACCGCGCAAGCGCGTGGGCGCGGCGGCGCGCGCGGCCTTGGGCGACAAGCCGGGCGACGCCATGTCGCACGCCGTATTCCGCACCATGTCCGGTACCGATGCCACGCTGGAGCGCTTCGCCTGGCTGGGCGATGGCTTGGCGGCGGCGGTCTGGCAGCGCAGCGCGAAGGAGGAACTAACCGAATACCGCCGGCCAGGCCACCACACTTTGTCCTGCTATCTCGGCGGCGGCTATAGCGTGGAGCGCGAGGGGTTGCCGGGCCAGTACGGCGCGCCGGAGCGCTTGTGCTCACTGCCTGATTGGCACGAATCGGAATGGGTGGTGCGCGGGCAGTTGCGCATGCTGCACGTGTATTTCATGCCGGAGCATTTCACGCGGCGCGCGGTGGCGGAGCTGGATCGCGAACCGCGCGAGCTCACGCTGCAGGACCGCACCTACTTCGAAAACGGCAAGCTGGTGCAGTTGTGCGGCGATTTGCTGCGGCAGCCTTGGCACGATGCGGACCAGCTGCTGTGCGCCAACGAAATCACGCATGAAGTCTTGAGCGAGCTGCTGCGCTCGCAATCGATGACCGGGCCAGGCCAGCGCCTGCGCGGCGGCCTGGCACCGCTGGTGCGCCGCCGCTTGCATGAGTACATTGAAGCCCACCTGGACCAGGCCATCACGCTCGGCGTGCTGGCGCAACTGGCCTGCATGTCCGAGTTCCACCTGGCGCGCATGTTCCGCGTCAGTTTCGGCATGCCGCCCTCGGCATGGATCGCCAGCCGCCGCATCGAACGGGCGCGCGGGCTGCTGCGCAATAGCCGGCTGCCATTGCAGCAGATCGCGCAAGCCTGCGGCTATGCCGACCTCAGCCATTTCACCCACCGCTTCAGCGCGGCGGTCGGCGCGCCGCCTGGCCGCTATCGCCAATTGGCGGGCACTTTCCTGTCCTGATCCTATCGCCGCGGCGCGTACGATAGGAAGCGCCGCGCGCGGCGTCCTGGCGCCTGGTGCAGCATAGCCGCTCATGCCCACGACAGGAGAACGCGATGAAGCTTATTCAATTGCTGTGCAGCCTGCTGGTGTTGCTGCCGCCGATTGTTGCCGCCCAAGTCCCTGCGGCCTACCGCGCGACCTTACTTCCATTCGACAACGAGCAAGTCTTCATCAACAATGCCGGTCAGGCGGCAGGCTTGGTAAATGGCCGCGTTGCGCTCTGGCAGCCTGGGCAAGCGCTTAGCTATATGACGAACAGCGGCGAGGAAGCGCGCCTCTTGGGCATCAACGACCTGGGGCAGATGGTTGGCAGTATCACCGGTATGCCGACGATGTGGCAAGCGGGCCGGCAAGCTCTCCAGTTCGAGACTGGCTATTACGGCGGCATGGCGCTTGCCATCAACAATAAAGGCTCCATCGTCCTCATGGAGAACGGTGCGATGGACGAGTATGGATACCAGCACCAGTACTTCCTGTACCGGGACGGACAGCGCACGCCAATCTACGGCCTGTTCCCATGGTCGGTCAACGAACAGGACGAGGTTGCCGGCAACCGGCGCGGGCCCGGTGGCCAGGGCGCGGTGTGGCGCGATGGCGTGCTGCATGACTTGCCGGACGACGGCTACTCCTTTGCTCGCGCAATCAACGAGGCAGGTTGGGTGGCCGGCAGCTCCGGCGCGGACGGGGGCTCGCCTTCCTTCGCCACCATCTGGAAGGATGGCCTGCCCGAATTCCAAGGCCGCGGTTCTGCCCATGCCATCAATGATGCCGGCCTGGCGGTGGGGCTGGTGGTGGACAACTTCACGACGACAGCCACGATATTCTTCAATGGCCAGTCCCATGACCTCAATTCCCTGTGGAATGCCGAAGACTGGCCGGGATGGGTGCTCACATCGGCCGAACAAGTGAGCAACGACGGCATGATCATAGCGATGGCGCAAAACCAGGGCGGTAACTGGGACTATGTGACGGTGTTGCTGACTCCCGTCCCCGAGCCGGCGCCCGCGCTGCTGATGCTGGCGGGGCTGGCTCTGGCAGGCAGTTGGCGGCTCAGGTCAGGCCGGCGATCAGCCTGACGATTTCGTCGCCATACGAGACCAGCTTCTTCTCGCCGACGCCGGAAATGCCGCGCATTTCGCCCAGCGTGGCCGGCTTCACCTTGGCGATTTCGCGCAGGGTGGCATCGTTGAAGATCACATAGGCCGGCACGCTGTGCTCGCGCGCCGCGCCCATGCGCCAGGAGCGCAGGCGGTCGAATATGCGCTGTTCGTCGCCATCGAGGTCGGTCTCGACATAGCCTTTCGGCGCCGCGCTGCGCTTTTGCTTGACCGGCTTCTGGTACTGGCGCAGCTGTACTTTCTGCCCGCCCTTCAACACCGGGCGCGCCGCATCGGTCAGCTTGAGCGAGCTGAATTGCTCGTGGTCGACGGTCACCAGTCCCAGCGCAATGACCTGGCGCAGGATGGCGCGCCATTCCTGCTCGCTGCGGTCGGCGCCGATGCCGTACACCGACAGCTTGTCGTGGTGCCAGGTCAGGATGCGCTCCGATCCGGCGCCGCGCAGCACGTCGATCACGTGGCCGGCGGCGAAGCGCTGGTCGCAGCGGTAGATGGCCGACAGCAGCTTTTGCACCGGCACCGTGCCGTCGAAGGACACCGGTGGGATCAGGCAGGTATCGCAATTGCCGCAAGGCGTGGCGGGCTCGCCGAAGTATTCCAGCAGCCGCACGCGGCGGCAGCTCAGGGTTTCGCACAGGCCCAGCATGGAGTCGAGCTTGGCCGACAGCACGCGCTTGAAGTTCTCGTCGGCTTCCGACTCGTCGATCATGCGCCGCTGCAGCACCACGTCCTGCAAGCCGTAGGACATCCAGGCGCTGGCCGGCATGCCGTCGCGGCCGGCGCGGCCGGTCTCCTGGTAGTAGCCCTCGATCGACTTGGGCAAGTCCAGGTGGCAGACGAAGCGCACGTCCGGCTTGTCGATGCCCATGCCGAAGGCAATGGTGGCCACCATCACGATATTGTCTTCGCGCAGGAAACGCGCCTGGTTGTCGGCGCGCACCGCGTGCTCCATGCCGGCGTGGTAGGCCAGGGCGCGCACGCCGTGCTCGTTCAGGAATTCGGCCGTCTCTTCCACTTTCTTGCGCGACAGGCAGTAGACAATGCCGGAATCGCCCGCGTGCTCGGCGGTGATGAAGTCCAGCAGCTGCTTGCGGCCGTTGGTCTTTTCGACGATCTGGTAGCGGATGTTGGGGCGGTCGAACGACGACACGAATTGCGCCGCTTCGTCCAGTGCCAGGCGGTGGATGATCTCGTCGCGCGTCAGCTGGTCGGCGGTCGCGGTCAGGGCGATGCGCGGCACGTTCGGGAAGTGCTCGTGCAGCACCGACAGGCGGATGTATTCAGGGCGGAAGTCGTGGCCCCATTGCGACACGCAATGCGCCTCGTCAATGGCAAACAGCGCAATCTGCGAATCCTGCAGCAGGTCGAAGCAGCGCTGCGTCAGCAAGCGTTCCGGCGCCACGTAGAGCAGGTCGATCTGGTTGGTGCGCACCAGCCGTTCGATGCGCGCCGCTTCCTCGTAGGTCTGGGTGGAATTGAGGAAGGCTGCGCGCACGCCCACTTCGGCCAGCGCGTCGACCTGGTCCTGCATCAGTGCGATCAGGGGCGACACCACCACCCCAACGCCATCGCGCAGCATGGCGGGGATCTGGTAGCACAGCGACTTGCCGCCGCCGGTCGGCATCAGCACCAGGGCGTCGCCGCCATTGCCGACTTGCTCGACGATCTGCGCCTGCTGGCCGCGGAAGGCCGGGTAGCCGAATACGGTCTGCAGCAGGTGCAGGGCGCGCTGGCTGATGTCTAGCTGGTCCATCGCTTGGGTCACTCGTGCCAGGTCACCACGCCGGTGTAGGCGGTGGCCAGGACCACCACCCCGAACACGATACGGTACCAGGCGAAGAAGGTGAAGCCGTGGGTGCTGACGTAGCGCAGCAGCCAGCGTACGCACAGGAAGGCCGACACGAAGGCGGAAACGGTGCCGACCGTGAACATCGGCAGGTCGGCCGCCGACAGCAGGGCGCGCTCCTTCCACAGCGAATAGAAGGTGGCCGACAGCAGCGTCGGGATCGCCAGGAAGAAGGAGAATTCGGTGGCGGCCTTGCGCGACAGGCCGACCAGCAGGCCGCCAATGATGGTGGCGCCGGAGCGGCTGGTGCCCGGAATCAGGGCGAAGGCTTGCGCGCAGCCGACCTTGAGCGCGTCGCCGATGCTCATGTCGTCCACCGTCTGCACCCGCACCGTCACCGGGTTCAGGCGCGCGCGGCGCTCCACCCACAGGATGATGAAGCCGCCGATGATGAAGGCCAGCGCCACAGGCTCCGGATGGAACAGCACCGCCTTGATGCTCTTGTTGAACAGGAAGGCCAGCACGCCGGCCGGGATGAAGCCGACCACGATATTCAGGGCGAAACGCTGTGCCTTGGGATCATGGAAAATGCCGGCCAGCACTTCGCCGATCTTGCGGCGGTATTCCCAGATCACGGCCAGCATGGCGCCGCCCTGGATCACGATCTCGAACACCTTCATCTTCTCGCCCGTGAAATCGAGCAGGCTGCCCGCCAGGATCAAATGCCCGGTGGAGGAAATCGGCAGGAATTCAGTGAATCCTTCGACCAGACCCATGATCAGAGCCTTCAGCAGGAGAACGATGTCCATTGTGATTTTGTTAAGAGTGTCGGTGGCGGGATGCTGCGCGGGCACGAAGCTTACCATGAGCGCCCGCCGCCGACGCACTCAACGGCGCAATTAAGCCAAGCGTAGCCCGGCTGCCGGGGCGCCGGTTTGCGCTGCGTCAGGAGTGGACGCGCACCAGGCGGCTGCTGGCGGCCACCAGCAACAGGGCCCCGCCCAGGACGGCGAATGCCATGTTCAGACTGGAAAGATGGGCGACGAAACCGATCAGGGCGGGGCCGGCCAGGATGCCGGCATAGCCGATGGTGGTGATGGCGGCAATGGCCAGGCTGGCCGGCATCGCGCGCTGGTTGCCGGCGGCGGTGAACAGGATCGGCACGATGTTGGAAGCGCCCAGGCCGACCAGGACGAAGCCGAGCAGGGCCACGGCCGGCGTGGGCGAGAGCACGGCGGTGAAAAAGCCGGCTGCGGCGCACAGGCCGCCGGCCAGCAGCACCCGGCGGGCGCCGAAGCGGCCCACCACGCGGTCGCCGGTCAGGCGGCCGGCCGTCATGGCGATGGCGAAGGCGGCGTAACCGAGGCCGGCGCGGCCCTCTTCCATGCCGCGCCCGGCGCTCAGGAACACGGCGCTCCAGTCCAGCATGGCGCCTTCGGCCAGGAAGACGATGAAGCACAGGGCGCCGATGAAGATCACGGCGCCGTGGGGCATGACGAAAGTGGGGGTGTTGCCGTCGCGCGCTTCCGGCTCATGCAGCAAGTCCGGGCTGGCGCGCCACAGCAGCAGGGCGACCAGGGCCACGATGGCCAGGCAGGCGCCCAGCGGCCCGGCGCCAAGCCACAGCAGCAGGGCCATGCCGCCGGCACCGGCCACGCCGCCCACGCTGAACATGCCGTGGAAGCCGGACATCAGGGCACCGCCGCTGGCCTTTTCAACGATCACCGCCTGCACGTTCATGGCCACGTCCATGGTGCCCAGCGAGGCGCCGAAGATGAACAGCACCAGCCCCAGTTGCAGCGGGGTGGCGGCCAGCGCCAGGCCGGGCAGGGCCAGGCACACCACCAGGGCCGACCACAGCACCACGGCGCGGCAACCGAAGCGCGCCGCCAGCGCACCGGTCAGCGGCATCGCCAGCAGCGAACCGGCGCCCAGGCAGAGCAGCAGCAAGCCAAGCGGCCCCTCGGCCAGCGCCAGGCGCTCCTTCGCATACGGCACCAGCGGCGCCCAGGCGGACATGGCAAGACCCGCCGTCAGGAAGGTCAGGCGGGTGGACAGGCGGTGGCGGCGGTCGATGGCTTGGCTCATGGATGAACATTCTACATTGGAATCGTTTCCAGTGGGCTGGGAAGCGTTAAACCGGTAGACCGGTGTCAGACCCTCAGGGTCTGACACCGATTTGCCGGTTTGAGAGCGGCAGTTCCGGTGCGGTAGCGCGTTCCAGCGCAGTAAGCCACTGCATCGCTTGCTCGCGCGTCCCACCACACATTTCCGCCGACGGCTGCAAGCCCGCGCAAAAGGCCGGCCGCTCGGGGCGGCCGAAAATCTTGCAACGCTGATCGTCGCCCAGTTGCACACAGCGCACCCCCGCCGGCTTACCGTCGGGCATGCCGGGTATGGGGGAGGTGATCGAGGGCGCTGTGCAGCAGGCGCCACAGGCGGGGCGGCATTGGAAACTCATGATGGGCCGATATTCTACCCTTTAGGCCACCCCAGCCAGCGCATCGCTTGCTCGCGCGACATGCCGCACATCGATTCGTCGGCGGCGTAATCCATGCACACTTGCGGGCGCTCGGGCGAACCATACAGCTTGCAGCGGCGCTGCTCGTCCAGCTGGATGCAGGGCACGCCAGCCGGCTTCCCATCGGGCATGCCGGGGATCGGGCTGGCAATCGCAGGCGCCGTACAACAGGCGCCGCATTGGGGACGGCACTGGATCGGAGCGCGGTTCATAGTTGCCGCATTGTAACTCCGCAGTTGGACGTCGTGGAATTTCTGTGCGCAGCGTGCCTGGCAGGCTATGCCGCGTTAATGCATCGCGTGGCCCCCGTGGCTGCCGAACGCTTTCAGCGCATCTGACAGCGACACCTCAATCTGGCCCAGGTGGGCATCCGACAACTGCCACGGTTCGCCCGGCGCCGGCTGGCGCTTGGCCACTTCGCGCGCCACCATCGCCACCATGCGCTCATGCAGCACTTTCTGGTAGCGCGGCGAATCGGGGTTGCCAGCCTGGGCGCGGGCGTACATGTCGGCCCCTTCCCACAATTCCTGGATGCGCTCGTCCCCCAGTCCCGAGGCCGCGGCCAGGACTTGCAACGTTGTCTTGTTATGCATGTTTACTCTCCCAGCGCATTCTTTGACGCGCACTTATCAGTAAATACCTTCGGCTGCGGATTTGCCACTCCTTTTTCGATTTCCCATCCGTGCAACAACATTTGTTGCTAAAATCCCAGCAGTTTCGTGATTGGTGCCTTCTTGCAAGTCTGTAAGGAGGTGAAACGGGAAGCCGGTGCCGCGCAAAGATTGCCATCTTGCGCCAGTCCGGCGCAGCCCCCGCTGCTGTAAGCCGGACGAAGCTGGACCAACGCCACTGTGCAGCGCACGGGAAGGCCGGGCCAGTTGAGGAAGAAGGCAAGCCAGAAGACCGGCCACTCACGCTTGATTGTGCAAAACCCGGGGTGTGGTTTTGCGTGCTCGGATAAATCTGCTGTGCCCACCATGACCCTTGCCCGGACCGTCGCGGTCCTGCTCTGCGTGTTCGCTTGCGCGCGCGCCAACGCCGCCGTGCTGTTCGCCATCGTGACCGAACGCGCCGCCCCCGTGGCGATTGCGGCCGCCCACCGCCACCTGGCCAGCCATCCCCATGATCGCATCGTGCTGCGCACGGCGGCGCAGTGGATGGCGGCCGACGAGCGCCAGGCCGCACAATGGCTGGCCCAGGCCGACGGCATCCTGGCGGTATCGCTGTTCGGCGACCCGGCACGGCGCCTGAAGGAAGCCCTGCCGCGCCATGCGCGCCCGCAAGCGACGGTGCTGGCGATGAACGGCGAGGCGGCGCTCAGCCTGATGTCGCGCGGCCGGCACGGCAGCCTGCGCGGCTTGGCGCCGGAGACCTTGCGCCAGCTGTCGACGGAGCAGCCGCCCGCCGCAGCACTGGAGACGGCGCGTGCGCTGCCGGCGGCTGGACATTGGCTGGCGGCGCGCCAGGTATGGCAGGCCGGTGGCCGCGACAACACGGCGGCGCTGTTCGCCCACTTGCTGGACCCGGCGCGCCCGCTGGCCGAGCCGCAGCCGGAACCGGCGCTGCGCCTGCGCGCCGGCCAGCGCGAACTGCACGATGCCGACGCCTGGGGCCGGGCCGCGCAACTGGGCATGACGGCGCGGCCAACCGTGGTGGTGCTGGACTTGTCGAATATGGATGGCATCGTGCCCGACGCGCTGTGCCGGCAGATCGAACGCACCGGCCAGCAATGCCTGCAAGTGCTGCCGCGCTGGGGCGGCGCCTCGCGCGAGGCGCTGGAGCGTTTGCCGGAACTGATCGCACCCGCCGTGCCGGCCGCCCTGGTGGTGCTGCAGGATTTCGTGGTGGGCGCCGCCGAAGGAAGGGAAGCGGTCAGCGAAGCGTTCAAGCGGCTCGACATTCCGCTGTTCAAGGCGGTCCGGCTGTCCGACCGCAGCGCCATGCAGTGGCGGCTGTCGCCGGACGGCTTGCCGCCCGACTCGGTGCAATACCGGGTGGCGCTGCCGGAAATGCAGGGCGTGGGCCAGCCGATCGTGGTGGCGGCCCTGGGCGCGCCGCAGCGCGACCAGCTGACCGGCATCGAAAACCGTCCGCCGGTGGTGCTGGGCGCGGAAGCCGAGCGGCTGGCCGCCCGCATCGAACGCTGGTTGGCATTGCGCGCCAAGGCCAACCGCAACAAGCGGGTGGCGCTGGTCTACTACAACCATCCGCCGGGGCGCCAGAACATCGGCGCCGACAACCTGGACGTGCCGGCCTCGCTGTTCGACATGCTGCACGCGCTGAAGGACGCCGGCTACACGGTGGGGGAGTTGCCGGCCACGCCGGAAGCGCTGCTGGAGCGCATTATGGCGCATGGCGTCAACCTGCCGGAAGACCGCGGCGCCTTGCGCGAGCTGGCCGGCGCGGTCAACAGCGTCAGCGCGGCCGATTACGCCAGTTGGTTCGGCACGCTGACGCCGCGCGTGCAAGGCGAGATGAGCAGCGGCCTGCTGGGCCGCCTGCACGCCGACGTGCTGGAGGCCGAGGCCGCCGGCGAGTGGGCGCTGGGCCGCAAGCAGGCCGAAGTGGTGATCAAGGAATTGCAGCACCTGGTGGAAGGCGCCGACCATCCGCAGCGCGCGGCGGCGATCCGCGACCTGGCCGCGCTGGCCGATGGCTACGCGCACTGCCTGCAAGCGCGTGCGGCACGCCGTTGCGCGGCGCTGGCGCCGCTGCAGCGCCGCTTGTCGGCCTACCGCATCGAAGGCTTGAAAGGCTGGGGCGCGCCGCCCGGCAAGATCATGGTCGATGGCGGCAAGCTGCTGGTGCCGGGCGTGGTGTTCGGCAACGTGTTCATCGGCCCGCAGCCGCCGCGCGGCTGGGAAGTGGACGAGGAATTGCTGCATGCGAATACCAGCGTGCCGCCACCGCACCAGTACCTCGCCTTTTATCATTGGCTGCGCGACCGCTTCAAGGCCGACGCGCTGGTGCACGTGGGGCGCCATTCCACTTACGAATTCTTGCCCGGCAAGGCGGTCGGCCTGGCTGGCGACGACTTCCCCAGCCTGATCGCGGGCGACTTGCCCGGCATTTATCCCTACATCGTCGATGGCGTGGGCGAGGGCACGCAAGCCAAGCGCCGCGGCCTGGCGGTGATGGTCGACCACCTGACGCCGCCGTTGGCATCGACACCGTTGTACGACGAGCTGCTGTCGCTGCGCCAGGTGGTGGAGAGCTACGAAGCCGCCAGCTCGGATTCGCTGAAAGCCAAAGCCGCGCAATTGATGCGGGAGCGGGTGGCGGCGTTGAACCTGAAGGCGGAGCTGGAAGCGTCGATGGCCGACGTGCTGGCAGTGCGCGGCATCGGATTCGACGCGGCCGACGACGATTTGCTGGCGCACGAGGTGGGGCACTACCTGACCAAGCTGCAAGAGAAATTCTTGCCGCACGGCTTGCATATCTTCGGGCGGCCATGGCAGCCCGACGCCATCGCCCTGATGCTGGAATCGATGAAGAAGGGCGGAATCGACGATCCCGAAGTTGCGCGCAAGCTCGCCGCGTCGCCGCACAATGAAATGCGCGCGCTGCTGGCCGGTCTCGACGGCCGCTTCATCGAGCCGGGCAAAGGCAATGACCCCTTGCGCTCACCCGAAGCGCTGCCGACCGGGCGCAACTTCCACGCCGTCGACGGCGACATCCTGCCGACCCGTATCGGCTACCAGATGGGCGCGAGCCTGGCCGCCAAGGCAGCGGCGCGCGAGCGCTCTGAGGCGGGCAGCGAAGGCATCCTGCTATGGGCCTCCGACGCGGTCCGCGATGAAGGCGTGATGGTGGCCTTCGCCCTGGCCATGATGGGCGCGGAACCGGTGTGGAATGCGCGCGGCATCGTCAACGATGTGCGCCTGGTGCCGGGCGCGGTGCGGCGCGACGCGCTGGT
>CAMLRG010000011.1 GCA_946482335.1 uncultured Duganella sp. | reverse complement strand
TACTTGGTCGACATCCAAGGGGTCGGGGATTCGAATTCCTCACCGCCCACCAGAACATGTAGTACGATTGCAAAAGACAAACGGGCGGTTAGTTCAGCTGGTTAGAATACCTGGTCGACATCCAGGGGGTCGGGGATTCGAATTCCTCACCGCCCACCAGACACTTTGTAAGAGCGAGAAAGGCACACCGGTTATGACACCGCGAACTACCATCAAGGTTGGTGAGTGACGCTAGTCGATCGGCTTTCTTTTGCTTGTTCAATCGAAGAAAAACGCGGCTGGCCCGCGTTTTTTTTCGTCCATATTTTTCAGCAATACTTATTCTTCCGGAGATCATGATGGTTTCAGTCCGACTGCCCGACGGTTCCATCCGTCAATTCGATGCCCCAGTGACCGTGGCGCAAGTGGCGTCCAACATCAGCACCAGCCTGGGCAAAGCAGCCCTGGCCGGCAAGGTTGACGGTAAAGTCGTCGACACGTCCTTCCTGATCGAGCAGGATGCCGACGTCGCCATCGTGACCGACAAGGACCCGGAAGGCCTGGAAGTGATCCGCCACTCGACCGCCCACCTGCTGGCCTACGCCGTCAAGGAACTGTTCCCTGACGCGCAAGTGACCATCGGCCCGGTCATCGAGAACGGCTTCTACTATGACTTCTCGTACAAGCGCCCGTTCACCCCGGATGACCTGGTGGCGATCGAGAAGAAGATGGCCGAGCTGGCGAAGAAGGACGAGCAGGTCACCCGCAAGGTGCTGCCGCGCGACGAGGCCGTGGCCTACTTCAAGTCCATCAACGAGCACTACAAGGCTGAGATCATCGCGTCGATCCCGGCCAATGAAGACGTTTCGCTGTACAGCGAAGGCAATTTCACCGACCTGTGCCGCGGCCCGCACGTGCCGTCCACCGGCAAGCTGAAGGTCTTCAAGCTGATGAAGCTGGCCGGCGCCTACTGGCGCGGCGACAGCAAGAATGAAATGCTGCAGCGCGTGTATGGCACCGCCTGGACCAAGAAGGAAGACCAGGAACAGTACCTGCACATGCTGGAAGAGGCGGAAAAGCGCGACCACCGCAAGCTGGGCAAGCAGCTGGACTTCTTCCACTTCCAGGACGAAGCGCCAGGCCTGGTGTTCTGGCATCCGAAGGGCTGGACCATCTGGCAGCAGGTGGAGCAGTACATGCGCAAGAAGTACCAGGATAACGGCTACCAGGAGGTGAAGGCGCCGCAGATCCTGGACGCTTCGCTGTGGGGCAAGACCGGCCACTGGGAAAACTACCGCGAAAACATGTTCGTGACCGAGTCCGAGAACCGTTCCTACGCGCTGAAGCCGATGAACTGCCCGGGCCACGTGCAGATCTTCAACAACGACCTGCGTTCCTATCGCGACCTGCCGCTGCGCTACGGTGAATTCGGCCAGTGCCACCGCAACGAGCCGTCCGGCGCGCTGCACGGCATCATGCGCGTGCGCGGCTTCACCCAGGACGACGGCCACATCTTCTGCACCAATGAGCAGATCGAGCCGGAAGTGGTGGCCTTCCACCAGCAGGCGATGGAAGTCTATAAAGATTTCCATTTCGAGAACATCGACGTCAAGCTGGCGTTGCGTCCTGACAACCGCATCGGCGACGATGAAGTATGGGACAAGGCAGAGGAAGCGCTGCGCTCCGGCCTGCGCGCCTGCGGCGTGACCTGGACCGAGCTGCCGGGCGAGGGTGCCTTCTACGGCCCGAAGATCGAATACCACCTGAAGGATTCGCTGGGCCGCCCATGGCAGGTCGGCACCATGCAGGTCGACTTCTTCATGCCGGGCCGCCTGGGCGCCGAGTATGTGGCCGATGACAACACCCGCAAGACCCCGGTCATGCTGCACCGTGCGATCGTGGGTTCGCTGGAGCGCTTCATCGGCATCCTGATCGAAAACTATGCCGGCGCGCTGCCGATGTGGCTTGCTCCGCAGCAAGTATCGATTCTGAACATCAGCGATGCACAGGCGGATTACTGCAAAGCGCTTGAATCCAGGCTGCGCAAGCTGGGCTTCCGCGTTGCCGCTGATTTGCGCAACGAGAAGATTACATATAAAATTCGCGAACATTCCGTCCAAAAAGTGCCTTTCATTCTCGTGGTAGGCGACAAAGAACGGGATGCCAACACCGTGGCCGTGCGTGCGCGGGGCAATGTCGATCTGGGCGTCATGTCGATCGAAGCCCTGGTGGAGCGACTGCAGAACGACGTCGCTACCAAAGCCTGATGCGGGAAGCCCCGCAACCGGCCCACTAAACCAACATTGAAGGAAACTGCAATAGCTACTGACAAGTCCCATCGCATCAATGGCGAGATCACCTACCCCGAAATGCGTCTGTCGGGCGTGGACAACGAACCGCTGGGCATCGTGAGCCTGGCCGAAGCCTTCCGCCTGGCGGAAGAGGCGGATGTCGACCTGGTCGAGATCGCGCCGAACGCGAATCCGCCAGTCTGCCGACTGATGGATTACGGTAAGTTCAAGTATTCGGAGCAGAAGAAGGCGCACGAAGCCAAGTTGAAGCAGAAGGTGATCTCGGTGAAGGAAGTCAAATTCCGTCCGGGCACCGATGATGGCGACTACAACATCAAGCTGCGCAACCTGATCAAGTTCCTGGAAGACGGGGACAAGACCAAGATCACCCTGCGTTTCCGCGGACGTGAGATGGCCCACCAGGATATCGGCATGCGCATGCTGGAGCGCCTGAAGGCTGACCTGGAGCCGCATGGCCAGGTCGAGCAGTTCCCGAAGATGGAAGGCCGCCAGATGATCATGGTGCTGGCGCCGAAGAAGAAAAAGTAAACCGGTAAACCAGGTGCCTGACCCGCAGGGTCAGGCACCGTCCTGCGCAAACGCCGCTGGCTTCATTTGGGGCCTGCGGCGTTTGCTTTTTTGGTGTTTGACCCTGCGGGTCAGACACCGAAGTACCGGTTTAAAGAAAAGTTGTGCTATACTCCCGGGTTCCCGTGAGAGTAGGCACCAAAAGTGCAGCGAAGGGCTGCCACCTACAATCCGGTCATTATTGGAGCATTCACATGCCAAAAATGAAAACCAAGAGCTCCGCGAAAAAGCGTTTTCGCGTGCGCCCAGGTGGCACCGTTAAGTCGGGCATGGCGTTCAAGCGTCACATCCTGACCAAGAAGACCACCAAAAACAAGCGTCAACTGCGTGGCACCCGTAACATCAATGCGTCCGACGTCCAGAGCGTCTACCGCATGATGCCATCCGCTTAATCTCACTCATTATTTAAGGAGCTACTATGCCTCGAGTAAAACGTGGGGTTACCGCGCGTGCCCGTCATAAGAAAGTACTGAACCTGGCCAAGGGTTACCGCGGTCGTCGCAGCAAAGTATTCCGTATTGCCAAGCAAGCAGTGATGCGCGCTGGCCAGTACGCATACCGCGACCGTCGTAACAAGAAGCGCGTCTTCCGCGCCCTGTGGATCACCCGTATCAACGCGGCTGCCCGCGAACACGGCGTTACCTACAGCGTGTTCATGAACGGTCTGAAGAAGGCCGCGATTGAACTGGACCGCAAGGTCCTGGCTGATATGGCAGTGATGGACAAGCCTGCATTCGCAGCGATTGTCAACGTCGTCAAAGCCAAGATCGCTGCTTAATTGCCAGTGATGTGTGCCGCCTTCGGGCGGCGCTCATAAGAAGCGGGACATGGCTTAGCTATGTCCCGTTTTTAATTTCCAAAACAGGAAAAAAAGTCGGATGAACTCGCTCGAACAACTCGTCGTCTCCGCGCAGGCTGACTTCCTCGCCGCCGTAGACGCTGCCGCACTTGAAAACGCCAAAGCCAAGTACCTTGGCAAGACTGGCCAGATCACCGAAATGATGAAGGGCCTGGGCAAGCTGGCCCCCGAAGAGAAGAAGGCGCAGGGCGCCCTGATCAACGCTGCCAAGGTGCAGATCGAGAGCGCGCTGACCGCGCGCCGCGACGCGCTGGCGGAAGCGCAATTGCAGCTGCGCCTGAATGCTGAAGCGATCGACGTGTCGCTGCCGGGCCGCGGCCGCGCCAAGGGCGGCATCCATCCGGTGATGCGCACCTGGGAGCGCGTGGAAGAGATCTTCCGTTCGATCGGCTTCGACGTCGCCGGCGGTCCCGAGATCGAGACCGACTGGACCAACTTTACCGCACTGAATTCGCCAGAGAACCATCCTGCGCGTTCGATGCAAGATACCTTCTATGTTGAAGGTAACGACAGCACCGGCAAGCCGCTGCTGCTGCGTACCCACACTTCGCCGATGCAGGTGCGCTATGCGCGCAACAACAAGCCGCCGATCAAGGTGATTGCGCCGGGGCGCACTTACCGCGTCGATTCCGATGCGACGCACTCGCCGATGTTCCACCAGGTGGAGGGGCTGTGGATTGCGGAGGATATTTCCTTCGCCGACTTGAAGGGCGTGTACCTGAACTTTGTGAAGGCTTTCTTTGAGACGGACGACCTGCAGGTGCGCTTCCGTCCTTCGTATTTCCCGTTCACCGAGCCGTCGGCGGAGATCGATATCGCGTTTGGCAGCGGTCCGCTCAAGGGGCGCTGGCTGGAAGTGTCGGGCTCGGGCCAGGTGCATCCGAATGTGGTGCGCAACTTCGGCCTGGATCCGGAAAAGTACATTGGCTTTGCGTTCGGCTCCGGCCTGGAGCGCTTGACCATGCTGCGCTATGGGGTCAATGACTTGCGCCTGTTCTATGAGGGCGATTTGCGCTTCCTGAAACAGTTCAACTAAAACCGGCAAGGCGGGGTCTGACCCACAGGGTCAGACCCCAGTGATGCCACCGCCGCGTGAATATTCAGGGGTCTGACCCTGCGGGTCAGACCCCGGTTTACCGGTTTCGAAAGATACGAAAGCTGATTATGCAATTCTCTGAAAACTGGCTGCGCACCATGGTCGATCCGAAGATGACTTCGGATGAACTGGCCCATATGCTGACCATGTCCGGTCTCGAAGTGGAAGACATCGATCCTGTTGCGCCGCCATTCACCAACGTGGTGGTGGGCCATGTGCGCGAAACCGCCAAGCACCCGAACGCCGACCGCCTGAACGTATGCCAGGTCGACGTGGGCACCGGCACCTTGCTGAACATCGTCTGCGGCGCCCCTAATGTGCGCCCGGGCCTGAAGGTGGCCTGCGCCATGGCCGGCGCCGTGCTGCCGCCTGGCGCCGACGGCAAGCCGTTCGAGATCAAGGTCGGCCAGCTGCGCGGCGTCGAGTCGCAAGGCATGCTGTGCTCGGCCAAGGAATTGAAACTGAGCGAAGAAGGCGCCGGCCTGATCGAGCTGCCGGACGATGCGCCGGTCGGCCAGAACCTGCGCGACTACTTCGCGCTGAACGACCTGAAATTCACCATCAAGCTGACCCCGAACAAGGCGGACTGCCTGTCCGTGCTGGGCGTGGCGCGCGAAGTGGCGGCCTTGACCGGCTCGCCGCTGAGCGTGCCGCAGAACCGCGTGGTGCCCGTCACCCTGGACGAGAAGCTGGCGGTGAAGGTCAGCGCGCCGGACCTGTGCGGCCGTTTCGCCGGCCGCGTGATCCGCGGCCTGAACGCCCGCGCGCAAACCCCGTCCTGGATGAAGCAGCGCCTGGAGCGCAGCGGCCAGCGCCCGGTGTCCGCGCTGGTGGACATTTCCAACTACGTGATGCTGGAACTGGGACGTCCGTCCCACGTGTTCGACCTGGACAAGATCCATGGCGCGCTGGACGTGCGCTGGGGCCGGAAAGGCGAGCAGATCAAGCTCCTGAACGGCAACACCATCGAAGTCGACGAGTGGGTGGGCGTGATCGCCGACGACAAGGAACTGGAATCGCTGGCCGGCATCATGGGCGGCGACGCCACTGCCGTATCGGACGACACCGCCAACATTTACCTGGAAGCCGCATTCTGGTGGCCGAACGCCATCCAGGGCCGCGCCCGCAAGTACAACTTCTCGACCGACGCCGCGCACCGCTTCGAGCGCGGCGTGGACTTCGCCACCATCCCTGAGCACCTGGAGCGCATCACGGCGCTGCTGGTGGAGATCTGCGGTACCGCCGACACCAAGGTCGGCCCGATCGACGACCAGGTCGTCAACCTGCCGCAGCGCGCTCCGGTGCAGATGCGTACCGCCCGCGCCGCCAAGGTGATCGGCGTGGCCTTGAACGACGAGATGGTGGCCGATATCTTCAAGCGCCTGGGCCTCGAGTTCACGCTGGCCGATGGCGTATTCTCCGTCACCGCGCCGAGCTTCCGCTTCGACATCGAGATCGAGGAAGACCTGATCGAGGAAGTGGCGCGCGTGTACGGCTTCGAGAACATCCCGACGCTGCCGCCGATTGCCGCCAACGAGATGCGCATCGCGCCGGAAAACACCCGCTCCATCTTCGCCGTGCGCCACCAGCTGGCCGACCTGGGTTTCCAGGAAGTGGTCAACATGAGCTTCGTCGACGCGCAGTGGGAGCAGGACTTCAGCGGCAACGACAACCCGATCAAGCTGCAAAACCCGATCGCCTCGCAAATGTCCGTAATGCGTTCGAGCCTGATCGGCAGCCTGGTGGCCAATGTGCGCTACAACGTCAACCGCAAGCAGCCGCGCGTGCGCCTGTTCGAAGTGGGTGCCATCTTCAAGCGCGACGCTTCGGTGCAGGATGGCCCGCTGACGGTGGCCGGTTACGACCAGCCGCAGCGCGTGGCCGCCATGGCGTACGGCCCGGTGGCCGACGAGCAGTGGGGCATGGAGACCCGCGACGCCGACTTCTTCGACGTCAAGGCCGACCTGGAAGCCCTGTTCGCGCCGCGCCAGCTGCGTTTCGCCAAGCTGGCCCACCCGGCGCTGCATCCGGGCCGCGCCGCTGCGGTGGAGCTGGACGGCAAGCAGATCGGCTTCATCGGCGAGCTGCACCCGCGCTGGCTGCAAAAATACGACTTGCCCAAGGCGCCGGTGCTGTTCGAGGTCGATGCTGTTGCGTTACAGCAACGCGACGTGCCTGTTTATGAAGAGATTTCGAAGTTCCCGGGCACCACGCGCGACGTCGCCCTGGTGGTGAAACAAGCCGTGGCAGCGCAGGACCTGCTCGACGCCTTCCAAGGCGCCGTGGCCGCCCATGCGCATGGACGTATTGTGCAAGCCATTGTTTTGTTTGATGAATATCGCGGCAAAGGCTTGGAAAACGACGAAAAATCGCTTGCTTTCCGCTTTAGCTTGCAAGATACTCAAAACACCCTGCAGGACGATGTCGTGGACGAGCTGATGAAGACGCTCACGGCGCATGTGGTGCTGGCGCATGGCGCGAAACTGCGGGCTTGAACTTAATATTTGAGTCATTTCAGGGAGTCCGGCAATGCCGGACTCATGTACTTTTAGAAGGCAGGGCAGCAAAATTAACAACAACGACGTCGATTCCGCCGTACTTGAATCCGCATTGGACGCCGAACTGCACAGCGCAATGCAGAGCGCCAAAGTACGCCAGGAAGCTGAAAAGGATTTGCCGACGCTGACCAAGGCGGAACTGGCCGAACTTCTGTTCGAACAGGTGGGCCTGAACAAGCGTGAGGCCAAGGACATGGTCGAAACCTTCTTCGACGAGATCCGCAACGCGCTGGAGCGGGGCGAAGCGGTCAAGTTGTCCGGTTTCGGCAACTTCCAGCTGCGCGACAAGCCGCAGCGCCCGGGCCGCAACCCGAAAACCGGCGAGGAAATCCCGATCACGGCACGCCGTGTGGTGACCTTCCACGCCAGCCAGAAGCTGAAAGGCATGGTCGAAGACAGCGCCGGCCCGGCGCGCAGCGCCTGAGCAGCAAGGACGCTTGAATGAACGACCGTCCTGGCAAGGCAGACCTGGTAGTGTTGCCGCCGATTCCGGCCAAGCGCTATTTCACCATTGGCGAGGTCAGCGAACTGTGCGGCGTCAAGCCGCACGTGCTGCGCTACTGGGAACAGGAATTCACCCAGCTGAAACCGGTCAAGCGGCGCGGAAACCGCCGCTATTACCAGCACCACGAAGTGCTGCTGATCCGCCGCATCCGCGAATTGCTGTACGAGCAGGGCTTCACCATCAGTGGTGCCCGCAATAAGCTTGATAGCCGCGCTACCGATTCGGCGCAGGGCGAGTATGATGAAGGATCTGGCTTGGGTGCAGCGGCACATGACGCGCCACCGCTGGACCGTGAGATGCTGCGCAGGGAACTGTCAGCCATCCTCGAGCTATTGAAGTTGTAAGCAGCTGTAGCAAGGGCGCTTAGGCGTCCTTTTTTTCGGTTAGACTCAGCCTAACTGTTAAAACATTGGTGCTACAATATTAACGTTATGATTTTGCTAGTGATATTGCAGACGCTGGCTCCGTTCCCAAGCTAGGAATTCAAGAGGGAAGAAAATGATTCGCGTAGCCATCTGTGACGACCACCAGATTGTACGGGCGGGTTTCAAGCAAATCTTTTCGTCTTCGGACGAATTCAGTGTCGTGGCCGAGGGCAGCACCGGCCGCGAAGCGCTCGACATTGCACGCAAGGAAGTGTGCGACGTGCTGCTGCTCGACATCGCCATGCCCGACCAAAGCGGCATCGACACCTTGCGCACCATCCGCCAGGGCCAGCCGGATTTGCCGGTGCTGATCCTGTCGGGTTATCCCGCCCAGCAATATGCGCTCAACCTGTTCAAGATGGGCGCCAACGGTTACCTGAACAAGGAATGCGAGGCGGAAGAGTTGATCAACGCCGTGCGCACCGTGCACCAGGGCCGGCGCTATGTCAGTTCGCAGGTGGGCGAGCTGCTGGCGCAAAGTTTCGACCGCGACCCGAATACGGCCCTGCACACCGAGCTGTCGGACCGCGAATTCCAGGTGTTCCTGCGCCTGGCCCGCGGCGCCACCGTGTCGGACATCGGCACGGCGCTGTCGCTGAGCATCAAGACGGTAAGTACGTATCGCACGCGCATCATGGAAAAGATGGGCTTGCAATCGAATAGCGACCTGACGTACTACGCAATGAAGAATAATCTGCTGGACTGATACGTCTGGTTACATGTTGCGGTGCCGCACGGTTGGCTTTCCGTGCGGCAGGATCTTGCTGTAGGTCTATAATCGGGAACATGTACTTCACCATCCAACCAGCCCCGCGACACCGTCTGCCGCTCTACAAAACGCTGCTGTGCGTGACGTGCGCGCTGATCCTCATCGCTAACGGCTTCAGCCTGTTTCATAACCTGCAGTCACTGAAGGGCGCCAACGAGCAGCTGGCCATCAGTTCGCGCGTGGCCGAGCGCTTGCAGTACCTGAACGTGCTGATGCTCGATGCCGACAGCAGCGCGCGCGGTTATTTCATATCAGGCAACGAGACTTACCTGGGGCCGACGCGCGCCGTGATCACCGAATCGGAGCGCGAATTCCGCGAACTGGAAAAACTGCTGGCGAATAACCCCGCACAGTTGAAGAATTTGCAGCAATTGCAGTCGCTGGTGCGCAAGCGCATCGCCATCGTGAGCCAGGCCATCGACGTCTACAAACACAGCGGGCTGGACGAGATCGTCAACATCGCCAAGGTCAGCGACGAACGCAGCGGCATGGATGAAATCCGGCTGCAAGTGGTGATCATGGTGCGCGAGCAGGGCGAAGCGATGGCGGCGCGCGCCGCCAGCTTCTACCAGGAATACCAGAAGGCCGTGGTGATGGGCGCCGGCATCAACGCCATCGCCATCGTGGTGCTGGTGATGTTTTACCAGCTGGTGCGGCGCAGCTTCATCCACCGCGCGGCGGTCGAACATGCGCTGCAACTGTCGAACGAAAGCCTGGAATCGATGGTGCAACAGCGCACCGAGCAGCTTTCCGTGTTGTCGCGCCACCTGATCTCGATCAGCGAAGAGGAAAAGATGCGCCTGTCGCGCGAGCTGCACGATGAAATGGGCGCCCACCTGACGTCGATCAGCATGGACATTTCGGCCGTCACGCACCAGCTGCAAAAAACCAATCCGGAATTGGCGGATCAGTTGCGCCGGGCGCGCGGCACCCTGATGGAAACCGTGGAATTGAAGCGCCGCATCATCGAAGACTTGCGCCCCAGCCTGCTGGACAACCTGGGCTTGTGCGCGGCCATCGACAGCTATTGCGAAGACTTCGCGCGCATGACCAGCATTCCTTGCGATACCGAGATCGGGGTCGAAGTCGATGCCGTGGCCAAAGCCGGCGACAGCAGCCTGTCGATCGCCTTGTTCCGCATCGTGCAGGAATCGCTGACCAATATCCGCAAGTATGCCAAGGCGCGCCGCGTCAGCGTGTCGCTCAAGCTGCAGCGCGACGATATGCTGGTGCTGCGCATTATCGACGATGGCATCGGCATTGCCGCGCCCACGCTGGCCAAGCCCATGTCGCATGGCTTGCTGGGCATGCGGGAGCGGGCTTTGCTGTTGGGTGGGGTATTGAATATCCGCCGTGGGCGGGGGGACCAGGGAACGTGTATCGAAGTCTACATTCCCTTGAAGGGGCGGGCGGGGCGCGGCGCGCCCCCGCAGCATCCTAGCAGCAAGCTACATCAGCGAGCAGACGATCATATTCCGTCTTCGCCACCTTATAGCACTCGCCCGCATAGCGTTCCAGACCTTCACGATCAATCACAGTGATGTTGCCGCGGCGGTAGGTGATCATGCCGTCTTCCTGCAGCTTGCCGGCGGCGGCGGTGATCGATTCGCGGCGTACGCCCAGCATGATCGAAATCATCTCTTGCGTGACTTTCAGCTCATTGCTGGGGGAGCGGTCCAGACGGTCCAGCAGCCAGCGGCACAGTTTCTGCTCGATCGAGCTGTGGCGGCCGCCGACAGCGTTTTGCGCCATCTGGGCAAATAGTGCGGCGTTGTAGCGCATCAGCAACTGCGGCAAGGCGCCGCCCTGGTTGAAGGCATCGCGCAAGGCTTGCGCTTTCAGGCGATAGCCGTAACCGGCGCTTTGCACCACCGCCGTGCTCATGGCGCGCTCACCGGCAAACATCGACACGCCCACCACGCCTTCGTGGCCGACCACTGCAATTTCGGTGGTGGCGCCATCTTCCATCACATACAGCAGGGACAGGATGGCGGTGGTCGGGAAGTAGACGTACTCCAGCTTGCTGCCGAACTCAAACAATTCTTTACCGAAGGGAAGTTGCACCAATTCCAGATGTTCAAACAGGGCTTCCAGCGCTTCACGAGGGAGGGCTGCCAGCAATTCATTCTGCTGGGCGCCGCTGTAGCTGACAACTGGCCGGGACGCAACTTTGAACTCCGTCGAACTGGCAGGTATTGCATGGGACAGCGAGTTCTGGGCAGAGACGCTAAGTTGAGTGTTGTTCATTTTATCCTCACAGAAACTAAAGTACACGGTATTGCAGTCGGCATTCTTGGAGTGCTGCTTGCCGATCGCGTTGGTATTACTTTAATTTTCTATGTGAGTGATGAACATAAGACCTGTTACCTCCGTCATGTAGGCTGGCAACATGGCAGCTTGTCAGGCTAGTCCTACAACATTGCGATTTTCACTGGCGCACTTTTGGAAATGGCCGGGCGCGCGCCCGCCAGGCGGAACTGTCCCAGTGCCTGGTTCAGCAGGGCCGTCTCGGCATGGACACGGCTGGCGCCCTCGGCCGCTTGTACCACCAGTGCCGCATTCTGGCGCGTCATGTCGTCGATGCGGTGCAGGGCGCCGTTGATGCGCGCGATCTCGCTGCGTTGGCCGGCTTCGGCCTCGGTGATGCGGGCAATGACTTCTTCCATGCTGCGCACGGCGGCGACCACTTGCGCCATCGTGGCGCCGGCGGCATCGACCTGGACGTTGCCGCTTTCGACCTTGCTGACGGAGTCGCCGATCAAGTGTTTGATTTCCAGGGCGGCGGCGGCCGAGCGTTGCGCGAGGTTGCGCACTTCCGAGGCCACCACGGCAAAGCCGCGGCCCGCTTCGCCGGCGCGTGCCGCTTCCACGGCGGCATTCAACGCCAGGATGTTGGTCTGGAAGGCGATGCCATCGATTACGCCGATGATGTCGCCGATGCGGTCGGAACTGCTGCGGATCGCGGCCATGGTGCCCACCACCGCCTGCACGCTTTCGCCCCCGCTGCGCGCCACGCCGGCCGCCTCCTTCACCAGGGCGCGGCCATCGTCGGCGTGGGCGGCATTGCGCTGGACGGCGGCATCCAGTTCCTCCATGGCGCCGACGGTGACGTGCAGCGCCTCGGCCTGGGTACTGGTGGAGCCGTTCAGGGCCGTGCTGCCGCTGGCCAGTTCGTCGGCGGCGCTGGCGATGCGCGCGGCGCCGCTGCGGATGTCGGCCACCAGGGTTTCCAGGGCGGCCGTCATGGCGCTGAAGGCATTGGCAAGGCTGCCGATCTCGTCGCGCGCCGGGGAAGCGATGCGCACGCTCAGGTCGCCGGCGGCGGCCGCCTGCACCGCCCGGTTCAGGTGCCGGATGTCGCGCGTGAAGGAGAGGTAGAAGCCGGCACCCAGCCAGCCCGCCAGCAGGATGGCGGCCAGCACCGCGGCGGCTACGCCGTTGCGGTGCAGGGCATTGCGGGCGGCGCGTTCGGCCAGCAACTGTTCCAGCGCATCGGCGGTGCTGCCGGACAGCGCTTGCAGGGCGGCCGCCGCTTGCAGCCCGGCACCGTTGAATTCCTTGCCGCTGGTCTGGTTGTAGGAGTTCAGCACTTCATTGCGGGCCCGTTCCAGGAAGGCCAGCGCGGCCGGCACCGCCGCCAGCCGAGGCTCGAGCGAGGCTGCCAGCCCGGGATTGTTGGCGAAGATGGCGCGGTACTGCGCCGGCAGGCGTTCCAGCTCGTGGCGCGCCAGCATGGCGGTGGCGTTCAGCATCTGGTCTTCATTGGCTTCGAACAGGCCGCTGTCGATATAGGCGGCGCCGCGGCCGCTGATCACCGACAGGTTCTCGAGCAAGTCGGGGAAGGTCTTCAGGAAAGACGCGATCAGGTACACGCTGCGCACTTCGGGGTCGAGCGACAGGCGCGCGCGGTCGGCGGCCAGGGCTGCCAGGCTGTCCACTTTGGCGACCAGCTTGCTGTGCGCCGCAAAGCTGGCGCGCGCGTCGAAGCCGGCCTGGCGCTGCTGCAGCCCTTGCCAGTCCTGCTCCAGTTCCGCCTGCGCTTCCAGCCCGGCCAGCGGACCGACGGCCAGCGGGCGCAACGCCGCCAGCGCGGCACTGGCAGCGGCCGTCGCGGCCCGCGCATCGGCGGGCTGGTTGGCGGCCAGGCGCATGTGCTCCAGGCTGCGCTTTTGCTGCAGCTGGCTGCGCAGTTCGTGCAGCTGGCGCACATAGGCCAGGCCTTGCCGCTCCTGGACCGCGAACGACACCGATTTATGCAGTTCCGCCACCAGCAGGCCGCAGGCCAGCAACAGGGGCAACAGGAACACCAGGGAGAGCAGGGCGAACTTGGGTAGCAGGCGCAGGCGCTGCATGAGCACGATGGCAGGCTGGAGGAAAAGCATGTGTGATCCGCGAAGTGATTGCAAGGCGCCGTCATGATGCGTGGCAATTGTTACCGCATCGTGAATCGGGGCATAATGCGCAGGTTCCCCATTTTTCCGAAGCACCATGCACGTGATCCTGGTAGAAGACGACGCAGTTCTGGCCGACGGTCTGGCACGGGTGCTGGGTGGGCACGGCATGAAGGTCGAGCTGCTGCGCAGCGGCAGCGAAGCCGACGCCTTGCTGCAGCGTCCCGGGCCGGTCGACGTGCTGGTGCTCGATATCGGCCTGCCGGGCCTGGACGGCTTCGAGGTGGTGCGCCGCCTGCGGGCACGCGGCAGCCAGTTGCCGGTGCTGTTGCTGACCGCGCGCGATGCGGTGGAAGACCGCGTGCGCGGGCTGGAACTGGGCGCCGACGATTACCTGGTCAAGCCTTTCGCCACGCCGGAGCTGGTGGCGCGGGTGCGGGCGCTGGCGCGGCGCCACGCACCCAAGCCGGCCGTGTTGCAAATGGGCGAACTGGTGCTGGACCTGGGCGCCAAGCGCGCCCGCGTGCGCGACGCGGTGATCGACCTGTCGGTGCGCGAGTGGGCGGTGCTGGAATACCTGCTGCAGCACAGCGCGCGCGTGGTGAGCAAGCAGCAGATCATCGATGCCATCCTGCCCTGGGGCGAGGACGTGACGCCGAACGCGGTGGAAGTGTATATCTCGCGCATCCGGCAGAAGACGGCCGATGCCGGCATCAGCATCCGCACCATCCGCGGCTTTGGCTATATGCTGGAGCCCGCCGTTGGATAGCATCCGCCTGCGCCTGCTCAAGTGGTTGATCGCGCCTGTGCTGCTGCTGAACCTGGCCGGCGTGGCCCTGAACTATGCCCTGGCGTGGATTCCGGCCCAGATCGCATTCGACCAGTCGCTGGGCGACGCCGCGGCCATGCTTGGCGCGCGCGTGGCCGAACGCGATGGCCGCCTGGCGCTGGATTTGCCGCCGGCCGCGGAACGCGTGCTGCGCGACGATGAACTCGACAAAGTCTATTTTTCCGTGCGCGACGGCCAGGGCCGCCTGGTGGCCGGCGATGCGGTATTGCCGGTGCTGCCGGCGCGTGCCGGCGCCCCCGCCATCGACGGCGTGATCGCAGGCGAAGCGGTGCGCATGGTGGCGCTGCCGGTGCTGGCCGGGCAACAGCCGGCCATCGTGGTGGTGGCCAAGACGCTGCGCAAGCGCGGGCAGGCGCGCGCCGCCATCGTGCGCGCCATGCTGCCGCTGGCGGCCGTATTCACGCTCGCTTCGGTGGGGCTGGTCTGGTTCTCGGTCACCAATGGCCTGTTGCCGCTGAACCGGGTACGCGCCGGCATCCAGGCGCGCGGCGCCGACGAACTGGCGCCGATCGCCGCCGCCGACGTGCCGCTGGAAGTCGCGCCCGTGGTGCAAGCCTTCAACGGCTTGCTGGAAAAGGTGCGCGAAGGCGCGCAGGCGCAGCAGGATTTCCTGGCCAACGTGGCGCACCAGCTGCGCACGCCGCTGGCCGGCCTGCGTACCCAGATCGAGTTGCTGGCGGCGCAGGAACGCGCGCCCGGCGATGCCTCGTCGCTGGCGATGATGCAGGCTTCCACCGAACGCATGATCCGCCAGGTCAACCAGTTGCTGGCGCTGGCGCGCGCCGAGCCGGGGCCCTTGCGCAAGACGCGCATGGAACGCCTGGCGCTCGACCAGTTGCTGGAAGAATCGATCCAGCACTTCGTCGAACAGGCGCTGCGCAAGGATATCGACCTGGGTTTCGACCTGCAGCCGACCATGGTGACCGGCGACCGCTTCCTGCTGCGGGACCTGGCCGACAACCTGGTCGACAACGCGATCCGTTACACGCCGGCGAAAGGCGCGGTGACGGTCAGCTGTTTCCCGCACCTGGGCGGCGGCATGCTGACGGTGGAGGATTCGGGTCCCGGCATCCCACCGGCCAAGCGTGCCGCCGTGTTCCAGCGCTTCCAGCGTCTTGACGAAAAGACCACGGGCAGCGGCCTGGGCCTGGCCATCGTGCGCGACATCGCCACCGCCCACGGTGCCAGCGTCGCCATCGACACCCCGAAAAGCGGGCGCGGTGCCCTGTTTTCCGTCTACTTCCCCTCCTAAAACTGCTGCTGTCAGGTTTTTGTCAGGCTTTCCTCAGGGTAATGCAAGCTTGGCTGGCTAGACTTCCCATATCGAATAGCAGCTTTGGGAGCAGCGACAATGAAAGCAGCGCGGCAAGCGGGCGTGACCCTGATCGAATTGATGGTGGCGGTCGCCATCATCGGCATCCTGGCCGCGGTCGGCATGCCGATGTACAGCAACTATGTGCTGAGCGGCCGCATCCCGCAGGCCACCAACAACCTCGCTTCCATGCGGGTCAAGCTGGAACAGTATTACCAGGATAACCGCACCTATGTCGGCGCTTGCGCGGCCGGCACCATCGCGCCGCTGCCGGCGGCCGACGACTTCAGCTACACCTGTCCCGAACTGACGGCGACCGCTTTCACGGTCCAGGCCGAAGGGCAGGGCAGCATGGCCGGCTTCACCTACACCATCGACGAATCGAACAACAAGAGCACCACGGCGGCGCCGGAAGGCTGGGGCACCGCCCCGGTCGCCTGCTGGGTGCGCAAAAAGGGTGGAGCATGTTAAGCCGCCGCCAGCAAGGGGTGACCCTGGTCGAACTGATGATCACGGTGGTCATTGGCGCGGTGTTGCTGGCGCTGGGCGTGCCTGCCTTCAGCGAGTGGATCGTCAACACGCAAAACCGCACCGCGGCCGAATCGCTGCTCAATGGCTTGCAGCTGGCGCGCACCGAAGCCGTGCGGCGCAATACGGAGGTGCGCTTCACGCTGACCGATGCGGCGGGCCGGGTGGCCTGGACCGTCGGTTGTGTGATTGCGACGGACGATTGCCCGGCCACCATCCAGACCCGCCCGGCGGAGGAGGGCAGCAGCGAGTCGCGCATCGCCATCAGCGAGGACCCGCTTCCGCTGCCGACGCCGGCCGGACATTTCGACGCGCCCCTGGCGGCTGCCACCGAACTGGTTGGCGGGGTCAGCTTCGATGGCCTGGGCCGCGTCAAGCAATCGACCACCGTGGGGACCAATTTCACGCGTGCCGACGTCAGTAACGCAGCCATGTCCACGGCGCGCCGCTACGTGGTGATCGTCGGCGCCGGCGGCCAGCTGCGGATGTGCGATCCCAAGCTGCCGTTCGCTTCCAACCCGCAGGGATGCAGTTAAGGGGATAGCTATGAAGAGGACCGCGGCGCGCAGCGCATTGCACAAGCAGGGCGGCATGGTGCTGGTAGAAGGGCTGGTCGCCATCGTCATATTCGCCATGGGCGTGCTGGCCATCGTCGGCATGCAGGCGGCGACGGTCAGGCAGGCCACCGACGCCAAGTACCGCTCCGATGCCAGCTTCCTGGCCAGCCAGGCGATTGGCATGATGTGGTCCGACCGCGGCAACCTGGCCGCCTACGCGGTCGAAGACGAAGAAGTCAGCGCGCTGCCGAACGGGAAGCGCACCATCGCGGTCGATGGCACCCAGGTGACCGTGACGGTGACCTGGCAAATGCCGGGCGAAAGCACGGTACACAGCCACTCGAGCATGACACGCATCGATGGCTAAGGGGAGGGAACCAGCAATGCGCACATGTGTGAAAGGCTTCGGGATGACCGAGGTCCTGGTGGGGTTGGGGATCGGCATGCTGGCCATGGTGGTGGTGATGCAGGTGTTCAGCCAATCGGAAGGCCAGAAGCGCAGCACCACCGGCGGCGCCGATGCGCAGAGCAACGGGGCGATTGCCCTGTACATGGTCGAACGCGACGTGCGCATGGCGGGCTGGGGCCTGGACCCTGCGTTGTTCGGCAATTGCGGCAACACCCACGCTTACTGCGACGGCAGCGCCGAATGCGGCGGTGCGGCCGGGGCGCTGGCCGGCTTTTCGCTGTCGTCGGTCATCGTGGGCGAAGGCGGCAGCCAACCCGATTCCGTCACCGCCCAGTTCTTCGCCAACCCCAACCTCGATACGTTCCGCTACCCGTCCACCACGCGTTTGCGCAGCACCATGCCGCAGCCTTCGTCGGAACTGAACGTGAGCAGCACCGCCGGCTGCAAGGAAGGGGACCTGGTATTGGTGCAGCAGGCCGGCAATTGCACGCTGATGCAGGTCACCACCGTGCAGGACCAGGCGCTGAAAATCCAGCATAACCCCGGCGATAACGGAATTTACAATCCTCCAGCCAACTACCAGAACAGCAATGGCTGGCCGGCCTACACCACGGGCGCCTCGCTGTCATGTTTCTCGGCCCCGTCGAATGCGCCGCTGTTCCAGCGCAGCTATGCAGTCGACAGCGCGCTGCGCCAGCTGCAGCGTTCGGACAATTCCGTGACGCCGGTCAGTACAGGAGAAGTGGTGGCGCCGGAAATCGTCGACCTGCAGGCCGAATACGGCGTCACCGCCGGCGCCGGTTCGCAATCGGTCAACGAGTGGGTGGAAGCCAGCGGCGCAACCTGGGCCTCGCCGTCCATGGATAACCGCAAGCGCATCAAGGCAGTGCGCATCGCGCTGGTGGCGCGCAGCGCGCAATACGAAAAGCCCGGCGACGACGGTGAATGCACGACCACCACGCAGGCCATGGTGGATGGATGGTCGTCCTGGGCCACTTTCCATACCTCGAGCTATCCGGCCGACTGGAAATGCTACCGCTACAAGGTGTTCGAAACGGTCGTGCCCTTGCGTAACGTCCTGTGGGGGAACTTATGAAGCACAGCACCAGCGCCGGCATGGCCCGGCATGCCCGCCAGCGCGGCGTGGTCCTGGTCGTTACCCTGATCGTGCTGGTGGCGATGACGCTGGCCGGCATCGCGCTGCTGCGCTCCGTCGACACGTCGACCGTCATTGCCGGCAACCTGTCGTTCAAGCAAAGCGCCGTGGCCAGCGGCGATGCCGGGGTGGAAACCGCCATCGCGTGGCTGACCGCCAATACCGCCAACCTGCAGCAGGATATTCCCGGCAGCGGTTATTACGCCACCAGCCAGGATGCGCTGGACCTGACCGGCAACAAGCCGGGCGGCGGCACCGAGGATGACCTGGACTGGGGCGATGCAGACGCGGTCAGGACGCTGGAGCGCGACGACGCCGGCAACCAGGTGGCCTACATCATCCACCGCATGTGCGACAGCGCCGGCCCGCTGAACGGTGCCACTTGCGCCACCGAGCAAACGTTCAGGGGCGGCAGCAGCCAGGGCGCCTCGCGCCAGATGCTGACCTACCAGCCGGGCGCCTGGGAATCGGTGGCGAACCGGGGCTATTACCGCATCACGGCGCGGGTATCCGGGCCAAGGAATACCACCAGCTACATCCAGGTGGTGGTTTCAATCTAACGCAGGAGAATTCAGATGGACAGGACCACTGCCGCACCAGCCGGCTGGCGCGCCATGCTTGCCCCGCTCGGGCTGTGCCTGATGCTGGCCATGCAGCCGGCGGCTGCCGGCACGACCGACCTGGCCGACGTACCGCTGGCCAATGCGTCGAACGCCAACATTTTGCCGAACATTATGCTCGACCTCGACAATTCGGGCAGCATGGCCTTCCCCTACATGCCCGATTACGTGCGCTACATGTCGACCCAGAAGTTCAACCAATGGTGCCGTGGTCCGAACAAGGAGAACAGCCTGGTGGTGTGCGAGCCTGGCGACCCGCCGTTCTACGCCAGCGGCTTCAATGGCCTGTACTACAACCCGGCGGTGCGTTATGTCTGGCCAGTCAATGCCGACGGCACGCGCCGCCCCGACCACAAGGGCAATACCGCTTATGTCACGCCCTGGAACGCCGTCCCCAGCGATGGCTACGGCATCCAGCAGGTCGAGGACAGCCATGCGCAGCAGCCCAGCGCCACGCCATGCGTGCCCGTCGTGGCCGGCGGCTCCTGCCCGCGCCTGGGCAAGAACGCCACTGTCAACCTGGCTGCCGGCTACCCGGAGCGGTTCTGGTGCAAGAGCGCCTCCGATAGCCTGGGCGGGCCGAACTGCAAGTCCGCGCTGGATGGCGGCACTGCCTACCTGTACCCGAACAATACCTACAATGTCCTGAAGGTAGGCTATGGCGCGCCGTTCTATTACAACGTGAGCGTGGAATGGTGCAAGACTGCGGACAACGCGCCGTACCAGAACTTCGGCAAGGAAGGCAGCTGCCAGGCCAAGAAGACGGCGACCTACGACAAGGTTCGCTACTTCAACTGGTCGCGCGTCGACATTACGCCAAGCGGCACCTTGCCGGCGAAGGCAGCAGGTCGCACCGACTGCGCCGGCGCGAGCTGCACCTATGCCGAAGAGATGGCGAACTTTGCCAGCTGGTATGCGTGGTACCGCACGCGTGCCCAGATGACCAAATCGGCAATCGGGCAAGCGTTCAAGGACGTGCGCGGCACGCCGCAGGAATCCGACCCGAACGACGACAACTACCTGCATGCCCGCATCGGCATGACGACCATCAACAACCCGGTCGTGCTGAATATCGCCAATTTCGACTCCGCGCAGAAGACCACCTTCTACACCAACCTGTATAACTTCGATCCGCTCGGCGGTACGCCGCTGCGCACTTCGCTGGACTCGATCGGCCGCATGTACCAAGGCACCAGCACCACATATTCGGACCCCGTGCAGTTCTCCTGCCAGAAGAATTTTGCCATCCTGGCGACGGATGGCTATTGGAACGACAGTTATTCCGGGGTCGGCGACACCGACGGTGCAGCCGGCGTGATGCGGCCATCGCTGGATGCACTGAAAACGCCGCAAACCCTGGCGGACGTGGCCTACCACTATTACCACACCGACTTGCGCACCTCTTGCGGGGCGACCGACCTGTGCACCAACAATGTCGCGCCATCGGGGGTGAACACGGCGGTGGACGACACGGCGCAGCACCAGCACATGACCACCTTTACCATCGGGCTGGGCGTGGACGGGACGCTGACTTACGACCCGGCCTACAAGACCAGCACGTCGGGCGACTACTTCAACATCAAGCAGGGCACCAGGGATTGGCCAAAGCCTGCGTCCAACCAGCCGGAAACCATCGACGACCTGTGGCACGCCGCCGTGAACGGGCGCGGCACCTACTTCAGCACCCAAAACCCTTCGGCGCTGGAGAGCGGCTTGCGCAAGGCGCTCAGCAGCATCGACAGCGCAAGCGGCAGCGGCGCGGCGGCGGCCACCAGTAACCTGCAGCCGACCACCGGCGACAACTACATCTATGTGGCGACCTACCGCACCCTGAAGTGGGACGGCGAGGTAAGCGCCTATACCGTGGACCTGTCGACCGGCGCCATCTCGGGCAGCGCCACCTGGCAGGCGGAGCCGCTGCTGCGCGCCCGGATCACCACGGCCGGCAATAGCGACGACCGCATCATCTACACCGCCAACGGCAACACGCGCACCCTGTTCAGCAGCGGCGCCGGCGGCCTGACCGCGGCGCAGCTGGCGATGTTCGACACCAGCAAGTTGAGCCAGTACGCCGGCTGGACCGTCGCCCAGCAGGGCGCCGCCACGGCGGCTTCGCTGGTGAACTTCCTGCGCGGTCATGACCGCTACGAAGACCAGGAGCGCGATGCGAACTACGGCAGCTACGAAAGGCTGTACCGCGACCGCGAGCGCGTGCTGGGCGATATCGTGCACGCCCAGCCGGTTTACGTGAAGGCGCCGCCGTACAACTTCAGCGATGGCGGCTATGCAGGCTTCAAGAGCGCCAATTCGGCCCGTGCCGCCACACTGTACGCCGCCTCCAACGACGGCATGCTGCATGCGTTCGACGGCCTGACGGGCCAGGAGCGCTGGGCTTTCGTGCCGCCCATGGTGCTGCCGAATATGTGGCGCCTGGCCGATGCCAACTATGCCAGCCAGCACCGCTTCTACCTGGATGGCCCGCTGGCGATGAGCGATGCGCTGGTAGGGGGCAATTGGAAGACTGTCCTGATCGGGGCGATGGGCAAGGGCGGACGCGGCTTCTATGCGCTGGACGTCACGGATCCGGCCAACCCGCAGCCGCTGTGGGACTTTACCGCCGACGATAACCCGAACGTGGGCTACAGCTATGGCACGCCGTACATCACCAAGTTGGCGGACGGGACGTGGGTGGCCGTGGTCACCTCGGGCTACAACAACGTGCCGGAAGGGGGCAAGTACGGTTCGGCGGACGGGAAGGGCTATGTTTTCGTGCTCAACCTGGCGGATGGCAGCGTGCTGAAGACCATTACGACCGGCGTCGGCACGACTGCCAACCCGAGCGGCCTGGCGCGCTTGAACGTGAAGGTGGCGGATTTTAATATCGACAATACCGCGGTCGCGGCGTATGGCGGCGACCTGACCGGTGTCATGTGGCGCTTCGACCTGGAGGCGGGGACGGCCACCAAACTGGCCGATTTTGGCCCGTCCAAGCCGATCATGGCGGCGCCGGAGATCGCGGAAGTCGAGGGCAAGCGCGCCGTCTATTTCGGCACCGGGCGCTATCTGGGCGAGCAGGATCTGGACGATGTGGATACCCAGACCCTGTACGGTATCAAGGATGACGGCAGCACCACGGTGACCGGCATCGACAAGCTGGTGGGCCAGACGGTGACCGATTCGGGCACCACCCGCAGCATCACCGGCAATCCGGTGGACTGGTCCAGCAAGTCCGGCTGGTACGTCAACATGCCCGACAGCGGCGAAAGGGTCACGATCGATCCGCAGCTGTATTTCGGCACGCTGGTGTTTGCCAGCACCGTACCGTCGGTGTCGGCTTGCCAGCCGGGCGGCTATAGCTGGCTGTACCAGCTCGACTTCAAGACCGGCGGCAATGTCAGCCCGCAGAACCCGGGCGGCATGAAGTTCACGTCTCCGATCGTCGGGGTGACGGTGTCCAAGCTGCCGAGCGGCACGCCGGTGATCCACGCAGTGACGGCGGACGGCAAGAAGCCGGATGCGATCGAGCTGCAGATCGCGCCGGACAGCAGCGGGTTGGGAGCAAAACGTGTCCTCTGGCGTGAATTGTCCAATTGACTTCGGAGCGGTGCGCAGCCGCTCCCGTCCTTCGCTGGCGCTGCTGGCGTCGGTGCTGGTGCACGCCGCTATCGCGTGGGCCCTGGCCAGCCAGGCAAACCATGCCGGCGACCGCGGCGGCAGCGGCAATGGCGGCGTTGACAGCATTGGCGCCGGTCAGGCGCCGCGCGCCTTGATGGTGCGGTTCGTCAGCCCGCTCAGTGACGCGGCCGTGCCGAGCGCTCCCGCGCCCGTGAACGCTTCTGCGGCGGAGCAGGGCAGCGCGTCGCCTGCGCAGTCTGCACCGGACGTGACGCACGCGCCTGAGGCCGTGGCGGCGCTGCCGGATCTTGCGGAGGCGCCGGTGGCCGCTGCGCTGCCCGTGCCAGCGGCGGCGAGGACGGGCACGGCTAACGAGGCTGCCGAGCCCCATTATTTCGGCGCCAGCGCAATGACCCAGGCGCCTGTGGTCGCGGACGGCCTGGTCGGCGGCAAACTGCTGATCGTGCCGGGCATCCCGCCGCAAGCGGTCACCCTGCAGGTTTGGGTCAGCGACGAGGGCGCAGTCGAGCGCGTCGCCCTGGAATCCGCCTTGCCGGAGGCTGAAGAGCAACTGCTCCTGGCCGCGTTCGCCGGCGTCAGGTTCCACCCCGGCCGGATCGGCCGCATTGCCGTGCGCGGCCACCTCGCCATGGAAATCCTGCTCGACGACGCCATCCGGCTATAGGGCGAGTGATGGTAAAATAGCGGGTTTTCCGTCCGTGCCACCGCTGCAGCCATCATGTCTGACGATATCCAAGTTCAAACCACCAGCAAGACCCCGGCGCTGATCGCGCGCGAGGTTGCGCGCCGCCGTACTTTCGGCATCATTTCCCACCCGGACGCGGGTAAAACCACGCTGACCGAAAAGCTGCTGCTGTTCTCGGGCGCGATCCAGATGGCCGGCACGGTCAAGGCGCGCAAGAGCGGCCGCCACGCCACCTCCGACTGGATGGAAATCGAAAAGCAGCGCGGCATTTCCGTTGCTTCCTCGGTGATGCAGTTCGAATTCCGTGACCACATCATCAACTTGCTGGACACCCCGGGCCACCAGGACTTCTCCGAAGACACCTACCGCGTGCTGACCGCCGTGGACTCGGGCCTGATGGTGATCGACGCCGCCAAGGGCGTGGAAGCGCAGACCATCAAGCTGCTCGACGTTTGCCGCATGCGCAATACGCCGATCGTGACCTTCATGAACAAGCTGGACCGCGAATGCCGCGACCCGCTCGAGCTGCTCGATGAAGTCGAATCCGTGCTGAAGATCCAGTGCGCGCCGGTGACCTGGCCGATTGGCATGGGCAAGAATTTCCGCGGCGTGTACCACCTGATCAACGACGAAATCCTGCTGTTCCGCGCCGGCGAAGAAAACGCCGACCAGAGCTTCGAAGTCATCAAAGGCATCGACAACCCGCGCCTGCAGGAGATGTTCCCGCTCGAGATGGACCAGCTGCGCATGGAAGTGGAGCTGGTGCACGGCGCTTCGCACCCATTCAACCTGGAAGACTTCCTGGCGGGCAAGCAGACGCCGGTGTTCTTCGGTTCCGCGATCAACAACTTCGGCGTGCGCGAGATTTTGTCGGCGCTGGTGGACTGGGCGCCTGCGCCGGGTTCGCGCGACGCGTCGGTGCGTACCGTACAGCCGACCGAGGAACCGTTCTCCGGCTTCGTGTTCAAGATCCAGGCTAATATGGACCCGGCGCACCGCGACCGTATCGCTTTCCTGCGTGTGTGCTCCGGCCGTTTCGAGCGCGGCATGAAGATCAAGCATCTGCGCCTGAACCGCGAGGTGAAGGTGTCGTCGGTGGTGACGTTCATGGCGTCTTCGCGCGAGCGGGTGGAAGAGGCGTACGCTGGCGACATCATCGGCCTGCCGAACCACGGAAATATGCAGATCGGCGATTCGTTCTCGGAAGGCGAACTGCTGCAGTTCACCGGTATTCCTTACTTCGCGCCGGACTTCTTCCGCCAGGTGCGCATCCGTAACCCGCTGAAGATCAAGCAGCTGCAGAAAGGCTTGCAGCAGCTGGGTGAGGAGGGCGCTGTGCAGGTGTTCAAGCCGGTGCAGGGCGGTGAGGTTGTGCTGGGCGCGGTGGGTGTGCTGCAGTTTGAAGTGGTGGCTTCGCGCTTGATGAATGAATATGGCGTGGACGCGGTGTTTGAGAGCACTTCGATCAGCACGGCGCGCTGGGTGACCAGCGATGACAAGAAGGCGCTGGCGGATTTCGAGGCGGCGCTGGGGCACAATGTTGCTTATGATGCGGCTGGCAATCTGGCTTATCTGGCGACGTCGGGCGTTAATCTGCGGTTGACGCAGGAGCGCTGGCCTAAGCTGACGTTCCACGCTACGCGTGAGCACGCGACCAAGCTGGACTAAAAACCGGTAAACCGGGGTCAGACCCAAGGGTCAGACCCCGTCTGATCGACGGCCTGCGACTGCGAGACCGTTTGGGGTCTGACCCTGCGGGTCAGACCCCGGTTTACCGGTTTCCTAAGCCGCCCAAAGACGCCTCTCCCGCAACAACCCCTCCAGCTGCTCCGCCGGCATCGGCCGCGCAAAATAGAACCCCTGCATCACATCACACCCCGCGTCCGACAGGAACGCCACCTGCTCCTCTGTCTCCACCCCTTCCGCGACCACGCTCAGATTGAGCGAATGCGCCATCGCAATAATCGCCTTCGCAATCGCCGCCCCATCCCCCGGAACCTCATTCACGAACGAGCGGTCGATCTTCAACTGGTCAATCGGGAACCGCTTCAAATAAGCCATCGACGAATACCCCGTCCCGAAATCGTCGATCGACAGATGGATCCCCGCCGCCTGGATCTTGTGCAGCAATGCGATGTTCGCATGCACATTCTCCATCAGCACCCCCTCCGTAATCTCCAATTCCAGCAAGCGCGGCGGCAAGCCCGTCTCCATCAGTAGCGACTGCACCTCATACATCAGCTGCACATCCTTGGTCTGGCAAGCCGATAGGTTGACCGCCACATGGTCGATCTCATCCATCAACCCCGCCTTGCGCCAAGCCGCAGCCTGCCTGATCGCCGTCTGCAGCACCCAGCGCCCCAGCGGCACGATCAAGCCGCTTTCCTCCGCCACCGGAATGAACTCCGCCGGGCTCACCGCCCCGCCCAGAGCCTCGCAATGCCAGCGCGTCAGCACCTCCATGCCGCGCATGCGCCCCGTGCGCACATCGATCTGCGGCTGGTAATGCAACGACAGCTCATTGTTCTTCTGCAAAGCCTTGCGCAAGTTCGCCTCCAGCGCCATGCGCTTGCTCGCCTTCTGCGCCATCTCCGCATGGAAGACCTCATAGGCATTCTTGCCCTTGTTCTTGGCGTGGTACATCGCAATATCCGCGCAACGGATCACCGCCGCCGCATCCGGCGCATCCTTCGGATACACGCTCACGCCGATACTCGCACTGACGAACAACTGGTGATGGTCCACCACGAACGGCTCCGCCAACGCGCGCAGGATCTTGCGCGCCACCTGGTCCGGCTCCACCTCATCGTCCGCCGGCTCCACGATCACCACGAATTCATCGCCGCCGATGCGGCAGATGATGTCCGTGCTGCGCAGCGATTTGGTCAGCCGCTCCGCCACGTGGCGCAGCAGCTTGTCGCCCGTGTCGTGGCCCAGCGTATCGTTGACGACCTTGAAGTTATCGAGGTCCAGCAACAGCAGGCTGACGCTGGTTTCCTGCCGGTCCGCGCGCCGGAGCGTAAACGCCAGCTTGTCGTTGAAAGCATTCCGGTTCGGCAGGCAAGTGACCGGATCGATATGCGCCAGCACATGCAGGTTCTCCTCCGCCTGTGCCACTGCCGCCCGCATGCGCCGTACGAGGAGCCATGCCAGTGCAAATGAACCCAGCGTTGCAATGGCCGTAAAGCCGGCAAAGGCGAACGCGCGCCGGTACAGTGGCAACAGGGAGGCGCGGATCGACACGCTGCCGGCAAGCTTGCCATCGACCTTGATCGGTTCCTGCACCTCGACATAATCCATGCCATATTCATGCAGTGATTCGCCGCTCGCGCTGGGCGGAAGCTCCGGCACCGGCGACCCGTTTCTGCGGAACTGCGCCAGCGGCATGCTGCCGACCGTGATATTCGCGCTCTGCACGCTGGGCGACGCCGACAGGCCACCCAGGATTTCCTCGGCCGCGCGCGCGTCGCTGAAGAGCAGGGCGGCCGTGCTGTTGTTGCCAACGATGCGCGCCTGCACCTGCAAATCGCGCAGCAAGGTGCTGCGCAAGCCCATGAACTGGAACACCACCATCAGCAAGCCGGCAAGACACAGGGCTGCGCCAGCTGCCAGCATGGTGGACCGGACTACCTTGCTGCCGATCGGCAACAGCGCGATTTTGGCGCGCGGCTTCATTGGACACTCCTGGCAAGCCGCAATAATTTGGAACTGAGCGTCAAGCGCGCCTGGCGCACCGGCACCAGGTCCACGTCAAAGCCCACGCGGCGATTGTCGATACCAAACGAAATCATGGCGCCATTCGCGCCGATAATGCGGTCATCCGCGATGGTCAGCACACTGCTGGTGGCCAAGTCGTGCCTGAGCAGCGGCCAGCGTTCGCGGTCCTGCGCATCCAGCAACAGCAGGTGGCAGGCTGCCAGTTGGGCCGCGCCCGGTGCCGCGGGCAGGGTGCGTATCGTCACGCGGTGCCCGTTGACTTGCTTCTCCTGCAGGCTGCCCAGCGCCGCCACCATGCCATTACCCTGGAACACGCACAGCCGCAAGGGTGCGCCGGCCGGGAGGCTGTCGGCCGGCCATTCGGTGAACATGGCGAAGTTGAACAGGATGGCCGCCTTCAATTCCGCCTCGTTCGCACCAGCCGGCAGCTGCGCGCGCGCCGGCCCGCCTGCCAGCAGCAGGATGGTCAGGATGGCGAAAAGGCGTGGCATCATCAGTAGGCCGCCTTGAGTTTGAAGTAGACACGCCGTCCGTCCTGTTCGAGCGAACGCTGGACGAAGGCGCGCGACACCGGATCGGCATAGTGCTTGTCGAAAAGGTTTTGTACGCCGAGCGATGCATCGAAGTGGCGCGTGAGGCCAATGGTGTAGAAGTTCAGGTTGGCGAGCACGAAGCCGCCAGCCTTGCCGCCGTCGACCAGACCGCGCGCGCTGACATACTGCCCCTCGATGCCAGTGTGCCACGGACCAGCCAACCGCCTGGTGGCATTCAGTTTGGCCAGCCAGCGCGGCGAGTTGACTTCGCCCGCCGCGCTGGAAGCGCGCTGGCGTGCCACACTGGCACGAACCCGTGCACCGGTGTCATAAGTCCGCTCGTATTCGATCTCAATGCCGCGCGCACGGGCCTGGCCCAGGTTGCGGAAGATCGGCATGCCCGATTCCTCGTCATCGACTTCGGTGATCAGGCCGGACGCCTCATTGGCATAACCGGTCAGCGTCAGCCGGCGATCGGTGCCAAGCTGGCGCACTACTGAAAGCTCATGGCTGCGGATCCGTTCGCGGCCAAGGCTAGGGTTTGCCAATTGACCGCCTTGCCCGTCGATGCCATAGAACAGTTCATAGCTGTTCGGGGCGCGGAAGGCGCTGCCGTAGATCGCCTTCACCGTGGTTCCCCGCGCGACCTCCGCGATCAGCGCCAGGCGAGGGTTGAAAACGCCGCCAGTGCTGGTCTCGCGGTCGTAGCGCAGGCCCGCGTTGAGAAGGACGCCCTCCGCCAGCGTGATTTCATCCTGCGCATAGATGCCGAAGCGTTTGCCCTGCTGTTGGTCGTCCAGATAGACGAAGTAAGGCTCGGTATCGTAATTCTGCTGCGTCAGGTCATGGTTGTACTGGTAGTCGGCGCCGACCACCAGCTTGTGCGCAGGGGCGACCTGCAGGAACAGGCTGACATCGGCACCCCACCAGCGGGCGCGGGTGTGGTCATAGTTGATCGTGCCGAACGTATCCCAAAGGACGAAATGCCCCTCGTAACGATAGGTGCCATGGTACAGGCGACCAGTGATTTCACCGTGCATTGGTATCACCCGGCTGCGATAGCCCACTTCCGCCAGGGTCAATCGGTCAAGGGTCTGGCCGCCGGGCACATTGAATGGCTGGCCATACGAAGCCGCAGCCATACCTTTCGTACGCGCGCCATCCAACAAGGTCATCGACCAGGCCCCGGCCTGGGCGCGCGCGAACAGGCGCGTAATGCGTTCCCAATCGAGCCCGCGCGCGCTGCCTCCGAATTCCGGGTAATAGAGGTCGCGACCATCGCTCAATCCACGGCTGGCCGACAGCACCAGTTCCGCATCGCCATTGCGCCAGCCATACGTCGCGCTGCCGCCACGCGTGCCCGCCTGGCCCGCTTCCAGCGTGGCGCGCGCACCATCCAGTTCCGATGCGCGGCGCGTGATGACGTTGATCACGCCGAAGAATGCGTTGGCGCCATAGACCGACGAGCCCGGCCCCGGCACGAATTCGATGCGGTCCACCAGGTCCAGGTCGAGCGGGAACTCGCCGCCAAGCTGCGCCTGGTCGAACACCGGATCGTTGATGCGCGTGCCATCGATCTGCAGCAGGAAGCGCGAGTTCAAGTCGCCTGAACGCAGGAAGCCGCGCGCGCCCAGATAGCTGTAGCTGCGGTCATGGCTGGTGTACAGGCCGCGGATGCTGCGCAGCGCATCGGTAAGTGTGCGCCATCCGTATGCACGGATGTCGGCGGAGGTAAGGACAGTTACATTGGAAGGAGCTTGGGTCGCCTGTTGGTTAAAGCGGGAGGCGCTATACACCTCCATCGACATCAATTGTTCAAGTGGAAAACTAGTCAGGTCGGCATCTTGCGCGCATGCGTTCGCCGCTGCGAGCAGCAAGACAGCCAGCGGCCTTTTCTGGAGGCCATGCAGTGCTGTGGTTCTCATCCCGAATGGTTGGTTTTTATGGTGTATCCACATGGTGGCATTGCCGTGTGGGAATGTACAGTGTGGAAGCTGCGTACCGCACTTTTAAACAACAGCTGTTAAGCGGCTTGCAATGCGCGCCACGCACTGGGCGTTTGGCCGGACACTTGCTTGAAGGCCCGGCGGAAAACGGCTTCGTCGCTGAAACCGATTTCAACCGCCACGCGGCGCAAGCTGACGTTCGGCCGCGCCAGCAAACGCTTGGCTTGTTCGATGCGGCAGTGAAGGATGTACTGCACCGGCGTAACGCCCAACGCGGCGCCGAAGCGGCGCGCGAGGTTGCGCTGGCTCATGGCGACGTGACGCGCCACGTCGTCGGGTGTGATGCCGGAGCAGCTATGTTGTTCGATATACCTTTGCGCCGCTTGCACGCGTGCGTCCCTGTGTTCGTGATGGCAGTTCCCGATGCCGACATCGGCCAGCTGGCGCGCCGAATTCGCATACCGCGCGAACTTCAACGCAGACTTCTCGCCATGGAAACGTTTCACGAGATGGGCGCAGGCATCGATGGTGGGCGTGATGCTGGCGGCTGTGATCAAGCGGCCATCCACGACCAGTGGCGCTTGCGGCGAGAGCCGCACTGCAGGATGCGCTGCGGCGATCGCACGCCGGTCGGCCAGGTTGCACGTCGCATCGCGCCCATCGAGCAGCCCGCTCGCAGCCAGCAAACGCACGCCGCTGGCCGAGGCAAGGATGCAGCCGCCCGCCTCGTAATGCCGCACGATCCAGCGCAACAGGGCAGGGGACGCGGGCACGTCGCCATAAAAGGATGGCAGCACCAGCACATCGGCCAGGCGCGCATTGCGCAGGCTGCGTTCCGGCACAAGCGCGGGGCCCGTGAACGAACGCACTGGCTGCAAGGTCGGCCCAACCAGCGCCACATCGAACATCGCCGACGTTTGCAGATCGGGCTGCCGCGCGTTCAGCGTACCCGCGACGGCAAGCAGCTCGCGGATCAGCATGACGCCGCCCGCCCAGCAATTGTGGTCGATGTAGAGACTCGTCGGGATGGCGGAAAAAGTATGCTGCATGGCGAATAATGTACCATGCCTCGCAGCGCCGGGCGCTAGGATGGCCGCATGAATATCCTCTCCTATATCGACAAGCAAGAGCTGCGGACCTTTACGACCGCGGACAACTGGCGAGCCACCGGCGTCGTCATCGCCAACGTGGCGCTGGTCGCCGCCGGCTTTGCATTGCCTGCGTTATGGCACCATCCACTTGCCTGGATCCTCGGCACCGCGCTGCTCGCCGGCCGCGCCCTCGGCTTCGCGATCCTCACGCACGACGCCGCGCACCAGAACTTCTTCACCTCACGCAGGGTGAACCAATGGATGGGGAAATGGGTCTTCGGCGCCTTGCCGAACGTGCCTTATGCAGCCTACCGCCGTGGCCACTTGGAACACCATCGTACCGCCGGCACCGGCGCCGATCCTGACCTGGCATTCGTCGCCAGCTACCCCGCGACGCGTGCAAGCCTTACCCGGAAACTGTTGCGCGACATCTCCGGCTTGAATGGCGTGAAAGGGATCATCTACCAGCTGCAGCCGACGGATCGCGGGGCGCTGTATCCCTTCTTCATGATGCACGGCCTGATCCTCGCCACGCTCTGGGCGTTAGGAATTCCCGAGGTGTACGCTTGCTGGTGGCTCGGCCAAATCTTCATCTTTCCACTGCTGGTGCGCCTGCGTGTAATGGGCGAGCACGGCGCCGTTCCCGACCATAACGACCGCGACCCGCGCCGCAACACCGCCACCACTTTGGCAGGCCCGCTAGCCCGCCTGTTTGTGGCACCCAACTACGTCAACTACCACGTCGAACACCACATGGCCGCCACGGTGCCCGGCTACAAACTGCCCGCACTGCACAAGCTGCTGCGCGAACGCGGCTACTTCGACGGCACGGAATGTATCGCCCCATCATATTGGGCTGTCATCCGCCGCTGCATGGCCACCAAAGAAAACGCCGCGGTACGCCGCCTTAGCGGCGCCCGCGGCGCTTTGGACAACATGCGTTGACCGGAGCTACTTAGGCAATAGCTGGCGGATCGATTTCGCTGAACGACGCCGATTGCGGCGGGTCGATTTCGCGGGATGCCTGTGGTGGGTCGATCTGGCGGCCGCCGGCGATCAGGACGATTTCTTCTTGGGACAGTTCAAAGATTTCGGTGTTCACAACAAATCTCCAATTCTTGACAGTTGAGCGACCTTGCGTGGTCGCAAATTTACTTGCTTAACAAAGCATGTAAATTATGCATGAACATATTGATTAGAGGGAAATTATTTTTCTTGCTATGTTGCCACATGTTGTAATTCGGATGGGACACCTCGGTCGCTCGCGTCGAAACACGGCCTCAACTGAATGCAAATCATCGGTGGACATCGCCATCCTCTCCGTATTGACCCACCTCCCGCAACACATGCCAACTCGTACCGACGGATTTCCGAAGGACAGTTGCCGCAACAGTACAAATCGTCTGATCGTCGTGTTATCCGCAGGCCGGTGATTTGAAATAAAGAAAGTGCCGCAGCGAGCCGGCTTACCGGCGCCTGCGGCGCGCTTAGGACAGGGTGCGATGAATCAGCCTGGCGGATCGTTCTCGATCCGCGGATAGTCGCCATCCTGCTGTGCTGGCGGTGATGCACCACCTAGTGTTAACCTGGTGGGTCGTTATCAATTTGCGGATAGTCGTCATCCTGCTGTGCTTGTGCACCGATATCGCAGCCACCAGAAACGAATTTGATTTCCTCGTCAGAAATCTCGATAATTTCGGGACTCAAGTTAAATCCTCCTAATTCGATGAAATCATTGCTACGCGAGATGCGTTGAAAGGGACTGGCATCAACCAGGTGGATTATTATCGATCTCAGGCACTTCGAGGCCTTGGGTGCTGAGTGTCGAAGGCTGAGCAGGGGGATCGATCTGGGCGCTACCAGCAATTAACCCGATCTCTTCTTCAGACAATATCGAAATTTCGGTGCTCAATTTAAACTCTCCAAAAATAAGAAATCCAGCGGTGGTGGACTCAACAGCACATCTTCGCTGACCCTGACGTTCGTACAAGCACGAATTTTTCAAGCAGCGTGTAACCCAATTAGCCAGGGGGATTATTGTCGATCTGCGGAACATCGAGGCCTTCGGTGCTATGCGAGGACGACTGCGTGGGGGGATCAATCTTGGCGCCACCGGCGACTAGCTCGATCTCGTCTTCAGAAATTTCAAAAATCTCAGTGCTCAATTAAATGCTCCTTGTTTTCGTAGTAAGGCAATGCCCCCGCCAAATGCTAGCCTGGTGGATCGTTTTCTATTTGCGGAAAGTCGGCACCCTGCTGGGAATAGATGTTGAGGCCTTCGGTGGTCACCGTCGAAGTTTGGGCTGGCGGGTCAATCTTGGCACTTCCAGCGACACAAGCAATCTCTTCCATCGAGAGATCCAAAATTTGGTCGTTCAAAACATCGCTCCTTGGTATGTAAAGAAGAATGAAACTTCCATTTGAATAGTTTCTGCGTGTAACGCGATTCTAATTATGCATGAACAAATTAATAAAAGGAAATTACTTTTTGGCTAGATTGCTGTACCTTGCAGGGGGCGAAGATGAGGCTGGTCTGTATCGGCGAGTTTGCCATTTTGCAATTGGACAATTCGGTCTGCCATGGCTATCGTGTCTGGTCGGTGCGCGACCATGATTCTCGTCAGCCCAAGTTCCCGAACCGTTTCATTGACGTTCTTTTCATTCCCGACATCCAGCTCGCTAGTGGCCTCGTCCAACACCAATAGTTGCGGTTTTCGGTAAAGGGCTCGTGCCAACAGCAGGCGTTGCTGCTGGCCGCCGCTGATGCCGGCTCCATTCGCACCAGTCATGGTGTAGTAGCCCATCGGCATCGCTTCAATCTCGTGCGCCAGCGACGCCAGCTTTGCGGACTCCTTGATTCGCCCCCAATCCGGATCGCTGTCAAAGAAGCAGATGTTCTCCGCAATAGAGCCAGAGAACAGGCGGTCTTCTTGCATCACGGTCCCGATGGTGCTCCGGAAATTTGCCAACCCAATTCGTTTGATCGGTACCCCGTTGACAAGAACTTCGCCCGACGAGGGCTCCAACAGCCCCAACATGATTTTGACAAGCGTCGTCTTGCCGCATCCTGATGGTCCCGTAATCGCGATAGACTCGCCAGCCTCGACGTTCAGGTTGATGCCCTCGAAAATGTAAGGTTCGGTCGGTGAGTAACGGAACGAAATGTTGCGTAGTTCAACGGAAGGAGCGCTGTTCGCGATTGTCGATTCGCCCAGTATAAGCTCGCCCTCATCTTCGGCAGGAGTGAGCACAATGTCGGCGATGCGCTCGCCATGAAGGCCCAACATTCGAAGGTCAAGTAGCCTGTCCACGAGCGCCGAGATCCTGGTCGAGAACTGGTCTTTGTACGCGATAAATGCGAACAGCATGCCGACCGAAAATGCGTTATCCAGCACGGCTCGACCAGCCAGCCAAACCACAATCACGCGCTCGATCCCGAACAGCACAGTGCGTGCTGACTCATAATTCACACCGATGCGGTTGATGCGCAGTTCGGCATTGAATTGCTCTGCGAGGAGATTCATCCAGCCTGCGCGGCGTTGGTCGCCCTGTCCGAAAAGCCGCACGCTTTGGATACCGTTGGTGGTCTCATAGAAGTGCGTGTTTTGCTTCGCCACGAACACAATCTGTTCAGCGGCAGCTGAGCGCAGTTGATTGAAGAGACTCAGACGGAGCGCTGTGTAGATAATGATCGCTGCGAACGAGACCATCGCCAATTTCGCACTGTAGAGGACCATCATCAGCAACGTGCCCAAGACCATCACGCCATCAACGATCGCTTGGACGAAGGTGGTGGTCACGGAGCGCTGAATTGTGCTGATCGAGCCGAAGCTGGAGATGATGCTGCCGATGTGCCGCTTCTCGAAGTATTCAAGCGGTAGGCGAATCAGATGGCCGAAGACGTTCCCGTACCATTGGAAGTTCAAGTTCGTGCTCAATGAGATGAGGAACCAGTTCCTCACCGCGTGGATAGCGCCTTGAATCAGGACGAGTAATCCGAACCCTAGCGCGAGCGTCGTGAGCAAGTCACTATCCGCCGATGGTAACGCCTGGTCGACGGTCCATTGAAGGAAGAAGGGAAGGGCGATCACAACGCATTCGAGCGCGAAAGCGAGCAGAAGAATTTGTCCGAGCCCGCGTTTCAATCCAGTGATGTTCCCCATCAGTCCTCTGATGGTGTACTTGGTTGTGTGGTCAACTGGCGTAAAGTCATTTGCCGGTTTCAGCTCCAACGCGATACCGGTAAAGTACTTGGAGAACTCTTCGATAGGGACGACACGGCGGCCAATTGCCGGATCGTGAATGATCGCTTCACGAGGCGAGACCGATATGAGCACGACGAAATGGTCCATGTCCCAATGGATCACACTTGGCAACGCCAACTTCGAGATTGCCCCCATATCAAGCTTGACGGCACGTGGCTCGAGCTTGAGCGCTTTAGCGATCTTGATCAGGCTTGCGAGGCTGGCACCTTTGCGCGACACAGAGAATTGCAGCCGCAGGCTTGCGAGGTCGGTGCGGTAACCAAGATAGTCCGCAATCATGGCGAGACAGCACAGGCCACATTCGGTTGCTTCGTTTTGAAGATAGACCGGGACCTTACGTTTGTGGCTAAGGGAAATCATGAACTAACCAGTTAATTTCGAGCAGCGATGCCCAGGAGTGGTTCAAACATCCATTCAGCAATGGTGCGCTCTTCGAGCAAGACGTTAGCGGTCAGCTGCATGCCTGGCTTAAGTTGGTAGTGCTTGTCGCGCAATGAGACCTCTTGCTGTTCGAGGGCGACGCGTACGCGGAAGTATGAATCGGTGCCTGCGGACTGGCCGCTCCCGTGAGGCAGGTCGCCTGCATTGATCGAGGTTTCGGACACGTCGCGCACTGTGCCCTTGAACTGGCCGAACTTCTGATATGGGAAGGAATCGTAACGGACTACCACGCGGGTGGCTGGCGTAACCATGCCTATGTTCCGTGAAGGCATAAAGAGCTCTGCTTCCAGCTGCCCTTCTTTCGGCAGAATGCTAGCGATGCGCTGGTTCGCAACAACCGATTGGCCGGGCTCCACGAGCACGGCGGCCACGCGTCCATCAAGTTCAGCGCGCACGATAACCTGGCGCTTTGCTTCGTTCTCGGCAACCTGCTGCTTCAGGTCTTCGATCTCGCGCTGGATTGTCGAAACATCGCGGCTCTTTTGAATCGAGCTGTCAGTTTGGGAAGACTGTAGCGAAGTCACCTCGCGCAGCATGCTTTGGCGTTGAACCTCCAATGTCGAAAGGCGGCTCTGCTGCTCAAGTACATCAGCCTCTTTTTCTGCCGCGGTGATCTTGGACATATTGCCCGTCTTGGCGAGTTCCGAGACACGCGCGGAGATGTCGCGGGCGAGGTTTAACTTGTCGCGTTGCAGGGCGAGTTCGTGTTCGACTTGTTTGAGGCTGGCGTTGATGCTGGAAAGCTTGTCTGCGAGTTCGCGCTGCTTGTTCGTCGACTGCCCGCCAACCTGGTCCAGTTCGCGGTGCAGCTTTTCAATGCGGGCTACCAAGCTTTCCGTTACCGTTGCTTGAACGGCACCTCCTTCCGCGCTCCGTTCGCTCGAAATGGTGAAGATCGGATCGCCAATCTTGACTTCTTGGCCTTCCGATACGTTCAGCTTGGCGATCGTTCCCGTTTGAGGCGACAGAATTCGGTTTACCCCCTGGCTTGGCACCACTACGCCCGTCACGGTAGCCTTTCGCGCAAAGCCAAAGATGAGGGCGAAGACGATGAGGCTCGCCACGATTACACAAAGGAAGAACGCCAGTGCAGTATTTGACCAGGAGCGCGTTAGCAGAATTGATCCGTGAAGCTTGCGCGCCTTGTTTGCTATGGCTTCGTCTCGGAAAAGAGGGCGGTTCATTAACGTCGGGGACTTTTACGAATTGATCTCGAAAACAACGATTAAACTGAGGGCGCCTCGCGGGCGCCCTCATTTACTACCAGGAGTCCTACTTTGCTGGCACAGATAGTGGCTTACCCTTCTCAACTACATAAGTGACGATCACGCGCGCAGTTTCGTCACCGACATTGCGCGCTTCGTGCACTTTGCCGCTGGGAATTATGAAGCCATCGCCAGATTTCAGTAAGCGCGGACTCTCGCCTTCTATCAGCATCTCCACGCCACCACGCTCGACATAGCCGATCTCTTCACCATGATGCGTGTGGCGCCCAATGGCGCCAGACAAGGGAATATCGACCTTTACAATAATAGCTTCGCGCTCGCTAATCGAAACGTCGCCTTTCACAACCACTTTGCGTTCGATTGGTGATACTTGCGCGAGTGCCGAGAGGCATACGTTCAAGCAAATTAAGGCGACAATTGATCGTACTTCAGTTTTATGGCGACCCAGGTGGATCGTTTTCAACTTGCGGATATTCGACCCCATTGTCATCCGCACATTTGAAAGTAGCGGCCTCGCTTTGTTTATCTTTATAGGTGAAATTTAGATGAAAAGTTTCTTTGACAGTGTTTTTGTCAGTAACTTCTACCTTTTTTCGGTTGGAGCTAATTTCAGGGCTGCTGAGTTGGGTTTGGCCCAGAGGAGTGATTGTGACGTTATCAATGACAATTTTGTCTGGAGTTTCCTCATCCAGGTGAAAGCGGATCACAGTATTGTGTTCCTTAACCGGTATGACTGGTGGGTCATAGGTTGCGTTATAGGTACTCCCGGTTTGCTGGACAGTAACCTTGACATTGATTACGTTAGAGTCATTTTGCTTATCTCTCATAGCTTACCTTTCAACAAGGGGTGGGTGGAAATGAACTGAAGATATCGTTCGTCACGATATCCCATGTCTTTAAGTTTGGTAATGGTCGGCGTCACAAAGTTTGCGTTGCCCAAACACAAATCGGCGCGTACGCGTAAAGCAAGCAGCCCAAATTCGTTAGTTGTTTGAGTAGGACCACGCAACAGTTCCAAAGCTTGATTGCAATACGAGAGGGCAGCATCGTCATCCTCTTGTTTTTTTGTGAGCTCGGCCCGCATCATCAGTCCTTCAGTCAAAAAAGTAAGCAAAGTCTTATCCTGACTCGCTTTAAGTCGGAGCTGGGTTAGCTTGGCTAGGGCTGCGTCGGTGTTAGCGATGGCCTCCCTATTTCTCCCGGCCATAGATAACATTGCGGTACGTCCGAGTTCAAATTTTACTGTTTGATAGGCCAAGGATGTATTCTTAGGATCTTGTGCTAGCAATTCGGCCATTTTTTCGCAAACTGATTGTAGCTGATCGAGCGATTGCTTTGCGTTGCTGAAATTAAGCCCAGCCTCGGCTATCCTACCTTTGGTGGTGAGCAATCTGATCTGCCATGTCCGATTGCTGGGATCCTTTAATACCAATTCTTGTGCTATTTTTTCTGCGCCCTGCAAAGCGAGAATTGCTTCCTGCTTCTCTCCGAGAGCGACGGCAAGCAAACCCTGTCGCATCAACGACGCGACGATTTTGCTTTGGATTCCAGCGTTGCTTGATTTAACCCCACGCAACAACGACTCCTCTTCTTTATAGAGCTTCATCGCCGCAACTGGATTTCCTGATTTTAAGGTACTTTCCGCTAGCCACGAGACAGTTACAGCGAGCTGACTGGTAACCGCATCGTTAGCTTTGCCATGATTGACGACTTTACGCTTGAGAGCTAGCGATCGAGTAAATTCGTTCTCAGCCGTCGAATAGGCTGATCTTTTCATTGCCAGCATACCTAACGCATCATGTGCGAAGGACTGTTCGAGCCATCCGTCCTCCGGTTGTGGAGCTACTTCAGTAAAGCGATGGGCCAATTCCCGATACATCGAAAAATATTCCGCCGCTTTATCAAGTTCGTTGTACTGTTCGTAATAGACCCCAAGATGAAAGGCGTTGGCACCCGCCTCTTTGACAAATTCTGGGTGTCGTGAAAAGTCTTGTGGGGCTCCTTGAATGAGCTCTCTTGCTTTCAACAGCGCTTTTTGATATTGCTCCCTTCGTCCGCGATAGCTGTCGACCTCGGCTATGATTCGCAGCGCTTTAATACGGCTGACAAGCGATGGGAGGCTTGCTTCTGATTCAGCGCTATTACCAAGATAATCTAGCGCTTTATTGCCTACGTCATCAAGCAAATCAAGTCGACCAATAGGACGAAGTTTTTCGACAAAGTCGCCGAGCATAAACGTCATTAAGCCTTCTGCTTCAATCCGATTTCGCTCGGCCGCGTGCTGAGCGGAACGCGCAGTTACTCCAAAAATAGTGGTCAGTACTGCTAAAACGGCAATTAGGGCTATCACTCCATACATTGCTCGCTCCGCTAGACGTGCTCGACTGATAGACGCACGCACGAAATCTCTTTCTAATGTAGTAAGCGAAAAGTCCTTCAGCCTCAATAGTTCTGCCGCTTGGGTTACTTGGCTTCCGCGGGGTAGAAGAAAGTCCTTCCTTCGACTAGCTTCGTTCCAGCGGGCGGCTTGGCCCGAAATGCGAGTACGCAATTGTAAAGAGGAGCGATGATGTTCGATCCATTCGGCTACTCGAGGCCACCGCCGCAGAAGTGCTTCGTGTGCAACGCCAAAACTTGGTACATCGCCTGCCAATTCGCTAACGAACAACCTGGCTTCGACCATGACTCGGACCAAGTCGCGTTCGCTTTCGACGCGGAGCATTGCAAGCGGGCTACGTCGGGATGTAACGGCAGATTGATCCTCGCCTACATTTACTAATAAGGAAAGCACGTGCGGCAGGGATGCGACCTGGTCGGAGGTTAGTCGTGAAACAACTTGTTCGGCACGAACACCAACCGCACCGTCAAGGCCTCCTAATTGTCGATATATTTCGAACTTGAGAGTGCCATCCTCGCCGCGCTGACGATAGAGCTCATTTAATGTGTACTGCAACAACGGCAGCATGTCAGGATTACCGCGTGCTGCGTCGCATAAGACATCATCGAGGCTGGCTCCAGTAGACTCATCCATCTCAAATGAGAGGCCTGCGGCTATTGCGGGTTGTCGGACCATCTGAGCGATATCCGCACCGTCCGGGGGCAAGACGTCAAAATGGCCGCCACGTGACTTCAGCGCCAGCAAGTCCGGCTGAGCCATCACTTCTGGATAGAAATCATTGCGGCAAGCCATCAACATCAGCAGACAATGCGATTTGGCCAGCGCTTCGATTACACCGATGAAGCGCTCAGCCTCGCCTGGCAGAGCACGGAACACGGCTTCCAGGCGGTCGACAAACACACCAACCTGAACGCGCGGGCAGCCGCGTTCACGCAGTTCGGTGGCGACAGCGTCGGGATCGGTGGCCAGGCGCTGGCCTAGGCTGTCGGCGCTCGCGCCGGGAAAGAGTTGGTGGCCGCTGATGTCGGCGTCAATCAGGGCGCCGGCTAATGCCTGGAACAGGGTACCGCTACCGAGGTCGGCGCAGTCGAGGTAGACCGTGCTGAGCAGGCCGACCGGTTCGTCGGAGCGGGTGGCGCCCGCCATCAGTTGCGGCAGCAGGCCGGCGCGGACCAGCGAAGTCTTCCCGGAACCGGAAGGTCCGAGGACTAATGCCATGGGGCAACCATGGGCAGCCTGGGTCAGGACCAGCTCGCGCAATTGGGCGGTGGCTTGCACGCGGCCGAAGAAGATGGCGGCGTGGTTTTCCTGGAATGCTTCCAGGCCTCGGAAGGGGGAGCCGCCGTCCCAGACCGCTTGAGCGGGACTTGCCAGTGTGATAACTGGGGCAATCGCGCGGTAGCCGCGCTTGCGGATCGTTTCAATATAGCGCGGCTCGGTGCTCGAATCGCCGAATGCGCGGCGCAGCTGGGTGATGGCTTTGTGGACGGGATTATCGCCCAGTTCGTTGCTTCCCCAGCAAGCTTGCAGGATCTCTTCCGCCGGGATGACGGCGCCCGGGTGCCGGCACAGGTAGCGCAAAACCGCCATCACGCGCGGCTCGAGCTGCGTCTTCGCTTCCCCATTACTGACAATGTTGGCTTCCGGACTTACCAACCAGTCGCCGAATTGAAACTCCATGGCTTGCCCAACCTTCTGTTCTTCTGATTCTTATAAATCAATGACTTAGAAATCTTCCGGAGCATTTCTTCCGGTCGGGAAGGTTTCCTTCCGGCCTCCGGAAGATTTCCGGAAGGCGCGAGAAGGTTTTTTTTTCTACATTGCAGTCATTGCCAACACGGCCAAATCTTAACATTCTCTAAAGCAAAAATGGTCACTACTAAAGCAGTATTTTTTGAGATCGGCTCCGAAACCACGACTTCCGTACAACAGTTGTCGGCGAGCTGGTTTACGTCTGGAAAATTGCTTGAAGGCACCATTGATGCCATGCGGGCTGCCGGCGAGTTTCCAAATTGCATCCGTTATGGAAGCATGGAAGTGGGCAGCCTGGCCCTCGGCGGCGACGGGGAAGACGCGGCTGAGTTGCGCCCAATCGAGATTCGTTACGATTCGGCATCGCCATCGACGGCCCATGTGAGCCTGACCCTGGCTTCCGGGAACTTGCGTTTTTATAACGCTTATGGCCGTCGGGATATCCTGCGCCAACCGGTCGCGGGGTGGCGCCTGGAGTTTATGGCGGCGGTCAATGAGTACGGTGGCCTGGCCCTCCATGCCGCCTTGTGCGATGTCGACAAGTCGCACTTGCCGTGCGACAACGCGCCGCTCAAGGAATTCTTTATTACCGCAGTCGGCCATTGGCTGCGCAGCCAGGCGCCGGCAGTGCTTGCAAAAACGGCAATGCGCCGCGCCGTCATCGGCCGCGAGAACTTCATGCGCCAGTACATTTACCCGATGGTGGTGGAAAAACTGCAGCGCCGCCTGAACTCGCTGCCGGACTATGTGGCGTCGCGCGATGGCATCGCCCAGGTCAATCCTCAGGAAAGCCAGAACGAGAAGTCGGGTGTGGAGGCGACGCTGAGCAATGGCGAGCGTGCCCGCTTCATCCGCAACAGCCAAGGCTGGACCTACCGCGACCACGTGCTGCTGAACTGGCAGGAGGCCAATCGCACTTTGCACGACCGCGAATCGGAGCAGGACTTGCAATACATGGTGACCATGGGCCGTCAAGCCGGCCCGGATGGCGTGGCGCGCCCGACCCTGGACATCAGCGGTGTGTTAGGCCGTTATGAGTGGGACAGCGTGAAGCAGGAATTGCCGCTGTCGCGCCAGCGCAGCTATATGGGCAAGGCCTGGGCGCGCGCCACGCTGCAATGGTCGCTTCGCCTGCAGTGGCAAGTGGAGGAGGGCCGCGTGAGCGTCGCTTCGCTGGCGCGCAAGGGCTTGCCTGCCACCGACGCCGGCACCACCGGTATTTATGTGGTGTCCGACCCGCTGCCGCATCTGCTGAACGTGCAGCGCATCAACCTGTGGTGGGAAGGCAATGCTGCCAGCCTGTCCGCAGTCCAACAGGATATTGCCGGTTCGCTGGCAACGGCCACGGGCGATATGTTCGCCGCCGTTGCGGAGGGACTGGCCCCAGGGCGCAAGCTGGGGTGCCGTGACTTGCGCATCAACGAGTTCGGTGACATTGAAATTGAATTGGGGGAGTGAAGCATGTCTGTGCTGATGACATCTGTGCCGGTGGCACAGGTACGACAATGGGGCGGTGCCTGTGCATCGGGCGCCTTGAGTTTTGCCGCGGCGCGCGTGGCGCGTATTGTGCTGCAACGGGAGCCGATGGCAAGCGAAGCCCTGTCGTGGACCACTCTCTATAGCTGCCAGGGCGAGGCGGTGCGTGGGCGTGCCGAACTGGCGCTGCATTTGCTGGCGCGGCCTGAATTGGCGGAACTCGATGTGAAAGAACGTTTGCTGCGCGCGTATAACGCGGTGTTCGACCGTTACGATCCTTCGCAGCCGGCGGATATGGCTTACTGGCGCAGCCAGTTGACTGCTGGCCGCGAATTGCCGGCGCTGGTGCGGCAGGAGTTAGTGCCGCTGTATGAGTCGGGCTATCGTTCCAGCCCTTGTGCGGCCCCGGTTGCGGCGCGGTCGCCTTTGTTCGTGGTGCGCGATGCATCGGGCTTGCCGCTGGTGTTCACGGTGGGCGCCAACCGTTCCCTCTATCTGTTCCGCCGTACGCCCTTTGGCCGCTGGTCGCAGACGGATCTGAGCGGCATGCTGCCACTGAACCAGGTGGGGAAAGTGCAGGCGCTGGATGTGCGCCAGTCGCCGGATGGCGCGATTGCGGTTGCGATGGCAGTGGCGCCCTGGGGCAGCGCCGGCGGGCCGACCGTGCACGTGGCGGTCGGCATTCCGAACAACCTCGATGAAGCGGGGTGGGTGGAAGTCATGCGCGGAATGGCGCCGCGCCAGTTGCCGGAAGTGCAGGGCGATGTGACGCGCATTTCGTTTGGCTTGCTGCAGTCTGGGGCCGTGCCGCTGGTGCTGGTGACGGCTGCGAATACCTGGTACTTCAATGCGGCGATGGATGGGCCGTTGATGGCGTGGGAGGAGCAGGGTGGTGCCGGGTCACTGGCGACGGCGGTCGGCAGCTATCGGGTGCCGGGGGCTTGGCGTTTGTGCGAGACGCCGGGTGGCCGCACGCTGCGCTTCAACAGTTTTGCTCGTGCCGCGGCCTGGGGCATCGCGATCGATTACCAGGGCTTGCCGCGCCGAGCTTCCTGTTTGCATCTGGCGCCTTCAAATGTGCCGAATGTGCCGGATGTGTTTGTGGCGGGCGAAAGCATCGTGGTGTATCGCGGCGGGCAGTCGATTCCGCAGCCGGTGGCCAATATCGGTGGGGCTTGCGTGGTATGGACTGAGTCGAATGCTTTTGGCGAGTACCTGGCTTATGGGGATGGTGCCGGCGGGCTGTGGCTGGTTTGCCGGAAGCCGGGCGGTCATTGGAGCATGCCGGTGCCGATTGCTACGACGTTGGTGATGGCTGCTTTGATGGCGGCGCCGAACTATGGGGGCGTGCATGCGATCGGCGTTACGCCGGGTGGGGCGTTGGCCTGGCTGCGCTTCAATTCGGACGGGGCTCAGGTGGGAGCGGAGGAGATCACGCAGGCTGCGGTTTGGGATGATGAGGCGCAGGATGTGCAGCGTGCGGCTCGGGTGACGCGGAGTGTGGCTTAGGGTTTGTCTTTGATGATGAGGGCGTCGAGGATGCTGGCTAGCCAGCAGGCAAGCAGGATCCAGCCGGCGGTGCCGGTGCCGGGGATGGCGCTGGCTTCGTGCAGCCGGGTGGTGATGATTACGGGGTCGGGGACCAGTTTCCCTTGAAGGGCTTCGTTCAGCAGGGTGGTGGTGCCTTGCCACAGGGCGTGCATCAGCCAGGTGAAGGAGGCCAGGGCGGGGAGGGTGAAGAGCAGGCCGCGGATCGGGCGTTTCAGCAGGATCAGCTGGCCAAGGCCGGGGAAGGCGAGGCCGGAGAGGAGGGCGGCTTTGGTTTGTTGCTTCAAGTTCGTTCCTCTTCCTTTTTGAAAACCGGTAAACCGGTGTCAGGCCCGCAGGGCCTGACACCAGGCTGCGCGACGGCAGGCGGCTGGCGATCAGCAGGGGTCTGACCCTTCGGGTCTGACCCCGCCTTACCGGTTTAAGCGTAATCGCTCACCGGAATGCAAGCGCAGAACAGGTTACGGTCGCCGTATACATTATCAGCACGGCCAACCGGCGGCCAGTACTTCTGCTTGCGCAGCGAAGGCACCGGATAGGCTGCCACTTCACGGCTGTACTTGCGCTCCCACTTGTCGGCAGTCAGCACTTCCGCGGTGTGCGGCGCAAACTTCAGCGGATTATCGGCTTTGTCGAACTCACCCGACTCCACCTTGGCGATCTCGCCGCGGATGGCGATCATCGCATCGATGAAGCGGTCCAGTTCTGCCTTCGATTCCGATTCGGTCGGTTCGATCATCAGCGTGCCCGGTACCGGGAAGCTCATGGTCGGTGCGTGGAAGCCGAAGTCCATCAGACGCTTGGCCACGTCTTCGTTGCTGATGCCGGTGGCATCGGTCAGCGGACGCAGGTCGATGATGCACTCGTGCGCCACCAGACCGTCGTGGCCCGAGTACAGCACGGGGAAGTGCGGCGACAGGCGGCGCGCCACGTAGTTGGCGTTCAGGATCGCGGTTTCGGTCGCCGCGGTCAGGCCTTCACCACCCATCATGGCGATGTACATCCAGGAGATCGGCAGGATCGATGCGGAGCCGAACGGTGCGGCCGAGATCGAGCCGATGCCGTCTTCGCTGCGCACGTAACCGTTGGAGCGCTGGTTCGGCAGGAACTTGGCCAGGTGTGCGCCAACGCCGATCGGGCCGACGCCTGGGCCGCCACCGCCGTGCGGGATGCAGAAGGTCTTGTGCAGGTTCAGGTGCGATACGTCGCCGCCGAAGGAGCCCGGGCCGGCCACGCCGACCAGTGCGTTCATGTTGGCGCCGTCTACGTACACCTGGCCGCCGTGCTTGTGGATGATGTCGCACAGTTCGGTGATGCCGTCTTCGAACACGCCGTGGGTGGATGGATAGGTCACCATCACGCAGGCCAGGTTCTTGGAGTGCTGTTCGGCCTTGGCTTTCAGGTCGGCCAGGTCAACGTTGCCCTTGTCGTCGCAGGCGGTGACCACGACCTGCATGCCGACCATGGCGGCGGAAGCAGGGTTGGTGCCGTGTGCCGAGGAAGGGATCAGGCAGATGTTGCGGTGGCCTTCGCCGCGGGATTCGTGGTACTTCTTGATCACCAGCAGGCCGGCATATTCGCCTTGCGAGCCGGCGTTAGGTTGCAGCGAGACAGCGGCATAGCCGGTCACGGCGCACAGCATTTCTTCCAGCTGGGCGATCATTTCGCGGTAGCCCACGGTCTGGTCGGCCGGTGCGAACGGGTGGATGGTCGAGAACTCAGGCCAGGTCACCGGGATCATTTCGCTGGTGGCGTTCAGCTTCATGGTGCAGGAGCCCAGCGGGATCATGGTGCGGTCCAGCGCCAGGTCCTTGTCGGCCAGCGAGCGCAGGTAGCGCAGCATTTCGGTTTCGCTGTGGTAGCGGTTGAAGGTCGGGTGCTCCAGGTAGGCGGAGGTGCGTACCAGCGCTTCAGGGAAGTTGCGGTCGACGCCGGCTTCCACTGCGTCGAAGTCCGGCGCAGCCTTGCCGCCGCTGAACACGTTCCACAGTGCGGCCAGGGTGTCGCGGTCGCAGGTCTCGTCCAGCGACACGCCGACGTGCTTGGTGTCGATCTTGCGCAGGTTGATGCCGGCGGCAACGGCGGCCGCGTGCAGTTCGTTGGCTTTGTCGGTGGCGACGGTCAGGGTGTCGAAGAACGATTCATTGACCGAGTAGCCCAGGGACTTCAGGTTGGCGGCCAGGATGCCGGTGTAGCGGTGGGTGCGCTCGGCGATCTGCTTCAAGCCTTGCGGGCCGTGGTAGACGGCGTACATGGAAGCCATCACCGCCAGCAGCACCTGTGCGGTACAGATGTTGGAGGTCGCTTTTTCGCGGCGGATGTGCTGTTCGCGGGTCTGCAGGGCCAGGCGGTAAGCCTTGTTGCCGTTCTGGTCCACGGTCACGCCGACCAGGCGGCCTGGCATGGAGCGCTTATATTCGTCGCGGGTGGCCATGTAGCCGGCGTGCGGGCCGCCAAAGCCCAGCGGTACGCCGAAGCGCTGCGAGTTGCCGACCACCACGTCGGCACCCCATTCGCCCGGTGGGGTCAGCATGGTCAGGGCCAGCAGGTCGGCGGCCACGATCACCATGGCGCCGGTGGACTTCACGGTTTCAACGGCGGCGCGGTAGTCGCGCACCACGCCGTTTACGCCCGGGTATTGCAGCAGCACGCCGAAAGCGTCGGTCACGCCGGCCAGTTCGGACGGGTCGAAAGTCTTGACGGTGATGCCCAGCGGTTCGGCGCGGGTCTGCACCACTTCCAGGGTTTGCGGCAGCACGTCGTTGGCGACGTAGAAGGTGTTCGACTTGGACTTGCCAACGCGCTGGATCAGGGTCATGGCTTCGGCGGCGGCGGTGCCTTCGTCCAGCATGGACGAGTTGGCGATGGCCATGCCGGTCAGGTCGATCAGCACCTGCTGGAAGTTCAGGATGGCTTCCAGGCGGCCCTGGGAAATCTCTGGCTGGTACGGGGTGTAAGCGGTGTACCAGGCTGGGTTTTCGAAGATGTTACGCAGGATCACGCCCGGGGTGTGGGCGTTGTAGTAGCCCTGGCCGATCAGGGATTTCAGCACCTTGTTCTTGGCAGCGATGCCTTTCAGCTTGGCCAGCGCTTCGTTTTCCGGCAGCGGCTGGAAGAACTGGCCCAGTGGCAGTTCATTCTTGTTGCGGATGCCTGGCGGGACGATGGCATCGATCAGGGCGGCGCGGGAGGCGTAGCCGAGCACGTCCAGCATTTGCTGCTGTTCGCTGGCGTCCGGGCCGATGTGGCGGGCGATGAAGGCATCGCGGGCTTCAAGTTGGGTCAGGCTGGTGCGGGTCATGGTGGGAAATCTCTTGGCCAGAATGTAGAAGGGCCCGCGTACTGCGGGCCCGGTAAAGCGTAATTAAGCGGCGACCTTGCCGTAAGCGGCGGCGTCCAGCAGGCCGTTGATGGCGTTGGCGTCGCTTGGCTTGATCTTGAACAGCCATGCGCCGTAGGCGTCGGCGTTGATCGACTCAGGGGAGGCGGTCACGGCGTCGTTCACGGCAACCACTTCGCCGGAAACCGGTGCGTAGATGTCGGATGCGGCTTTCACCGATTCCACCACGGCGGCGTCGTCGCCGGCGGTGTAGGTGTTGCCCACTTTTGGCAGCTCGACGAACACGATGTCGCCCAGGGCGTCTTGCGCGAAGGCGGTGATGCCGACGGTCACGGTGCCGTCCGCTTCAGCGCGTACCCACTCGTGGGACTCGGTGTACTTCAGGTCTGCTGGAATGTTGCTCATGTTGGCTCCAAGGCTAAGGTTATTGTTTGGTTCTGCTCAATTCTGGCTCAAGCAACCAGGATTTTACCGTTACGGACGAATGGCAGCTTCACGACGGTGGCGGCCAGCTTCTTGTCGCGGATTTCCACGTGCACGGTGTCGCCCACGTTCACGCCCATCGGCACGCGCGCCAGGGCGATCGCCTGCTGCATGGTCGGCGAGAAGGTGCCGGAAGTGATTTCGCCGGTTGCGCCGTCGGCGGCGATGACTTTCTGGTGGGCGCGCAGCACGCCGCCTTTTTCGCGCAGGATCAGGCCGACGAACTGGGCGTTCTGGCCTTTGGCCAGCAGGGCTGCCTTGCCGATGAAGTCGCGCTCGGACACCAGGTCGATGGTCCATGCCAGGCCGGCGTCCAGCGGGTTCACGGTTTCGTCCATGTCCTGGCCGTACAGGTTCATGCCGGCTTCCAGGCGCAGCGTGTCGCGGGCGCCCAGGCCGGCCGGCTTGACGCCGGCTGCCAGCAGGGCATTCCACAGCTTTTCGGCCTGCTCGGCGGCGACGCCGATCTCGAAGCCGTCTTCGCCGGTGTAGCCGGTGCGCGCCACCATGGCTTCGCCGAAGGCGGTACCTGGCACCAGGGCCACGTTGAATGGCTTCATCTCTGCGCTTGGCGCCTTCGCTTCGGGGATCACTTCCCATACCTTGGCGCGGGCGTTCGGACCCTGCACGGCGATCAGGGCCATGGCGTTGGCGCCATCGCGGCGCTGGGTGATGGTCAGGCCGGAATTGGTGGCTTCATTCTGCTTGTTCATCCACGCCACGTCTTTTTCCGCGGTGCCGGCGTTGACCACCAGGCGGAACCATTCTTCGCTGATGAAGTAGACGATCAGGTCGTCGATCACGGTGCCTTCCGGGGTCAGCATGCAGGAGTACAGGGCCTTGCCCGATACCTGCAGCTTGTCGACGTTGTTGGCGATCAGGCCGCGCAGGAAGGTGCGCACATTGGCGCCCTTGATGTCCACTACGCACATGTGGGCCACGTCGAACATGCCGGCATCGCTGCGCACGGCGTGGTGTTCTTCGATCTGGGAGCCGTAGTTGACCGGCATGTCCCAGCCGCCGAAGTCAACCATACGTGCGCCGAGGGCACGATGAGCGTTGTAGAGTGGGGTTGCTTTGAGCGTCATTGATACCTCGGGCCGCAAGAAATAGGGGTTGATAAACGTAAACATGAATACGCCTACCCCTCTGTCCTTGGTACCTGAGAGATAACGGGAAGGTAATCCCGTACGCCCCTTCGGTGGGCCCTGCGCACTGGCGGGCCGCTCTCCAGAGTTTTGGCCCATATGGGCCCCCGATCGGTCCTTTTGCCTGAGAGTTTCTGGGTGATGCCCCTTCGGCGCCAGCATTTGCTGGTCTCTCCCGATCAAGACTCGGGACTATATGCCAGGAGGGCAATTATGTCAATTGAAAGGGATAGCGGGATCGGCCAATCGCGGGCCAATGCATTTGATTTCCTGCGCGTGGCCGCTGCCACGATGGTGCTCATCAGCCATAGCTTTCCCATGGTCGGCTTGCATGAGCCGATGCCGGTGGCGGGGCAGAACATCGGCGACCTGGCGGTGGCGGTATTCTTTGCCGTCAGCGGCTATCTGGTCTGCCAGAGCTGGCAATCGGATCCCCATCCGGGGCGCTTTGCTGCGCGCCGCGCCTTGCGCATCTTCCCCGGGCTCGCCGTCATGGCGCTGGTGACGGCGCTGGTGATGGGGCCGGCCGTGAGCAGCCTGCCCGTGGGCGAATACCTGGCGGCGCGCGCGACCTGGGCCGGGATGGCGCATGGTGCGCTGGGCCTGGGCGGCTTTGCCTTGCCGGGCGTATTCGAGGGCAATCCTTTAGCCGGTGCAGTGAACGGTTCGCTGTGGACCATCAAGTATGAGTTGCTGATGTACCTGTCCCTGGCCGTGGCCGGCTGCCTGTTCCGGCGTAGCGGGCGGGCTTGCCTGGTCCTTGCCGTGATTGGCGCGGCGGGGTGGTGGGCGTTGGCGCTGGCCAGTCCGCAGGCGGTGCCGGAGCCGACGCCGTTGCCATTGCCGCTGGCCTGGCGCATCGGGTTGGTACTGGATGTCGACCGCATCGCCTGCCTGTCCGTATTCTTTTTTGCCGGCGCCGTCCTGTATATGGGGCGCTGGCGCATCCCACTCATCTGGCCGCTTGCCGGCTTGGGGATGGCAGTCCTGCCCCTGATCGACGATCCCGTCCTGGCCATGTTCGCCTGCTGGCTGATGGTGCCGTACGCCGCCATCGTGTTTGCCCAGCGTGCGCCGCGCGTGTTTGCCCGCCTGCGCGGCTACGACTATTCGTATGGCATCTATATTTACGCCTACCCGGTGCAGCAGCTCTGTGCCAGCCTAGGCGAACGCCACGGCTATGGCTGGGGCGCGGTCACGCTGGCCTCGCTGCTGGCGACGCTGTTGCTGGCTGTGTTGTCCTGGTACCTGGTCGAGAAACCGGCCCTGCGGTTGAAGGATCGCTTGCGCACGGCAGGAATCGGGGCGTACGTCCCGCAGTGACGCATTTTGCTAGAATGGTGGGCACCCACATTTCACAGGTGGCACCATGAATGACGACAAGCAAAAAGAAGACAAGGCGGCGTGGTTCACCCTGTCCGGCGATGTGAACAGCGATATGGTGCATCGCGTCTTCGATGCGGCGGCGGACATGACGGAAGACGGCATCGAAACCGCCCATATCCTGATCCAGTCCAACGGCGGCTATGTCAGCGATGGCCTGTGCCTGCACAATTACCTGCGCAACCTGCCGCTCAAAGTCATCACCTACAATGGCGGCGCGGTGGCGTCGATCGCGGTGATCCTGTTCCTGGCCGGCGAGGAACGCTATGCCAGCGAGACGGCGCGCTTCATGGTGCACAAGTCGCACGCCAGCGCGCCCCACGGCGCGCGGCCGGACGCCTTGCGCATCATCGTGGAAGGCTTGCAGGCCGACGATGCCCGCACCGAGTCGATCCTGCGCAAGTACGTGCAGCTGACGGACGAACACTGGAACATCCACGCCTATTCGGACTTGCACCTGACCGCGCAGGAAGCGGCCAAGGTTGGCCTGGTCAACGAGGTGGCCGACTTCAAGCCCCCCAAGGGCAAGCGCGTCACCAATATCTGAAAACGGCAAGGGCCCGGAAGTGTGCTCCCAGGCCCTGTCATGCACCGCCCGTCATTTAGCGCTTGCCGCTACGGCTGGATGGCGTCTTTTTGTCCGTCTTGCTTTGACGGCCGGTATCGGACTGCTCGTTGCCTGGCTGGGCGCCCGAACGCGAACCCTGGTCGGCCGACTGGCGGGTGCCGGAGCTCGAGCTCTGCTTGCTGGATTTTTGCCTGGATTTCATGACAGTTCCTTTCGAAAGGATGGGAACTTCATCATGCTTTGTGCAATAGTAAAGGTGTATCGGAATACAACTGCCAGGCTTGTAGGACTAGCGCTTGCACCGCCTTGGTGCATGCTCAACAGTTTCGCGACATTGTCGTAAATATTTGCAGACTCTTTGCATTTGTGTATTGCCATGTGGAAATAATCTGCGACAATACGAATAACCCTCAATGTCAGGCAAGACCATGCTTCCAGAGACCCCATCATCCCAGGCGCCCAAAAAAGCGGTCACGCCGCGGCATGCCTTGCTGGAAAATCTGATCAGCCTGGTCAACAAGCACATCAGCGAGCAGTTCAACGAGCTGTCGACCAGCTGGGCCGCCAGCCTGGTCGATGCCAGCGAAGCCGACGACGTCAAGACCTTGCAGGCGCGCCTGCGCGCGGGCAACCGCTTGCGCAGCGACCACTATGCCTTCCTGGGCCTGTTCGCCAGGCAGCTGGAGCAGGACCTGCGCCTTGAAATTGCCCAGCTGGCGCCGGGCGCGAAGGCGCAAGTGCGCAAGGCGGCCGAGCCGCTGTCCCTGGTGTCCATGGAAGAGATGGACACCAAGGTGACCATGGGCAGTTTCAGCAAGGCGTTCGAAGTCAAATACTCCGATGGCCTGGCGACGCTCAATGTGCGCCTGGCCTTCCTGCTCGACCGCGACATCCTGCGCATCAACCAGAATCCTTTCCGCCCCGAAGTCTTCCTCGGCGCCTTCCAGCAGGCGTGGATCGATTTCATCAAGGATGAAGAAGCCAATGAGCTGATGATGCCGTTCCTGCGGCCGGAAGAGTTCTTCAAGTTCGGCGCCATGTTCGACGAGTTGAACCTGGCGCTCGAGCGCAAGGGCGCGGGCCCGGGTTCGGTGGAAAAGCACAAGTCGCGGCGGGCCGATTCGCATGATGCGTCGCAGGCGCCTTCGCGCAAGAAAAACCAGCAGGCGGCGCTGGCGGAGCAATTGCGCCAGTTCTTCGCCGGCGCTGGCGATGCGCCGGGCGCCGGCGGCAAGTCGCCGACCGGCTTTGACCAATTGGGCGACCTGGACCTGTCGCTGCCGACCATGAACGTGGCGCCCGGGCTGTACGGTGCGCCGGCCCATACCGCGGCCGCGTCCGGCACGGCGCATGCTGCCCCTACTGCCGTGGCGGCGCCGGGGCAGGCGATGCCGGGGCAGGGTTTTGCACCGGGCATCTCGCCGGGCATGGCACCCATGGCGCCTGGCGTGATGGTGGCGGGCGGCGTTGCGATGGCACCCGGCGCCGGCGTGGCCGGCATTGCGCCGATCGCGGGCGGTGTCGGCGTAGCGCAGGGCGTGCCGATGGCTGGCATGCCAATGGTGCATGGTGCCGGCAACGGAACGCAAGGCATGGCGGTGCAGGGCGGCGCAGCCGGCGTGGCGATGCCGGCCGGGGCCATGGCCGTGGCGCCGGGTTCCGGTGTGCCGGGCGGCATGCTGGCCGGTGTCGCAGTGCCCGGCGTACCGGGCGGGGTTGCTGTGCCGCCGGGCGGCTGGACGCATGGCCCGGCCCAGGGCTTCCACGGTGGCGCCAATAATGAAGTGGCCCAGCGCATGTCGCTGATGGCCGCGAAAGAACCGCTGATGAACTACCTGGCGCAATTGCAGCGCACGGTGCCGACGGGCGCCGTATTTGCCAGCGTCGAAGGCGCGGCCATCCCCGCGGCAGGCTTTGCGTCCGGCCCGATGCCGGCTGGGTCGGTGGCGGCTGCAGCGTTGGGTGCC
>CAMLRG010000010.1 GCA_946482335.1 uncultured Duganella sp. | reverse complement strand
ACCTACAAGCTGGCCTGGCTGCGCGGCCTGAAGACCACCTACTACCTGCGCACCATTGCCGCCTCGCACATGGAGAAATCCACCACCCGCACCGGCGCCCTGAATGCCGTGTCGGCGAACGTGCCGGATGCGCCGGCAGCCGTAACGGCTGAGCCGGATGGCGCCGCCTGCTACCTGCGTCCGGGTGATCCAGGTTTCGAGGAATGCGAAGCCTGCCAGTAATACAATAGTCATAGTTAAAACCGGTAAACCGGGGTCTGACCCGCAGGGTCAGACCCCGTCAGTGCAAAGTTCGCGGCCACAAAAGCAGCGCAGCCGTCGAGCAGACGGTGTCTGACCCTGCGGGTCAGACATCGGTTTACCGGTTTAAAAGTGTCAATCTAAGAGGAAAAAACCAATGCTATCCTGGGACGAAGAAGCCGCCACCCCGCGCGCCACCCCACCACTGGGCGCCACCGCCGAAGCCACCGCCGAGCAAGTCGCCCTGCGCGTCAACGCCGACGACAAGCGCGTCATCAACGGCCAGACCGACGTCAACCAGCTGGTCCCATTCAAATACAAATGGGCCTGGGACAAATACCTGGCCGGCTGCGCCAACCACTGGATGCCGCAGGAAGTGAACATGCAGCGCGACATCGAGCTGTGGAAGAACCCGAACGGCCTGTCCGAAGACGAGCGCCGCCTGGTCAAGCGCAACCTCGGCTTCTTCGTCACCGCCGACTCGCTGGCCGCCAACAACATCGTGCTGGGCACCTACCGCCACATCACCGCCCCTGAGTGCCGCCAGTACCTGCTGCGCCAGGCATTTGAAGAGGCGATCCACACCCACGCCTATCAGTACATCGTGGAATCGCTGGGCCTGGACGAGCAGGAAATCTTCAACGCCTACAATGAAGTGGCGTCGATCCGCGACAAGGACCAGTTCCTGATCCCGTTCATCAACGTGCTGACCGACCCGGCCTTCAAGACCGGCACCATCGAAAAAGACCAGCAACTGCTGAAGTCCCTGATCGTGTTCGCTTGCCTGATGGAAGGCCTGTTCTTCTACGTCGGCTTCACCCAGATCCTGGCGCTGGGCCGCCAGAACAAGATGACCGGTGCCGCCGAGCAGTACCAGTACATCCTGCGCGACGAATCGATGCACTGCAACTTCGGTATCGACCTGATCAACACCATCAAGCTGGAAAACCCGCACCTGTGGACCCCGGCCTTCAAGGAAGAGATCAAGGGCCTGTTCCTGCAAGCCGTCGAACTGGAATACCGCTACGCCGAAGACACCATGCCGCGTGGCGTGCTGGGCCTGAACGCTGCCATGTTCAAAGGCTACCTGCGCTTCATCGCCAACCGCCGCGCCACCCAGATCGGCCTGGAAGCCCTGTTCGACCAGGACGAGAATCCATTCCCATGGATGTCCGAAATGATCGACCTGAAGAAGGAACGCAACTTCTTCGAAACCCGCGTCACCGAGTACCAGACCGGCGGCGCGCTGAGCTGGGATTAATTTCCCGCTAACATCAAAGCCCGGCTCTGCCGGGCTTTTTTTATCTCACGCACGATGCAGCCTTGCCGGACCAAGGCTCGATGCCGGCCCGCGTGCTCAGGCGGGTCGCGCAAACGGCAGCCGCTCCAGATCGGGCTCGGCGGCGAACAGCGCTTCCAGCCAGTGCGCGAATACCTGCATCTTCGGCGAAGCCATGCGGCCTTGCGGATACACCAGCGAGATGGGCATCGGCGTCGGTGGCGTATCGGGCAGCACCTGCACCAGCGCGCCGCTGGCGAGGTGGCTGCGGGCCAGGTAGGTCGCGGTTTGCACCAGCCCCAGGCCCTGCAGGCCAAGCGTCACATAGCCTTCCGCATCGTTGGTTGCAAGCGTGCTTGCCATATCGATCTTGCGTACCGCGCCGCCCTCGATGAAGGCCCAGTCGAAAGGGCGGCCTGTGCGGCCTGAGAAATGCATGATTGCCGTGTGTTGCGCCAGCTCGTCCAGCGTTCGCGGCGTGCCGTGCGCGGCAAGATAGGACGGCGCGGCGCAAGTCACGAAGCGCATCGTGCCGATCTGGCGCCCGACCAGGGACGAATCCTGCAGCTCACCCACGCGCAGGGCGCAATCGATGCCTTCACGGACCAGGTCCGTCAAGCGCTCGCTGAGACCGAGCACCAGCTCGACTTCCGGATAGGCGCGGCGGAATTCACCCAGCCGCGGCAGCACCACGTTGCGGCCGACGGCACCCCCGAGTTCCACACGCAGCCGGCCCCGCGGCGCGGCGGCTGCGCTGGTGCGGAATGGCGCTTCAGCTTCGTCCACGGCGGCGAGGATGGCCAGGCAGTGGCGGAAGTAGGCGGCACCGTCGCTGGTCAGCGCGAGCGTGCGCGTGGTGCGCTGCAGGAGCTGGGTGCCGAGGTAGGCTTCCAGCTTCTGGATGGTGGCGGTCAACGCGGCGCGTGGCAGGTCGAGCGATTCCGCCGCCTTGGTATAGCTGTGCGCCTCCACGATGCGAACGAAGGTTTGCATGGCTTTCAGGCGGTCCATGGCGCTCCAATTGTTCATTTAATGTGAAAAGTATAGAGCATTTATTGGCTAATTATCTTTGCTGGCCCGTCGCGCAGAATGGCTCCAGTCTTTCCACTACCGGAGTTCCATGATGAAAAACGATATTTCTCGCGGCATGGTGGCCTTGCTGGCGGGCGCCTGCGGCCTCATCGTCGCCAGCCTGTACTATGCGCAAACCCTGGTCGGCCCCATCAGCGCCGCGACCGGCCTTTCGCCCGAGGCGGCGGGCTTGATCGTGACCTTGACCCAAGCCGGCTATGCCTTGGGCCTGCTGTTCGTGGTGCCGCTGGGCGACCTGCTGGAAAACCGCAAGCTGGTGTTCGGCGCGCTGTTGTTTGCCGCGGCAGCGCTGGCGGCAGCGGCAGCCAGCCACAATTCCGCGCAATTCCTCGCAGCCTCGCTGGCCATCGGGCTCGGCTCGGTCGCGGCCCAGGTGTTGGTGCCGTTCGCGGCCCACCTGTCGCACGAAGCGACGCGTGGGCAGACGGTAGGCAAAGTGGTGAGCGGCCTGCTGCTGGGGATCATGCTGGCGCGTCCCGCGGCGAGCCTGATTGCCGATCACGCCAGCTGGCGCGTGGTGTTTGGCGCAGCCTCCGTGCTGGTGGCCTTGCTGGCCTTGGTGCTGCGTGCCAAGCTGCCGCAACGCCGGCCTTCGGCTGCGCTGTCCTACAGCCGCCTGATCGGATCGCTGTGGCAGCTGTTCCGCGACACGCCGGTGCTGCGCCGCCGCGCCGCCTACCATGCCGGCCTGTTCGGCGCCTTCAGCATGTTCTGGACGGTGGTGCCGCTGGTGCTGGAAGGCGAACGCTTCCAGCTGTCCCAGAGCGGCATTGCGCTGTTCGCATTGGTCGGCATGGCCGGCGCGATCGCCTCGCCCATCGCCGGCAAGCTGGCGGACAAAGGCCATACGTTGCCGGCGACGGCGGCCGCGCTGCTGCTCGGCATCCTTGGCTTCGCGCTGCCGCTGTGGGCGCCGGCCTCGCGCAACGTCGCGCTGGGCTTGCTGGTCGTTGCGTCCATCGTGCTCGACATGGGGGTGGCGGCCAACCTGGTACTGGGCCAGCGCGCCCTGTTTGCGCTGGGCGCCGAGGTGCGCAGCCGGTTGAATGGCATTTACTTCGCATTGTTCTTTGCCGGTGGCGCGCTGGGTTCGGCCGCCGGTGCCTGGGTGCTGGCCACTTACGGTTGGCGCGCAGCCCTGCTGACGGGCATCGCCTTTCCGGCTGCAGCCTTGCTCTACTGGATCACGGAAGCACTTTCCTTGCGTATTGAACCGGCAAGCCAGCGCGCCTGAGGGCTGCCAAAGGCCGGTGATGTCGTGCCGGAGACGGTTGCCTATTTGTCCTGGCGCGCGGCGCGCCAGTTGGCATATTTGCGGTCGATGGCGGCGGCGGTGCCATCCTTCACCATCGCGGCCAGGGCGGCCGACATCGCCGCCACCATCCCTTCCGGCACCGCCTTGTTGCAGGCGAGGTAGACCCGCGAGGTGTGGAAGGTGAGCAGGGGCACGATTTTGCCCGCCAGGCCTTCCTGCGCCAGCACCCCGTTCGCCAACTGGTGGCTGGTCACCCACAGGTCGATACGGCCGCCGAGCAGCTTGCGCGGGTTGGAAAAATTGTCGGCCGCGGAATCGACCGTGAAGCCGCGTGCCGTCAGGTATTGCGCGCGCACGTCCCCGCTGTAGCCGCCGATGCGCAAGCCCTTGGCATCGTCCAGCGTGGCCAGCCGGAAGGGCGGCTTGGCCAGGCCGTACAGCGTCCAGTCCACCTCGCGCAAGGGACCGATCCATTGGAACAGCGCTTCGCGTTCCGGTGTGCGCGAGGTGGAGAACACACAGGAAGCGGGGGTGCGCAAGGCCAGTTCGTAGGCGCGCCGCCAAGCCATGACCTCGATGGTGTAAGTGATGCCGGCGCGCGACATTATTTCCTTCACCTTGTCGGGCGAGATGCCGACGATCCGCTCGCCCTCGCGCATGATGTCGGGCGGGGTGTATTCGGTGAACAGCTGCAGCGCCCCCGCCCGCGCTGCCAGGGGTAGCGCCAGCATCGATGCGGCAAGGAGCAGCTTCGGGGCCATGGTCTCTTCATCATCGGCGCCTCGGCGCACGAAGTCAATCTACGTAGAAAGCCTTACTTGTGTCCTCCAAAAATTGCTGGTACAACATTACTAGTAGTGCAGATTAAACATCCCATTTGCTACAGGAGACACCCAATGAAACGTCGCACCCTCATCCCCGCACTGGCTTGCCTCACCATGTTCGGCGCCAGCCTGGCGCATGCCCAGTCCTATCCGACCAAACCGATCACCATGATCGTGCCGTTCGCGGCCGGCGGTCCGACCGACACCGTGGCACGCCTGCTGGCGCAATCGATGGGCAATAAGCTGAAACAGCAGATCATCGTGGAAAACGTCGGCGGCGCCGGCGGCACCATTGGCGCGGCGCGCGCCGCCAAATCGGCGCCGGACGGCTATACCATCTTCCTGCACCACATCGGCCAATCCACCGCGCCGGCCCTGTACCGCAAGCTCAGCTATAGCGCCACCGACAGCTTCGACCCGATCGGCCTGGTGACCGACGTGCCCATGACCCTGGTGGCGCGCAAGGATTTCCCGGCCAAGGACTTCAAGGAATTCCTGGCCTATATCAAAGCCAACAAGGCCAAGGTGACCTATGCCAACGCCGGCTTGGGTTCGGCATCCCACCTGTGCGGCATGCTGTTCATGACCGCCATCGCCACCGACCTGACCACCGTGCCGTACAAAGGCACCGGCCCGGCCATGAACGATTTGCTGGGCGGCCAGGTCGATTTCATGTGCGACCAGACCACCAATACCACCAGCCAGATCAAGTCCGGCAAGGTCAAGGTCTATGGCGTGACCACCAAGACCCGCGTACCGTCGCTGCCGGATGTGCCGACCCTGAACGAAGCCGGTTTGCCGGGCTTTGAAGTGGCGGTGTGGCATGGCCTGTACGCACCGAAAGGCACGCCGAAACCGGTCATCGACAGCCTGGTCGGCGCCTTGCAGGTGGCCTTGAAAGACCCGACCGTCAAGCAGCGCTTTGCCGACCTCGGCACCGAGCCGGTGGAAGAGAAGCGCGCCACCCCGGAAGCCCTGCGTGCCCACCTGAAGGCCGATATCGACCGTTGGGGTCCGATCATCAGCAAGGCCGGGGTTTACGCCGACTAAGGGGATATCAATGTCTGCTGCCATCCGTCACCCGAAGGACTTCTGGATCGGGGCGATCTTCATCGCCATCGGTCTGGGCGCCGTGTTCACGCGCGGCGACCTGAATATGGGAACGTCCTCCCGCATGGGACCGGCCTTCTTCCCGGTCGTGCTGGGCATCCTGCTGGCCCTGATCGGGGCGGCCGGCGTGCTGCGCTCATTCTTCCGGCACGGCGAGCCGTTGGAAAAGTTCCACCTCAGGCCGCTGGCACTGGTGACGCTGGCTGTCATCCTGTTCGGCATCCTGATGCGCGGCGCCGGCCTGGTGCCGGCCGCCGTCGCCCTGGTGCTGGTGAGCGCCTATGCCCACCCCAGGTTCAACTGGAAGGAAGCGGGACTGCTGGCCATCGGCCTGGCCGTCTTCGCCTACCTGCTGTTCATCAAGATGCTAGGCTTGCCGATCCCCGCGCTCGGCCCCTGGCTCGGTTTCTAAGGGGCCGCCATGGAAATCCTGAGCAACCTGGGGCTGGGCTTTGAAGCCGCCTTCACGCTGACCAACCTGATGTATTGCCTGCTGGGTGTCTTCATCGGCACTGCGGTGGGCGTGCTGCCGGGCCTGGGTCCGATCGCCACCATCGCCATGCTGCTGCCGGCCACCTTCGGTTTGCCGCCGATCGCGGCGCTGATCATGCTGGCCGGTATTTATTATGGTGCCCAATATGGCGGTTCGACCACCGCCATCCTGGTCAACCTGCCGGGCGAGTCATCCTCGGTGGTGACGGCCATCGACGGCTACCAGATGGCCCGCCAGGGCCATGCCGGCAAGGCGCTGGCGACGGCGGCCCTGGGCTCCTTCTTTGCCGGCTCGGTAGCAACCGTGGTGGTGGCCTGCTTTGCGCCGCCGCTGGCCGACCTGGCATTGGAGTTCGGCCCGGCCGATTACTTCTCGCTGATGGTGCTGGGCCTGGTGGCAGCGGTGGTGCTGGCCAGCGGTTCGCTGCTGAACGCGGTGGGCATGGTGATCGTGGGCTTGCTGCTGGGCTTGATCGGCACCGACGTCAATTCGGGCCAGCAGCGCTACACCTACGACTTGCCCGAGCTGGCCGACGGCATTTCCTTCGTGATCGTGGCGATGGGCATGTTCGGCATCGGCGAAATCGTGCGCAACCTGGAGCATGACGAGGAACGCCACCTGCTGATGAAGAAGGTCAAGGGCTTGATGCTGGACAAGGCGGACTTCAAGCGCATCCTGGCGCCAGTGTTGCGCGGCACCTTGCTCGGTTCGGCGCTCGGCATCCTGCCGGGCGGCGGCGCCATGCTGGCTTCCTTTGCCTCTTACTCGATCGAGAAAAAGGTCTCGCCCAACGCGAAAGAGTTCGGCAAAGGCGCCATCGAGGGCGTGGCGGCACCGGAAGCGGCCAACAATGCCGGCGCCCAGACTTCCTTCATCCCGATGCTGACGCTGGGCATCCCATCCAACCCCGTGATGGCCCTGATGATCGGCGCCATGATCATCCAGGGCATCACCCCGGGACCGGCCGTGATGACGGAAAAGCCAGACCTGTTCTGGGGCTTGATCGTCTCGATGTGGTTCGGCAACCTGTTCCTGGTGGTGCTGAACCTGCCGATGATCGGCCTGTGGGTGAAGATGATCACGGTGCCATACCACCGCCTGTTCCCGGCCATCCTGCTGTTCTGCGCGATCGGGGTATTCAGCCTGAATAATGCCCAGTTCGACGTTTGGCTGATGGCCCTGTTCGGCCTGTTTGGCTACGTCAGCGCCAAGCTCGATGCCGAACCCGCGCCCATGCTGCTCGGCTTCATCATCGGCCCGATGCTGGAAGAATACCTGCGCCGTGCCATGCTGCTCTCGCATGGCGACCCGATGGTGTTCCTGAACCGCCCGATCAGTGCCACCTTGCTGGCGCTGGCGGGGCTGGCCCTGGCGGTGGTGCTGTCGCCTGCCTTGCGCAAGAAGCGGGAAGAGGCCTTCCACGAAGAATGAGGATACTGCGCCGCCAGGTCCTGCTCATCCTCCTGGCGTGCGCAGCCTCGGCGCAGGCCGCCTGTAGCCGTCCGGTCAAGGTCGTCATCAGCCCGATGGGGCGCAATATGATGGCCGGCGCCGGCGGCCAGGCGAGCGGCCTGGTGCCCGATTTCCTCAAGCAAGTGGCAACCCACACCGGTTGCCGGTTTCACTTCAATATGGTGCCGCGCGCCCGCGCCCACATGTTGTTCGCAAGCGGCGAAGCGGACCTGATTCCCGCCGCCACCCGCACGCCGGAGAAAGAGCAGCTCGGCACCTTTGTCCATATGTACAACTCGCGCGCCATGCTGATCGCGCTGGCGGGCCGGCTGCCGCCGGAACTGGCGCTGGAAGATATCGGCCGGCGCGAGCTGAGCCTGGGGGCGGTACGCGGTAACAACTATGGGCCAGAATATTTGCGTCTGGTGGAGGAGGCCGGCAGCCTGCCGCGACTGTCGCTGGTGCCGGACCCTGACACGGCGGCCCGCATGCTGGCCGCCGGCCGCTTCGATGCGGTGCTGGCCGGGCCTTCCGTCTTCGCCGAGGCGGCGCAGCGCAGCGGCCTGTCCGACAAGGTGGCCATCACCAGCGTGAGCGGCATGCAGCCAGCGCAAATCGGCATCTACCTGAACCGTCAGTCGCTGCCGGCGGCCGACCTCGCGCTTTTGCGTGAAGCGATCAGCCGCTTGATCGCGCGCGGCGACTACAAGCGGCTGGTGCACCGTTATTACGCCGATCCCAAATGGAGTACGCTCGGTCTCGACGCGCGTCCTGCGCTGATCGCCAAACCTTGAGCCGCGCGCACCGTTGGCGCATGTCGCGTAATCGCGACGAAAAAAAATCTTCAAACCAGTCCGACAGCCGCCGCTGCCGCGCGCCGAAGCGCGAGCGGTTTTGCTTCGCTTTACATACAGCCTTTACCTAAAGGCGTTATGAGGAGGTGGCGCGCCATGCGGCGTGCGCGGGATGTGCCGGCGAGGCTCGCGAAGCGCATTCCTATGTGCGTGAACTCGCAGATCGAAGCAAAAAAAGAGCGAGAAAATCGTGCGTGCTGGTTGCGCATCGACAAGCTTTCGTGTACTTTGCGAACTTGAAAACGCGTGAATTTGCAAGCACTGTTTTTTCGAGTGTGTTGTTACCGCAAAAATCGAAAAATAATGGGAACCAAAAACGCATAAGTATGCTTAAAGACCACACGACGACAGCGAAGCCGCTCTCCTGATCCGGCGATCAGGCCGGGCGGTTTTTTCTTTGAGCGCTGGTCGTATCACGTGGCCGTGACAAGGGTCGAGGAGCTGAATGTACGCCCCACCCGCGCAATCGTCGCGACAAAAGAATTTGAGTCCGACGCCGACCAGCACCGGCGGCGGAATCGATGGCTGAAGCGCTGCACTGGTGAGGAGGTGCAGCAGTTCAGCTGGGTGCCGAATTCATTAGCGCAAACCGCAACTCTGTTTGTGCCGATGAATAATTCGCCTGGTCCAGCGCAGGGCCGGACGGGTTTTAATCTTGTGCGTGAATTTTCCCATCCCAGATGAAGGAGAACTAAAAATGGCAACCGCCGCTAAGAAGAAACCAGCAGCCGCTAAAGCAGCTGCCCCAGCAAAGAAAGCTGCCGCCAAGCCGGCCGCTAAAGCCGCTGCTAAACCAGCTGCCAAGAAAGCTGCTGCCAAGCCAGCCGCTAAACCAGCAGCCAAGAAGGCCGCCGCCAAGCCAGCTGCAAAACCAGCAGCGAAGAAGGCAGCAGCCAAGCCAGTAGCGAAGAAAGCCGCTGCTAAGCCAGCAGCAAAACCAGCAGCGAAGAAAGCAGCAGCCAAGCCAGCAGCGAAGAAGACCGTCGCCAAGGCAGCCGCTAAGCCAGCAGCAAAGAAAGCAGCAGCTAAACCAGCAGCAAAGAAAGCAGCCGCTAAACCAGCAGCCAAAAAAGCCGTCGCTAAAAAAGCCGCCGCCAAGCCAGCAGCCAAGAAAGCTGCAGCTAAACCAGCAGCCAAGAAGACCGTAGCGAAAGCCGCTGCCAAGCCGGCTGCGAAGAAAGCCGCTGCCAAGCCAGCTGCCAAGAAAGCCGCTGCCAAGCCAGCCGCCAAGAAAGCTGCTGCCAAGCCAGCTGCCAAGAAAGCTGCTGCCAAGCCAGCCGCCAAGAAAGCTGCCCCGAAAGCCGCTGCCAAGCCAGCTGCCAAGAAGGCCGCTCCTAAAGCCGCTAAACCAGCTGCCAAGCCTGCAGCTAAAAAGGCCGCCCCAAAAAAAGCCTCGGCTAAGCCAGCAGCCAAGCCAGCTGCTGCGCCAGTAGCCGTAGCACCGGCTGCAGCTCCCGCTGCTAAACCAGCTGCCCCGAAAAAGGCCGCTCCGAAGAAACCTGCCGCTCCTAAGAAGGAAGCTGCGAAGCCAGCCGCCGCACCAGCACCAGCTGCTGCAGCCCCGGCTCCAGCCGCCGCGCCGGCGGCCAAAACCGTGATCGCCCCGGCAGCCGCCTGGCCGTTCCCGACCAGCACCCGTCCTTCCTAAGCCATTAAACGCTTAGGGCCGGATGGCGAAAGCACCGCTGTGTGAGACAATCGCACAGCGGTTTTTTTATTGGGAGTGAACCTGTGTTTAGTATTCTTAAACTGATCGTCGACGTCGCCGCCGGCTTGTTGGGCGGTGTGCTCTTGCTGCGATTCTGGATGCAGGCCATCCGTGTCCGGCCGCCTTCGTCGGTGGCACAGTTTACTTTTCAATTATCGGACTGGCTGGTGCGCCCGCTGCGCCGCATCGTTCCCGGCATGGGCGGCTATGACTGGGCCAGCCTGATCGGCGCTTTCCTGATCGTGATCCTGGCGACCTCGGTGCTGTTCCTGGTGGGGGCCACGCCGGAGATCGTCTTGCTGGCGGCTTTGCACCGCTTCCTGGAATGGATCCTGTTCGGCTTCATGGCGCTGCTGATCATTGAGGCGATCTTCAGCTGGGTGAATCCGCATGCGCCGCTGGCGCCGTTCGTGCGGGCGCTGAACGAGCCGCTGCTCAACCCGCTGCGCAAAGTGGTGCCGCTGGTGGGCAACCTGGACCTGTCGCTGTTGGTGGCGCTGATCCTGCTGCAGATTTGCCAGATCCTGCTGGGCATGCTGTTTGGCCGATGAGCAGGACGTGGTGCTCGGCGCTGCCCGGCGGCGGGGTGCGCGTATCGGTGCAGATCCAGCCGAATGCGAAAAAGACCGAAGTGGTCGGGGTGCTCGATGATGCGCTCAAGATCAAGCTGGCGGCGCAACCGATCGAGGGCAAGGCCAACGAGGCGCTGGTGAAGTGGCTGGCCGGCGCATTGGGCGTGCCGCGCAGTGCGGTCGCACTGACGCATGGACAGACCAATAAGAGGAAGTTGCTGGAAGTGGACGGGGTGACGCTGGATCAGGTGGCGGAGCTTGTAAACCGGTAAGGCGGGGTCAGACCCGAAGGGTCAGACCCCTGCTATGCGGACGCCTGTTTTAGAAGCGATAGCCGAACGCCGCCTCGAACTTGTCGGCAATCTCACCCGGCGTGAACACATGGTTCTGCGCCCCCTTGGTCACGATCTTGATCGCGCCCAGCAAGCTCGCCAGACGCCCGGTGGACTCCCAGCCCAGCTCATTCACCAGTCCGAACAGCAAGCCGGCGCGGTACGCGTCGCCGCAGCCGGTTGGATCCAGGTCGAGGGCAGGATCCACCTTCACCGCAGGAATATCGATCCGCTTGCCCTGGGTGTAAATCTCCGATCCCTTCTCGCCGCGCGTCACGATCAGCGCCTCCAGTTTCGAGGCGATATCCGGAATGGTCAAGCCGGTACGCGACATCAGCAACTCGATTTCATAGTCATTGCAAGTCACATAAGCCGCCTTCTCGATAAAACCAATCAACTGTTCAGGCGTGAACATCGGCATCTGCTGGCCCGGATCGAAGATGAATGGAATGCCCAGCCGCGCCAGATCATCCGCGTGCTTCAGCATGCCCAGGTGCCCGTCCGGTGAAATGATCGCGATACGCCCCGGAGCCGCTTTCTCGATCGGATTCTCATGCGCGAACGACATGGCGCCTGGATGGAAGGCATTGATCTGGTTATGGTCCGCATCGGCCGTGACGAAGCACTGTGCGTTGTAGGCATCCTTCTTGATCAGGATGTTGTCGGTCGAGATGCCCAGCTTCTGGAAGCGCTCCAGGTAAGCTGCGCAATCCTGCCCCAGCACACCGACCACGCGCGGCTCGCCGCCCAGCATCTTCAGGGTGTAGGCGATATTGCCGGAACAGCCGCCAAACTCGGTGCGCATGGTCGGCACCAGGAAGGACACGTTGACCTTGTGCAGCTGGTCGGCCAGCAGCGTGTCGCCGAAGCGGCCTTCGTATTGCATGATGATGTCGATGGCCAGCGAGCCACAGACAATGGCGGTTTTTGTCATAGTATTTTTAAGGGTAGAAAATGGCGATGTGATAGCCGGAAGCTTTGAGCTCTTTCAGCTCGAAGTACAGTTTAATGCTTTGCTCGCTGCGCGGGCCAAAGCCCCGCTCCGCATCGGCTGGCGCTGGCAGGTATTCGCGCGGTGCGAAGACGCGGCGCAGCACCGGCTTGTCGGCATTGTCGTTCAGCGTCAGCTCGAGGTGCGGCCAGGCTTGCGCGGTCTTGGACTGGTTGCGCAGCACGGTGCTGTAGCTGAACGTGTTTTCGGCCATGGTGACCAGTTCGCCTTGTTCGACGCTCAGGGCGTCGAGTTGGGCGGGCAACGCGATCTTGCAGCCCAGTGGCTGACAGACCGCCGCCAGGGCCGGTTTCAGTTGCGGGTAGTTGGCGGCCAGCGTGTCGCGGAAGGTGGTGGCCGCTTGCAGCACCAGGCCGGCCAGCAGGAGCGGGATGCCGATGGCCATGGTGAGCGTGATGGCCTTGCCGTATTTCTGGCTGCGTTCGACGCGCTTGACGAAGCTCAGGTCGGAATGGTCGAGATCTTCGTCGGCGCTTTCGTCGACGCCGGCCAGGGCGCGCATGCGGGCCGCGCGTTCCGCCACGCTGCCTGCCTCGGCTACTGCGTCCGCTTCGTCCGTCGCGGCCGCGGCGTCCGCCTCGGCGCCGGCGTCGGCGCTGGCATCGGCATCGGGATCGGGTTCGGGTACGCGCGGTGCGGGGCCGCTGGCATCGCGGCGGTCCTTGGCGCGCTTCAGCGCGCGTTCGCGGCGCGAAACGGTCGCGTCCTCCGCCTGCGGCTCATCGTCGGTGAGCGATGCGCCATCGTCCGGCACGTCGGTATTGACGGCAGCCACCGCATGCAGGGCAGTATCGTCGCGTTCCGGCTCGGCCAGGCTCCACGGCTCGCCGGCTGGCGAAAATGCATCGGCGGCGGCGGCCTGGCCTTCGGGCGGCAAGTCTTCAAAATGATGGGCATCGTCCAGCGCGGCGGCGACGATGTGCTCCTGCGGCGTATCGAGCGATGGCTCGATACGGCCATCGGCAGGTGACGGAGCGTCGGCGTCGGGCGCGCCGGGTTCGGGCGCGCCATCGGCCGCAGCGGACAGGTCGTCATCGGGTAGGCCCGCGTCGGGCAAGGGCTCTGTGGTGGTGGGCTCGGCTTCGTCTGCGGCGAGCTCGGGTGCCGTGCCGGCGGCGGACGCTTCCGGGGTCACAGCGGCGAGAGCATCGTCCCATGGCAAGGGCGTTGCAGGCGCGGCGCCATCGGAGGGCGGCGCGTCGGCCTGGGATGCATCTTGGTCAACTGGGGCGTTGTCGGCCTCCTCGGTGACTGGCGCGGGGCCGGCGGTGCGCCAGACGGCGGGGGCGGTGGACGGTGCAGAGTGTGGCGGCTCGGCGACCTCGCCGGGGCCGTCGGGGCCGTTGGCAAAGTCCAGTTCGAAGTCGACCGGAGCGCCGTGTACGTAGCCCGGAACTGCGGGGGCGTCGGCGCTGGGAACTGTGGCGGCGAAAGCGGCGGCAGGCTTGGCCTCCACGGCCACATCGGGGATGACAGGCGTTGGTTTGGCCGCCGGTTCCACCAGCGCGGCATTGCCGTCAAAGACTTCGTGGCAGGCGCCACAACGCACAATGCCCCCGCGCAGTTTCAGCTGGTCAGCCGCGACCCTGAAGATCGTATTGCAGTGGGGGCATTTAGTGGCGAGCGCCATTCTTCCTGGGAATTACCTTGCACCGAGCGTGCCGGACAGGCACACCCAGCCTTCGTGCTCAGCCCAGACGCTCAGCTTGATGAACGGCGCATAGGCCGCGGCAACTTCCTCCGCCTGGCGCGCCAGCACGCCGGACAGCACCAGCGCACCGCCATCGGCCACGCGGCCGGACAGCATCGGCGCCATCAGTTTCAGCGGCGAGGACAGGATGTTGGCCACCACGATATCGAAACGCTGCGAGGCAAAGGCCGATTCGGCGAAATCGTCCGGCACGAAATACTGGATATCCTCCACCCGGTTGCGCACTGCATTGTCGCGGGCCGACACGATGGCCTGTGGATCGATATCCACACCCGCTACCGTGGCAGCACCCAGCTTGCGCGCCACCATGGCCAGGATGCCCGAACCGCAGCCGTAATCGAGCACCGTCTTGCCGGGCGCAGGATGCGCTTCCAGCCACTCCATGCACAGCTTGGTGGTCGGATGCGAGCCGGTACCGAAGGCCAGGCCCGGGTCCAGTTCCAGCACCAGGGCCGCAGGATCGGGTGCCTCGTGCCAGCTCGGCACGACCCAGATATTCTTGCCGATATGGATAGGTTCAAATTGCGACTGGGTCAGGCGCACCCAGTCGGCATCCTCCACCTTGCGGGTGGAAAACTTGGGCAGCTTGGCTAGCCCGATCGCGCCGGCGGCTGCCGCCACGATCAAGGCTTGGTCATCCTCGTCATCGGTCAACGCGACGACGCGGCTGTGGTCCCATGCCGCTTCGGTCGGCTCCATGCCCGGCTCGCCGAACAGGGGTTTTTCGGCGTCGGTGCCTTCATCGGCATCCTCCACCGACACCGACAGCGCGCCCGCGTCCATCAGCGCTTCGGACAAAGCCTCCGCGTGCTCGCGTGCCACTTCGATGACGATTTCAGTCCAGCTCATTGATTACTTACCTGCCTTATTTGCCGGCTTTCGGCATCTCTGCCAGCCGTTGTTCCAGATAGTGGATGTTGGTGCCGCCTTCGATGAAACGGGCGTCGACCATCAGCTCGCGGTGCAGCGGGATATTGGTCGAAATGCCTTCCACCACCATTTCCGACAGCGCGATCTGCATGCGGCGGATAGCCTGCTCGCGGGTGGCGCCGTAGGTAATGACCTTGCCGATCATCGAGTCGTAGTTCGGTGGTACAAAGTAACCCGAGTACGAGTGCGAGTCAACGCGCACGCCTGGGCCGCCCGGTACGTGCCACGCGGTAATGCGGCCTGGCGACGGGGTGAACTTGAACGGGTCTTCGGCGTTGATACGGCATTCGATGGCGTGGCCGGACAGCATCACGTCGCGCTGGCGGAAGCGCAGCTTCTCGCCGGAGGCGATGCGGATCTGTTCCTGCACGATGTCGATGCCGGTGATCATTTCGGTCACTGGGTGCTCAACCTGCACGCGGGTGTTCATTTCGATGAAATAGAACTCGCCGTTCTCGTACAGGAATTCGAAAGTGCCGGCACCGCGGTAGCCGATCTTGCGGCAAGCTTCGGCGCAGCGGTCGCCGATTTTTTCGATCAGCTTGCGCGGGATGCCTGGAGCAGGCGCTTCTTCGATCACCTTCTGGTGGCGGCGCTGCATCGAGCAGTCACGTTCGCCCAGCCAGACAGCGTTTTTGTGTTCGTCGGCGAGGATCTGGATTTCCACGTGGCGTGGGTTCTCCAGGTACTTCTCCATATAGACTTCCGGATTGCCGAAGGCGGCGCCGGCTTCCGACTTGGTCATGGTGACCGCGTTCAGCAGGGCTGCTTCGGTGTGCACCACGCGCATGCCGCGGCCGCCGCCGCCGCCAGCGGCCTTGATGATCACCGGATAGCCGACCTTGCGTGCAATTTGCACGATGGCTTTCGGGTCATCCGGCAGGGCGCCGTCGGAACCTGGCACGCACGGCACGCCAGCCTTGATCATCGCTTGCTTGGCCGACACCTTGTCGCCCATCATGCGGATCGAGTCGGCGCGCGGGCCGATGAAGACGAAACCGGATTTTTCCACGCGCTCGGCAAAGTCCGCATTCTCGGACAGGAAGCCATAACCAGGGTGGATCGCTTCCGCGTCGGTCACTTCGGCCGCGGAAATGATGGCCGGCATATTCAGGTAGGACTGGGCCGAAGGTGCGGGACCGATGCAGACGGATTCGTCGGCCAGCTTCACGTACTTGGCGTCACGGTCGGCCTCGGAGTGCACGACCACAGTCTTGATGCCCAGTTCGCGGCACGCGCGCTGGATGCGCAGGGCGATTTCGCCGCGATTGGCAATAAGGATTTTTTCAAACATGGCAGATTCGGTGTGGGATGAGTTGCTTGTGCTGGCCGCGGTCATGTCGTCGGCGGCCATGGCCCGGCTTTAGCCGATCACAAACAGTGGCTGGCCGAATTCGACCGGTTGGCCGTTCTCGACCAGGATCTGGGTGATGGTGCCGGACTTGTCGGCATCGATCTCGTTCAGCAGCTTCATCGCTTCGATGATGCACAGGGTATCGCCTTCCTTCACGGTGGCGCCCACTTCCACGAATGGAGGGTTGCCCGGGGCGGAAGCGCGGTAGAAGGTACCCACCATCGGGGACTTGACGACATGGCCGCTTGGTTCGGCGGCAGCCGGAGCGGCAGCGGCAGGCGCGGCCACCGGTGCGGCGACAGGAGCGGCAGCTGGCGCGTAGTGCGTCGGCACTTGCGGCGGCATCATCACTACCTGGTTTTGCGGCAGGCCACCGGACTTGACGATGCGAACCTTGCTTTCGCCTTCGGTCACTTCCAGTTCAGCGATGTCCGACTCTGCAACCAGGTCGATCAGCGTCTTCAGCTTGCGTAGATCCATGTTATTGGCTCCCTGTTCTATCTTGTTATGTTGACGGTTTCTGCGATGCCGCCTTGTGGGAGGCATCGTGTTAGATGCGCGCAGATCGCGGTAGATTAACTGCTTCTTAACGCAAAGTCGATGGCGAGACGATATCCCTCGATACCAAGCCCGCAGATCGTCCCCTGTGCGATTGCGCTGAGATAGGAATGGTGGCGGAACTCCTCCCGCCGATAAATATTCGATATATGTACTTCAATAAAAGGGATCGCCACGCCGGCCAGTGCATCGCGCAAGGCGACGCTGGTGTGGGTGTAGCCTCCCGGGTTGATGACGATGAAATCCACGCCTTCGTTGCGGGCGGCATGGATGCGGTCGATCAACCCACCTTCGTGGTTACTTTGGTAACAGGCTAGCTGCGCACCGGCTGCTTTGGCTTGTGCCTGCGCAGCCTGTTCTACGTCTGCCAGCGTGCTGGCGCCATAGGTTTCAGGCTCGCGCGTCCCCAACAAATTCAGGTTGGGGCCATTAAGAAGCAGCAGGTTCTTTGCCATGATTCCCTGACCATTTTCCGCGAAAGTTCCGCATTTTGCCGCCATCTACGAGCATTGGCAAGAGAAAATATCTATCGGGAAGTTAATAGAACGAGCGTGCTGAACTAGTTCAAGGCGGCCAGGTCGGCCTTCAGGTCGTCAAATTTCAGGCGCGCCAGATAGGTCTTTTTCACCGCGCCGTCAGCGCCGATCAGGACAGTGAAGGGCAGGCCGCCCTGGGTGTTGCCGAACTGCCGCGACAGCTCGGTACCGCTCATGCCGGCCACGTAGATGGGATAGGCGACTTTGACTTTCTGTGTGAATTCCGCAATATTCGAAGGCGAGTCGATGCCGATGCCGATCACCTGGATCTTTTTGCCCAGCTCGGAATTTTGCAGTTCGGACAGCTCCGGCATCTCTTCCACGCAGGGGGCGCACCACGGTGCCCAGAAGTTGACCAGCAGGGCCTTGCCTTGCCATTTCGACAGCGCTTCCTTCACGCCTTTGTCGTTCGGCAGGGTCTCGGCCAGCATGGCGGCCACCGGGCCGGTGACACCGGCGGGGGCGGTGGTGGTGATCGGGGCGGCGGCCTGTTGTTTATGCATGCCGTACCAGGCACCGGTGCCGGCGAACAGGACGGCAACCACGGCGTACATCAGGAATTTTTTCATTGTGCGGGGTGTGAGCTGTTGGTGAGGATGGAGCGCAATTCGGCGATGTCGGCGCGCAGCAGCTTGTCGCCGCTTTTCTTTTTCGCGCCGCGCAAGTCGTCCTGTTCATACAGTTCGACGTGCACGCCAGTGTTTTTCCACATGAAGCTGACCGTTTCGACGTCGTCGTAACGGGGGCCGCGGAAATGGGGCGATTCGGAAATTTCGAGTTGCAGGTTCTTGTTCAATAAGTAAATGTGGACTTCCTTGGCGCTGTCGACGAAGACTTGCAGGTGGATGTCGTCGTGCATGCCGGCGCTGCCGCCCAGGACCGAGCCGGTCAGGTAGGGCTGGTATTGTTCCAGCATTTCCATCACCTGCAAGGCCAGGCTGCGCAGGCGGAACAGGTGGGCGGGATGGGTGTCGGCGTTATACAGGGCGTGGTACAGGCGGACTTCCTCTTCGATCTGTTCGTTGTCGGGCAGGACGTCGGACAGGTCGCGGGCTTGCGATTCGCCGAGGATCTGGCGGGCGGCCTTGCGCTTGGCACTGCTGTAATCGGTGCCATCTTGCGCGATCATGCGCGCGGCGGCGGCGGCGATTTCGGTTTTGACTTCGGTGTTCATGGGTACATCATACCTAAAACCGGTAAACCGGGGTCTGACCCGAAGGGTCCGACCCCCCAACGGTACGGAAGTCTGCGGTTCTGGTTTTAGGCTGTTGATTTTCGCCGAAGATCAAAAGCGCACAACCCTTACCCCAGGCAGACGAACTGACGGGGTCTGACCCTTCGGGTCAGACCCCGGTTTACCGGTTTGAATCAGGTAAAATCCCACTCTTGATTCTTTTCCATCCCCACCATGCACATCCACATCCTCGGCATTTGCGGCACCTTCATGGGCGGACTTGCCGTCCTGGCAAAAGAAGCCGGCCACCGTGTCACCGGTTGCGACGCCAATGTCTATCCCCCGATGAGCACCCAGCTGGAAGCCCAGGGCATTGAGCTGATCCAGGGTTTCGGCCCCGAGCAGGTGGAATTGAACCCCGACCTCTACGTCATCGGCAACGTGGTTTCGCGCGGCAATCCCCTGATTGAAGAAATCATGAACCGCAACCTGCCGATGATCTCCGGCCCGCAATGGATCGGCGAACACATCCTGAAAGACAAATGGGTGCTGTCGGTCGCCGGCACGCACGGCAAGACCACCACCTCGGCCATGCTGGCCTGGATACTGGAGAGTGCCGGCTACGCGCCCGGCTTCCTGATCGGCGGCATCCCGCAGAACTTCGGCATCTCCGCCCGCCTTACCGGCCCCGGCGCCCAGTCCGAATTCTTCGTCATCGAAGCCGACGAATACGACACCGCCTTCTTCGACAAGCGCAGCAAGTTCGTGCACTACCATTCGAAAACAGCCATCCTGAACAACCTGGAATACGACCACGCCGACATCTTCCCCGACATTGGCGCCATCGAAACCCAGTTCCACCACCTGGTACGTACCGTGCCCGGCATCGGCCGCGTGATCGTCAATGCCGACGAAGCCAGCCTGCAGCGCGTGCTGAAACGCGGCTGCTGGAGCGAGAAGGAAACCTTCGGCAGCGCCGAAGACGCCGACTGGACCATGGCCGAACATGCCGATGGCAGCTTCGACGTCCTGTTCAAGGGCGCCAAGGCCGCCACCGTGAATTGGCAACTGACCGGCAGGCATAACCGTTCCAACGCCTTGGCCGCGATCGCCGCCGCGCGCCACGTGGGCGTGCCGATCGAGATTGCGGCCCAGGCACTGGACAGCTTCCAGAGCGTCAAGCGCCGCATGGAAGTGCGCGGCACCGTCAATGGCATCACCGTGTACGATGACTTCGCCCACCACCCGACTGCCATCGAAACCACGGTGGGCGGCCTGCGCCAGAAGCTGCGCGCGACCGGCGCCACCGGCCGCATCCTGGCCGTGCTGGAACCGCGTTCCAACACCATGAAGCTGGGCACCATGAAGGATGCGCTGCCGGGCAGCCTGAAAGAGGCCGACCTGGTATTCGGCTTCGGCAGTGAGCAAGCCCTGGGCTGGAAGCTGGGCGAAGCCTTGTCGCCGATGGGGGCCATCGCCTCCGCCTTCGACGACCTGGACCTGATGGTCAAGGCCATCGTTGCGGCAGCGCGCCCGGGCGACCATATCATTGTGATGAGCAATGGCGGCTTCGGCGGCGTCCACCAGAAATTGCTGGAGGCGCTGAAGTAATGATTTTGTACTTGCATGGCTTCCGTTCCTCGCCGCGGTCGATGAAGGCGCGGCTGACGGGGGAGCGGATGGCGCAGCTCGGCCGTAGCGATGAATTCCTGTGCCCCCAGCTGCCGGCCAGCCCCAGGCTGGCGATGGCGCTGGCTTTCGGCCTGGTCGCCGGCATCGCGCCCGAACGGCTCACGATCGTCGGCTCATCCCTGGGGGGCTATTACGCCACCTGGATGGCGGAACAATTGGGCTGCCGCGCCGTCCTGCTGAACCCCGCCGTGGTGCCGATGCTCGATCTCGACCAGCACGTCGGCGTCACCACCGCCTACCATTCGGACGAGCCATTCGAATTCAAGCGTGAATATATAGAGGAACTGAGGGCGCTGGCCGTGCCGCGCATTACGCGCCCGGAACGCTATTTCCTGCTCGCCTGCACCGGCGACGAGGTATTGGACTACCGCGACATGGTGGCCCACTACGCCGGCGCCACGCAGAAGGTGGTGCCGGGCAGCGACCATGCCATCAGCGAATACGCCGACTATCTGGATGAAGTCCTGGCATTTGGCGGCATCACGGGCGAGGTTCGATGAAAGGACAATCGCTGCGCCAGGCCAACTGGCACGGTCACGTGCTCGCGACAAATGCACCGCCCCCTTACCGCCACTGGCTCGCTGGCGGCGGCTCGCTGACCAACAAGCTGAAGGCGCACAGCAGCACCTTCCGCGTGCAATTGCTGCACCAGGATACGGCGATCTGCCTGGCCGACGAAGCCAATGCCATCGGCTACCACCGTCCCGGCCGCGTGTGGGAGAGGGAAGTCCTGCTGCGGTGTGATAATACGCCTGTCGTCTTCGCCCACACCGTGGTGCCGATGTCGGCGGATGCCTCGGACTGGCCGCTGTTCAGCGCCCTGGGCGAACGCTCGCTCGGCAGTACGCTGTTCGGCGACCCGCGCGTGCGGCGCGGCGGACTGGCTTTTGCGCGCTTGCGCGCCACGCATCCGCTGGCCCGCCGGGCCCGCGCCGCCCTGGCGGCCCAGGGCGCCGAGGTCCCGGACGATGCTTTATTGTATGCACGGCGTTGCCTGTACCAGCGCCGCGAAGGAACTTTGCTTGTGACCGAGGTCTTCCTGCCCGCGGTGCTCAAGCTCCACAGGAACAACGATCGATGAATGTATTTTTTGAAGAATCCGGCGATTTCAAGGTAGGCAGCGTGCTGTCGCAGGCGGGCGAGGCCTATCAGGTCGAAATGGCGAGCGGCAAGCGCAACAAGGTGAAAACCAAGGATGTGATGCTGCAGTTCGACAAGCCGTCGCCGGCCGAACTGATGGAACAGGCCAAGGCCATCGCCGCCGACGTCGACCTGGACTTCCTGTGGGAAGTGGCGGGGGAGGAGGAATTCGGTTTCGCCGAACTGGGCGCCGAATACTTCGGCCACGCGCCGCAGCCGGCGGAAGCGGCCGGCCTGATCCTGAGCCTGCATTCCGCGCCGATCTATTTCCACAAGAAAGGGCGGGGCCGCTACAAGAAGGCACCGGAGCAGACCCTGAAGGCCGCCCTGGCCGGCATCGAAAAGAAAAAACAGCAAGCCATCATCCAGGGCCAGTATGCCGACGAGCTGAAGGCGGGCAAGCTGCCGGCGTCGATGCAGAACATCGTCCAGCAGCTGTTGTTCAAGCCTGACAAGAACACCATCGAATACAAGGCGCTGGAGCAGGCGGCGAACGAAGCGCATACCACGCCGGCGCGCCTGATGCTGTCCACCGGCGGCATCAAATCGCCGAAGGATTTGCATATGTCGCGCTTCCTGTTCGAGAATTTCCCGAAAGGCCACGGTTTCCCCGACCTGCCGGTGCCGTCGGCGCCAGCCAAGCTGCCGCTGGCGGCGGTGGAAGCGTTCTCCATCGACGACGTGACCACCACCGAAATCGACGATGCCTTCTCCGTGGTGCACCAGCCCGATGGCAAGGTGCGCGTCGGCATCCACATCGCCGCGCCGGGCCTGGGCATCAAGCCCGACGATGCGATCGACAAGATTGCGCGCAGCCGCATGTCCACCGTGTATATGCCGGGCGACAAGATCACCATGCTGCCGGACGCGATTGTCGACGCCTTCACCCTGGCCGAGGGCAAGACTTGCCCGGCCCTGTCGCTGTATGCCGTGCTCGACCCGGCCGACTGGTCGGTGCTGTCGACCGAAACCAAGGCAGAACTGGTCCCGATCGCCAATAACCTGCGCCACAACACGCTCGATGAGCTGGTCAATGAGGAAACCCTGGCCAGCGGCGCGGGCGACTACCCGCGCAAGGCCGAACTGACCCTGCTGTGGGGCTGGGCCCAGCACCTGGAGCAGGGCCGCATGGTCAAGCGCGAAGCGTTCGGCCTGAGGCCGGAACAGAACAACCGGGTCGACTTCAACTTCTACGTGGAAGACGACGTGGTCACCATCAGCCGCCGCAAGCGCGGCGCGCCGCTGGACAAGATCGTCGCCGAACTGATGATCTTCGCCAACAGCACCTGGGGCAAATTGATGCACGACCACGGCGTGCCGGGCATTTACCGTACCCAGGGGCAGGGCGTGGGCGGCTGGGCCGCCAAGATGCAGGTGCGCATGATGACGCAGGCGGCGCCGCACCAGGGCCTGGGGGTGGACCAGTATGCCTGGTCGACCTCGCCGCTGCGCCGCTATACGGACCTGGTCAACCAATGGCAGATCCTGGCCTGCGCCTCGCATGGCGTGACGGCGCCGATGGTGGCGCCGTTCAAGCATAAGGATGCCAACCTGTTCGCCATCGTGTCGGCCTTCGATGCGGCCTATGCAGCCTACGCGGACTTCCAGTCGAATATGGAGCGCTACTGGTGCCTGCGCTGGCTGGGACAGCATGACGCGAAGGAAGTGGAGGCGGTGGTGCTGAAGGATGAAGTGCTGCGGCTGGCGGACATTCCGCTGATCGTGCGCCTGCCGGGCATGCCGGCGGTGGCGCGCGGCGCGCACGTCAAGCTGGATGTGCTGCGTTGGGATGAGGTGGATTTGACCATCGAGACGCGACTGCAGGAAGGGTCGGTGACCTTGCCGGCCGAGCCGGAGGCGGAATTGGACGAGGAAGAGGTGCCGGCCGATCCGGCGCAGCCGACCGAGGCGGATGCGGAGGAGGCCTCGCTGGCCAGCGAGACGGTGGTGACGGAACCGGGGCCGCAGTAAACACTTGGGGTGTCTGACCCTGCGGGTCAGACACCGGTTTACCGGTTTGTCGTAGAATGCAAACTCCCAAAAGCATCATCCAGAAGCCCAGCGCGTGAAGTATTTCAAAGAAAACCAGTTCCTTGTCATCGCCTCCGCCGTGTCGGTGGCGGTACACGCCGCGGCGCTGATGGTGCATTTCGTCGCCCCCAAAGCCTTCAAGGTCGAGCCGACCGACCCCGGCCTGGAAGTCATCCTGGTCAACGCCAAGCACGCCTCCAAGCCTTTGAAGGCCGACGCCCTGGCGCAAGCCAACCTCGACGGCGGCGGCAATGCCGACGCCGGCCGCGCCAAGTCCCCGCTGCCCGACATGCGCCGCATGGACACCGGCGAAAGCATCAAGGCCTCCCAGCGCTACATGCAGGAACTGGAGGAACGCCAGAAAAACCTCCTGACCCAGCTGAAAAAGAGCCCGCTGTCCGCGCCCCCTGTGACGGAAAAGAAACAGACCGACCCGACCCGCACCGGCGCCGACCTGATCGAAAGCAGCAAGGCCATCGCCCGCATGGAAGCGGAAATCACGCAAACCATCGAGGACCAGAACAAACGCCCGAAAAAGACCATGATCACGCCCAGCACGCGTGAAGTGGGCTATGCGATGTATTACAAGACCTTCCAGCGCCGCGTGGAAGAAATCGGCACCCTGAACTTCCCGCAGAAGAACGGCAAGAAGATGTACGGCGAACTGGTGCTCTACATCCCGATCTTCATGGATGGCAGCATCTATATGAAAGAAGGCGGCATCCGCGTCGAGCGCAGTTCCGGCAACCCGGACCTGGACGCGGCGGCGGTCAACATCGTGCGGCGCGCTTCGCCGTTCGGCAAATTCCCGCCGAATATGCTGTCCAACGACCGTGACGACCTGTGGGTCATCATCACCACCTTCAAGTTCACCCGCGAGGAAAAGATGGAAGCCAACCTGACTGGCGGCGGCCAGTGATGGACAAGTATTGCGTCTTCGGCAATCCGATCGCCCATAGCAAATCGCCCGAAATCCACGCCGCCTACGCGGCCCAGACGGGCCAGCAACTGACTTACGAAAAACGCCTGGCGCCGGTCGACGGTTTTGCCGCTAGCGTGCGTGCCTTCATTGCCGAAGGCGGCAAGGGCGCCAACGTCACCGTGCCGTTCAAGCTCGAAGCGCACAAGCTGGCCGGCGCCCTGACCGTGCGGGCCCAGGCAGCGGGCGCCGTCAATACCCTGGTGTTCGGCGCCGACGGCAGCATCACCGGCGACAACACCGATGGCGCCGGCCTGGTGGCCGACATCGTGCGCAACGCCGGCGTACCGATAGCCGGCAAGCGCGTGCTCTTGCTGGGGGCCGGCGGCGCCGCGCGCGGCGTGGTGCTGCCGATCCTCGAACACCGCCCGGCGGCCCTGGTGATCGCCAACCGCACCGTGGCCACCGCCGAAGCGCTGGTCGAACAGTTCGGCGCGCTGGCGGGGCCAGGCGTGCTGTCGGCCTGCGGCTTTGCCGACGTGACCGGAGCCTTCGACATTGTCATCAACGCCACGTCGGCCAGCCTGAGCGCCGACCTGCCGCCGGTGCCGGCCAGTGCGTTTGCGCCCGGCGCGCTGGCGCTGGACATGATGTATGGCGCCAAGCCGACCGTCTTCATGGAATTTGCCGCCAGCCACGGCGCCGCCACCCGCGACGGCCTGGGCATGCTGGTCGAACAGGCCGCCGAAGCGTTTGAAGTGTGGCGTGGCGTGCGGCCGCGGACGGCCGGCGTGCTGCAGCAATTGCGCGCCAAGCTATGATCCGGAAGCTGAAGTGGTTCATCATCGTGCCGGTCGCGATTTTCCTCGCGGTGCAGCTGTATTTCTTCGTGCAGATCTGGTGGTGGGTCGACCATAATCCGACCATGACGGCCTTCATGCGCGAGCAGCAGGCGGCCATGCAGGAAAAGGACCCGAAGGCGCGCGTCAAGCAGATGTGGGTCGATTACAAGGCCATCTCGCCCAACCTGAAGCGCGCCATCATCGCTTCCGAAGACGCCAACTTCGCCGACCACGAGGGTGTGGACTGGGAGGCGGTGCAGAAGGCGTACGAGCACAATCAGCAAAAGAAGAAGAAAACCAAGGTCCATGGCGGTTCGACCATCACCCAGCAGCTGGCCAAGAACCTGTTCCTGTCCGGCTCGCGCAGCTACCTGCGCAAGGGCCAGGAGCTGATCATCACCTACATGCTCGAAATGCTGATGGATAAGCGCCGCATCTTCGAGATTTACCTGAACGTGGCCGAGTTTGGCCGCGGCATCTACGGTGCGGAAGCGGCAGCGCGCCACTACTACCGCATTCCGGCCGCGCGGCTGGGAGCGGAACAGGCGGCGCGGCTGGCGGTGATGCTGCCGCGTCCCCGCTATTATGATGCGCACCGCGAATCGGCGTACCTGGCGCGGCGCACCGGCATCATCCTGCGGCGTATGAATTCTGCGGAGCTACCATGAAACGTCAAAAAGGAATCAGCCTGATCGCAGTGGCGGTCGTCATGGGCGTGCTGGGCGCGGTGGCGGCGTTCGCCCTGATCTCGATGCGGCAGGAGCGCAACCTGTTCGCCGAAGGCTTGGACAAGGTGGGCGCGACAGCCGCCGCCGTGGCTGCACCGGCGGCCGCACCGGCGGCGCCCATGCGCAAATGTGTTATTGCTGGCAAGACCGTGATTTCCAATACCGAGTGCGCGGGCCAGGGCAAGGTGATCGAGATCCACGACACGCGCGGCATTGAAGCGCCGAAGGCACCGCCCAAGCCGGCGCCGGAACCGGTGCAGGGCGTGACTGACCGCGCGATCGAGCGGGCTACGCGCTAAAACCGGTAAGGCGGTCGGTTGGCCGCCCCGTCATGCCCTAGGGCCTGCGCCCCGGTCTGCAGGTTTACCGGTTTAAAAAAATTGCATCGGGAGGCTGGCAGCCGCCCCCCCTTTGCGGGTACACTTGCGAAGTTTTTTAGACCCCGCGCTCTACACCCCCTGTCCGGCTGAGATTGCCTATGATCAATGTTTTCGTTTTACAAAATGGCCGGCTCAACCAGGTGCCTATTGAGACGCGCGAAGACCTTGAACAAGTGGCACCGGTCTGGGTCGACCTGACCGATCCGACAGAAGACGAGCGCGCCTGGGTCAAGACCATCTACGGCGTGATCCTGCCCGGCGAAGATGAAGTCAAGGACATCGAAGCCTCCGCCCGCTACTACGAAGCGGAAAACGGCGACCTCCACCTGCGTACCGACTTCCTGCTGGAAGAAGACGACGGCCCGTCGCGCGTGGTCACCGTGGCGTTCATCCTCGCCAAGAAAATGCTGTTCTCGGTCCACACCGACGACTTGCCGGTATTCCGCCTGGTGCGCATGCGCGCCCGTTCGCGCCCCGGTTCGATCGCCGACTACATGGACGTGCTGCTCGACCTGTACGCCACCGATGCCGAATACTCCGCGGATGCGCTGGAAGGCATCTATATGAAGCTGGAAGAAGTCTCCGGCCGCGTGCTGCAGGAAGAATTCACCGACAAGGACGCAGCCGATGCCCTGAGCGCCATCGCGCACGAGGAAGACTTGAACGGCCGCATCCGCCGCAACATGATGGATACCCGCCGCGCAGTGTCCTTCCTGATGCGCGGCCGCCTGCTCAATTCCGACCAGTTCGAGGAAGCGCGCCAGATCCTGCGCGACATTGAATCGCTGGACGGCCACACGTCCTTCCTGTTCGACAAGATCAACTTCCTGATGGATGCCACCGTCGGCTTCATCAACATTAACCAGAACAAGATCATCAAGATCTTCTCGGTCGCCTCGGTGGCCTTCCTGCCGCCGACCCTGATCGCCTCGGTGTACGGCATGAACTTCGACATCCTGCCGGAGTTGAAGTGGAATATGGGCTACCCGTGGGCCCTGGGCCTGATGGTGATCAGCGCCGTCGCCCCGTTGCTGTACTTCCGCCGCCGCGGCTGGCTCAAGTAATCCGCGCCCGTAGCGCTTCAATTTGAAAGTCGGGGTCAGCTCTGGCAACCGGACATTTTGCGCAGCAAAATGTCCGGTTGCCAGAGCTGACCCCGACTTTCAAGTTTAGAGGGTGGCGAAGACTTTCCTGGCGGCGGCGATCGTGGCGTCGATCACGGCGTCGTCGTGCTGGGCGCTGACGAAACCGGCTTCGAAGGCGGCGGGGGCGAAATACACGCCTTCGTCCAGCATCTTGTGGAAGAAGACGTTGAACTTCTCGCGGTCGCCGGCCATCATCTCGGCGTAATTATTGGGCGGGCTGGCGCTGAAGTAGAGGCCGAACATGCCGCCTTCGGCGTCGGCGCAGAAGGTCACGCCGGCTTCCCGGGCGGCGGCGGTCAGGCCGTCGGCCAGGCGCCGCGCGCTGCGCGCCAGGCCTTCGTAGAAGCCGGGCTGCTGGATCAGTTTCAGCGTGGTCATGCCGGCGGCCACCGCCACCGGGTTGCCGGACAGGGTGCCGGCCTGGTACACCGCGCCCACCGGCGACATTTTCGACATCAGTTCGCGCGAGCCGCCGAAGGCTGCCACCGGCAAGCCGCCGCCGATCACCTTGCCCAGCGCGGTCAGGTCGGGCTGGATGCCGTACAGCGCCTGCGCGCCGCCCAGGCCAACGCGGAAGCCGCACATCACTTCATCGAAGATCAGGATGGCGCCATGCTCGGTGCACAGTTCGCGCAGCGCGCCCAGGAATTCCGGCGTGCCTTTGATCAGGTTCATATTGCCGGCCACCGGTTCCACGATGACGCAGGCAATTTCCTTGCCGTACTGCGCGAAGGCAGCGCGCACCGCTTCCACGTTGTTGTAGTCCAGCACCATGGTGTGCTTGACGAAGTCTTCCGGCACGCCGGCCGACGTCGGGTTGCCGAAGGTGAGCAGGCCGCTGCCGGCTTTCACCAGCAGGGAATCGGCGTGGCCGTGGTAGCAGCCTTCGAACTTGACGATCTTGTCGCGGCCGGTGGCGCCGCGCGCCAGGCGCAGCGCGCTCATGGTCGCTTCGGTGCCGGAGGACACCAGGCGCACCTGTTCGATCGACGGCACCAGGCGGCAGATCTCTTCCGCCATCTCGATTTCCGCTTCGGTCGGGGCGCCGAAGGACAGGCCGCGCGTGGCCGCGTCCTGCACCGCCTTCACCACGTCCGGATGGGCGTGGCCGACGATGGCCGGGCCCCAGGAGCCGATGTAATCGATATAGCGCTTGCCGTCCGCATCCCAGAAGTAGGGGCCTTCGGCGCGGGTGATGAAGCGCGGCGTGCCGCCCACGGAACGGAAGGCGCGCACCGGCGAGTTGACGCCGCCCGGGGTGGTTTGCTGGGCGCGTTCGAACAGGATGTCGTTTTTCGAAGTGGTCATGTTTTGAAGAATCGATTGGGGACAAAACGGCCCATGCCGTAACGTTGGGCATGGAGCAGGGCTTGGTAAGTGTATTGCTCGGCGCGTTCCACCGCGTCCGGCACGGCCAGGCCGTGCGCCAGCCAGGCGGCAGTCGCGGCCGACAGGGTGCCGCCGGCGCCGACGAAGGGGCCGGGCAAGTGGCGCCATTTATCGTGGCGCAGCACGCCCTCGGCGCTGAACAGGGTATTGGCGCGCTGGCCGCCGCCGGCGTTGCTGCCGGTGACCAGCACGTATTCGCAGCCCAGGTCGATCAAATGCTCGGCATCGTCGGCCATGGTTTCGCCATTGGCCAGGTCGCGCCAGGTTTCGGCCAGGTGCGCCAATTCCACTTCGGACAGCATCAGCAGGGTACCCTGCGGCACCAGCAGCTGGCGCAGCACGGTCAGGAACTCTTCCGGGTCGTCCTCGTCGCCCGGCGGCGGCAGCTGGCTGCCGAACGGGTCGAGCACCAGCGGCGCATCCGGGTAGTCGGACATGATTTCAGCAATGGTCGACACATGCTCGAGGTGGTCCAGCGCGCCCACTTTGAAGGCTTGCACCGGCACATCCTCCAGCACCATGCGCGCCTGGTCGGCTACCCAGTCAGCCTCGATGTGCTGCTGGTCCTCGACACGGGCGCTATCGCCCACCAGCAGGGCGGTGGTGGCGGACAGGCCGCGGCAGCCCAGCGCGTTGAACACCGCCAGGTCGGCATGCACGCCGATCGCGCCGACCGGGTCGGCCACGCCAAATGTCAGGATCAGGGGAGATGTTTGGTTTTGCACGGCTGGTAGATTAAGATACCTAATTCAGCATTTTACTTGATTAGAAGGTGACTCAACGTGAGCAGCAAAGAACCAAGCCAGGAATTCCAAAGCTGGATGTGCCTGATCTGCGGCTGGATTTATGACGAAGCCGCAGGCTTGCCGGAAGAAGGCATCGCGCCAGGCACGCGCTGGGCCGACGTGCCGATGAACTGGACTTGCCCGGAATGCGGCGCGCGCAAGGACGATTTCGAGATGGTGGCAATCTGATTGCCTTGCTGCCAACTCAGTTTTCATTCACTTAATAGGTGTTACAAAGTAGTCAAATAAATAAGTGTTTCTTTTAAGCAGCAGGCCCCGCTATGGCGCATGCCCCTGTGCTATCGTAGCGGGACTTCAGGGTGGATACTTAAAATGACGACTACGCCGCAAGGAACCGGACTGAAAATCATGGTGATCGACGACAGCAGCACCATCCGTCGATCCGCGGAAATTTTCCTGACCCAGGCGGGTTACCAGGTCGTGCTGGCCGAGGATGGCTTCGACGCCCTGGCCAAGATCAATGACCATCAGCCGGCATTGATCTTTTGCGACATCCTGATGCCGCGCCTGGATGGCTACCAGACCTGTGCGCTGATCAAGAAGAGCGCCAGGTTCCACGCTACGCCGGTATTGATGCTCTCTTCCAAGGATGGCTTGTTCGACCGGGCGCGTGGCGCCATGGTCGGTTCGGCGGCCTACCTGACCAAACCCTTCACAAAAGACAGCTTGCTGGCTGCGGTGCGCGAGCATACCGCGGCAGCCGGCGCATAAAAACATCGCAATACAGAGGTTAAGCATGGCCATTCAACGAATTCTGATCGTAGACGACTCGCCCACCGAGCGCTACTACCTGACCGATATCCTGGTGCGCAGCGGTTTCTCGGTGTCCACCGCGGAAAACGGCGAAGAAGCCCTGGCCAAGATCAAGGCCGACAAGCCGCAACTGATCCTGATGGACGTGGTGATGCCGGGAGCCAACGGCTTCCAGGTCACGCGCGCCATTGCGCGCGATCCTGACTTGCAGGACGTGCCGGTGATCATCTGCTCGTCGAAAAACCAGGAAACCGACCGCATCTGGGGGATCCGCCAGGGCGCCAAGGATTACCTGGTCAAACCGGTGGACGCCGCCGAGCTGCTGGCCAAGATCGCGGCGCTCGGTTAAGCGATGACGACTCCACCGCAGGCGCCGACGGGCGCGGAACGCCGCAGCCGCTTGCGGCAATATCAGGTGACGCTGCTCGAGCGCATGCAGGCCGCCAAAGCCGGCGGCGGCAATGCCGGCCGCGCGCTGGGCGTGCTGCTGGGTGGCCGCCGCTGCCTGCTGGACTTGACGCAGGTCGGTGAAATCGTGCCGTTCCAGCCGGTGACGGCGGTGCCGCTGGCGCAGGACTGGTACCTGGGCCTGGCCAATATCCGCGGCAACCTGGTCGGTGTGGTCGACCTGGCGCGCTTCATGGGCGGCGCCGGCACGCCGCCGGGCCCGGACAGCCGCCTGGTGACGCTGGCACCCCAGCTCGGCTTCAATTGCGCGCTCCTGGCCGAGCGCGTGCTGGGCTTGCGCAAGCTGGATGAAATGGTGGAACAAACCGAGGAACAGGGCGGGCGGCCCGGGTGGGCCGGCCAGCAATTCCATGACCGCGACGCGCAGCAGTGGACCAGGCTCGACCTGGCCGAACTGGTGCGTGAAGCGCGCTTCCTGCAAGTCGGCCTGTAAGTGCGTGCCGCCCACGGGTGGGCGCCATAAAATCGAAAGCTATCGGGGGATGTAGTAATGGCATTTAAATGGTTCTCGCGCTCCGCACAGGAGACCAGCGCCGAGCTGGGTTCCAATTCGGAGTTTTCCAGTTTCTCCAATTCCCAGTACGCAGCGGCGGCCGCGCCGGCCGTCAATGCCGGCGCCATGCCCGAGCCGGATGCCGCGCCGGAAGCGGCGGCGGGTGGGGCGGGGGGACTGTTGCAGCGCTTGCGCAGCAGTGCCATGGGCGAGGGCGCGGCCACCGTCAAGCTGCCCCTGATCGGCCATTTGCCCAACCAGCGCCAACTGAGCCTGCTGTCCACCACGCTGGGCGTCTCGATCCTGCTGTCGGTGCTGTTCGTGGGCTGGAACGCCTATAACAGCGGCGTCGCCTCGACCCGTACCCAGATCGCCTCGGACGTGCTGATGCACTCGCAGCGTATCGGCAAGGCCGCGCCGAATGCGATCAAGGGCAACAAGGAAGCGACCGCGCAGCTGGAAGACAGCCGCAATGAACTGAACCGCGCCTTGCTGGTGCTGGCGGACGGCGGCCGTTACGCCGGCCGTTCCATCATTTCGGCACCGGGTTCGGTGCTGCCGGTGCTGAACGAAGCGCGCAAGAAGTGGACCGCATCGGACAAGGCCGCCGCCACCATCGCCAAGTACAAATGGGACCTGGCCGGCCTGGACGAAACGCTGCAGAAACTGAATGCCATGTCGCCCGACCTGCTGTCGCTGACCGAGGAAGTGGCGGCGGCGCGCCTGAAGCAGGGCGGCAGCGCGCGGGAACTGGCGGCCCTGGGCCGGCTTGGCATGCTGACCCAGCGCATGAGCCGCAGCGCTTCGACCTTCCTGACCGAGGGCGGCATTTCCTCGTCCGAGACCGCGTTCCAGCTGGGGCGCGACGCCACCGTGTTCCGCCAGACCGTGGAAGGCTTCCTGGGGGGCAGCGCGGCGCTCGGCCTGCCGGCCGTGGCCGACGGGGAAACCCGTGAAAACCTGCAGGCGTTAAAAAAAGGCTTCGAAGACTACGACAAGCTGGTCAAGTTCATCCTGGACCGCCTGGAAAAATTCTCCGCGGCCAAGAGCGCGGAACGCTTGCTGTTTACCGAGAATGAACAAGTGCGCGCCAGCTTTGCCACCCTGCAGGGCAAGCTGCGCGAGCAGCAGGACTCGCTTGGTATTCCGTTCTGGCTGATGGTGGCGGGCCTGCTGATGACGCTGTTCTCCGCCGCCGCGATCGGCCGCGTGCTGCTGATCGACTCCCAGAACCGCGGCCGCGCCTCCGAGCGCCGCCGCCAGGAAGCGGAAGCGATGCGCCAGAAAGCGCAGCAGCAGGAAGAGGAAGCGAAGGCCATGAACGAGCAGAACCAGGCCGCGATTCTGCGCCTGATGAACGAGCTGCAGGAAGTGGCGGACGGCGACTTGACCGTGCAGGCGACCGTGTCGGAAGACATTACCGGCGCCATCGCGGACTCGGTGAACTATACGGTGGAAGAATTGCGCGGCCTGGTGGGCCGCGTGACGGTGACGGCGGAGCAGGTGACGGCCGCATCGAGCCATGCGCAAGGCATTTCCAGCGACCTGCTGTCGGCTTCGCAGGCGCAGTCGAAGGAAATCCAGGATGCATCCAATACCGTCGTCAAGATGGCCAACGAGATTACCGACGTGTCGCGCAGCGCGGCCGAATCGGCGGACGTGGCGCGCCAGTCGGTGGCAGCGGCGCGCCAGGGCGCAACCGCGGTGCAGAACGCCATCAAGGGCATGGACGAAATCCGCGAGCAGATCCAGGAAACTTCCAAGCGCATCAAGCGCCTGGGCGAATCGTCGCAGGAGATCGGCGAGATCACCGAGCTGATTTCCGACATTACCGAGCAGACCAACGTGCTGGCGCTGAACGCGGCGATCCAGGCGGCATCGGCGGGCGAAGCGGGGCGCGGCTTCTCCGTCGTGGCGGAGGAGGTGCAGCGGCTGGCGGAACGTTCCGCCGAAGCGGCCAAGCAGATCGGCGCGCTGGTGAAGACGATTCAGACCGACACCCACGACGCGGTGGCGGCGATGGAAAAATCGACCCAGGGCGTGGTGGAAGGCGCCAAGCTGTCCGACGCGGCCGGTTCCGCGCTGCAGGACATCTCGCAGGTGTCGGACCGCCTGGCGGAGCTGATCCAGGGCATTTCCTACGCAACCGGCATGCAGGCGACATCGGCGAACGGAGTGGCGCACAATATGCAGCACATCCTGCAGGTGACGCAACAAACCCAGGACGGTACCCAGCAAACCGCTTCGTCGGTGCGCAAACTGACCGTGCTGGCGCAGGAGCTGAAAAACTCCGTCTCGCGTTTCCGCATTAACGCCTAAGCCGCTGCCTAATATACGAATCTATGAGCAAACCTGATCTTTCGTTCACCGCTTTGCCGCAATACGACACCGGGCCGCTGTCCTGGGTGATGGGGGAAATCCGCGAAGCGCTGGCCCGTTCCCGCACCGCCTTGTTCGAAGCCGGCGGGCGCGATCCGGAAGATCAGACCACGGCGCTGATGCACGCCAAGTCCCACCTGCACCAGGCGCACGGCGCGCTGCAGATGGTGGACGTCGATGGCGTGGCGCTGCTGACGCAACTGGCCGAGGTGGCGCTGGACCGCATGCGCGACGGTACGCTGAAGTGCACGCCGGACCATGTGCAATTGCTGGCCAATATGTACCAGGCCCTGGTGGAATTCCTGGAGGAGCTGCTGGCCGGGGCGCCGTTCCAGCCGGTGCGCCTGTTCCCGTTCTTCCGCGACGTGCAGGATCTGCTGGGCATCGACCGGGTGCATCCGGCCGACCTGTTCTTCCCGGACGTGTCGCACGTGCCGGAAATGCCGGCGGCGCTGCCGTCGGCCGGGGCGCCGCCGCCGGAGGCCGCCAATTACACCGCCCTGCGCCAGCGCTACGAGCGCGCGCTGCTGCCTTACCTGAAGGCGGGCGACCCGGGCAGCCAGGCCATCCATGCGGCCGCGCTGCAGGCGGCCATCACCGACGTGGCGGACCAGCAGCGCGAGCAGAAGCCGCGCGTGTTCTGGCGCGCCATGCAGGCGTTCTCCGAGCTGGTGGTGGGCGGGCAGCTGGAAAGCAACCGCTACGTCAAGCAATTGTTCGGCCTGATCAACCTGCAGCTGCGCCGCCTGTCGTCCGGTTCCGCCGAGTTGCCCGACAGCGTGCTGCGCGAAGCGCTGTTCTTCGTCGCCGCCGCCGAGCCGGAAACCTTGCCGCCGCTGGCGCGCCAGCTGCGCGCCGGCTACGCGCTGGACGGCATGGTGCCGCACGATTTCGAGACGCGCCGCTACGGACGCCTCGACGACGCGTCGCTGGCCGCGGCGCGCGAAGGCATCGCCCAGGCACGTTCGGCCTGGCAGCGTATGGAGCAGAACGACGGCGACCTGGAACGCGATAATGAATTCGGCCAGTCGCTGGCCCGGGTGGCGGTAGCGACCGACAAGCTGGGCCTGGGTGCGCTGGCGGCGCTGATGCGCCAGTTGGCCGAAGTGGCGCGCAATACCTCCGGCGCCGGCCGCAGCGAAGCGCTGGGACTGGAAATGGCGACGGCGCTGCTGTTCGCGGAACATGGTATCGCGCAGATCCGCCACCTGCCGGACGATTTCAACGCCCATGCCGATACCATCGCGGCGCGCCTGCAAGCCTTGCAGGCGGGCGGCACGGCGCCGGAACCGGCACAGTGGCAGGGCAGCCTGGCGCGCCAGCTGCATGAGGAAGATACCGTCGTCGCGCTGGCGGCGGAGATGAAGACTGGCTTGCGCCAGGTCGAGAAGGTGCTGGACGAGTATTACACCGATCCTTCGCAACGGGCGGCGCTGGGTGAGCTGGATAAGGTGCTGCATCAGCTGCAGGGCGCTTGCGCCATCCTGGACCAGGATGATGCGATGAACGCGGCGGCCCACGTGCGCCTGGAGATCGGGCGCCTGGCCGCCGGCCAGGCCGATCCGGCCAACGAGTCGAGGCAGTTGAGCGACATCGCGCAGAATGTCGGCGCGCTGGGCTTCTTCGTCGATATGCTGGGCCAGAATCCGGACGGGGCGCGCGAGCGCTTCACCTTCGAGCCGCAACATGGCACCTTCCGTGCCGTGCCGTTCAAGAAGATTTCCGGCCCCGAATCGATCCCGGTGCTGGAGGAAGCCTTGCCGGAACCGGAAGCGGCGCCGGAGCCGGTGCTGACGGCGCCGGTGCCCGCTGCCGATGCGGCCGGGGACGAGCAGGTCGAGGCCGAATTGCTCGAAATCTTTATTGGCGAGGCGCAGGAAGTGCTGGCTTTCGTACGCGAAACGCTGGCGCGGCCGCGTCAGGAGATTTCCAGCCTGGATACGCTGACCATGCTGCGCCGCTCCTTCCATACCCTGAAGGGCAGCAGCCGCATGGTGGGCTTGAACCACTTCGGCGATGGCGCCCATGCGATCGAAAAGGTGATGAACCTTTGGCTCGCCGAGGAGCGCGCGCCGACCGAGGATTTGTTTGCTTTGCTCGATTATGCGGGCGGGGAACAGTCCGCATGGGTTGACGAGCTGGCCGCGACCGGCCATTCGGCACGCAGCGAACGCGCCATCGTCGAGGCCGCGGCGCGTGTGCAGGAGGGGGGGCCATTCGTGCGCCCTGACGCCGCCGCCCCCGGCGCACCAGCCGCCGCCGAGCCGGCCGCCCCAGCGTCGCCCGCAGCCGCCGGGCCGGCCGTAGCCGCCGATGCCGGGGGGGGGCCGGGCGAACCGGCCACCGAAGCGCTGGCGGACGAGGCGCCCGTCGCAGTGGCCGCGCCGAGCGAAGCTGGCAGCGGCGGGGCGCCCGCCGCCGCGGAACTGCCACGCGGCGGCGAGATGCCATCCACCGTTGAAGCCGAACCGGCTGGCACCGACCTGCCAGCGGCGGAATACGTGGAAGGCGAACCCGTCGCCGCATTGCAGCTGGAGGCTGCAAAAGAACCGGCCCCGCCGGCCCGCCCCACCAACGTCATCGAATTCCCGACTGCCACCGCGCCCACCTTGCCGGTGCCGCCGGCGGAAGACAATATGAAGTTCGTGGGACGCCTCGCGATCCCGCTCCCGCTGTACAACATCTACATGGCGGAGACGGACGAACTGGTGCGCCTCTTGTCGCGCGATTTCGGCGAATGGCGCCACGAACAACGCCCCGTCAATCCGGACGCGCTGCAAGCGGTCCACACCCTGACCGGCACCTCCGGCACGGTCGGCTTCAAGCCGCTGCGCGAGCTCTCGTATGCCCTGGAAACCACGCTGCAGCAGCTGCAACCGCCGGCCCCGCGCCTGGACGCTGCCCAGCACGACCTGTTCGATTTCTCGATCGAACGCATCCGCCAGATGCTGCAAAGCTTCGCCACCGGCGAGCTGCCCCCTGAGCAGCCGGAGCTGATCGAGGCACTGCACAAGCTGCGCGACGAGCTGGCCCACCCGCCGGAAATGGGGCATGCGCTCGACGCACGCCTGGACAGCATCGTCGGCGAACCGGCCGACGGGCAGCTGGAAGAGCGCCTCGACACGCTGTTCACCGATACCTACCACAGCCTGATCGCCGAACCGCCAGCCGAACCGGAGCGCCGCGCCACACCGAAGCAGCAGGTCGTGACGCAGGACGAAAACATCGACAACCTGTTCGACTCCGCCTTCGACGACGCATTCGACGCGCCGGCACTGGCGCAGGCGGCGCCGGCGCCCGAGCCGCTGCACCTGGTGGCGCCGGCCGCCGGGGAAGCCGAGGCGGAGGCTGAAGCCGGCGCGCTGCTGGCGGAAGCCGACGCCGCGACGGCCGAAGCGGCCATCGAGGTCGACGCCATCGAGGCCACCGCACTGGCCGCCGGCGAAGCCATCGAAGAAGACGCGGTCGACCTCGACCACGCCAAGCCAGGTGAAGTGCAGGTGGTGGAACTGGAAGAGGGCCAGCACTTGCTGGGCACCAGCCCCACCGACATCCACGATGAGCTGGATCCCGACCTGCTGCCCGTCTTCCTGGAGGAAGGCGCCGACCTGTTGCCGCAGGTAGGAGAAGCCTTGCGCGCCTGGCACGCCAAGCCGACCGACTTCAGCCACGCGCACAGCCTGCAGCGCGTGCTGCACACGGTGAAAGGCAGCGCGCGCATGGCCGGCGCAATGCGCCTGGGCCAGCACGCCCACGAAATCGAAACGCACATCGAAAACATGGTGCATGCGGGCAGCGCCTCGCAGCACTCGTTCGACGAGCTGATGGCGCACTACGACCACGCCCTGCTGCTGTTCGAACAATTGCAGAACCCTGAAGCGTACGCCGCGGCGATGGCCGCTGCGCAAGCGGCCGCGGCAACGCCCGCCGAAGCGGCGGCCGAAGCCGGCCCTGCCGCACCGGCCGCCGGCGCGGCGCCATCGCCCAGCGCCCCGGCCGCGCGCCTGGCGGCGGCGCCCGCCCCGGCGGCACGCGCCGCCGAGGAAGCCGAAGGCGGCGCCAAGTCGCCACTGGTGCGCGTACGCGCCGACATCCTGGACCGGCTGGTGAACCAGGCCGGCGAAGTTTCGATCACCCGTTCGCGCCTGGAAAACGAGGTCGGCGCGCTGCGCACCGCGGTGTCCGACTTCCAGGAAAACCTGCACCGCCTGCGCCGCCAGCTGCGCGAAGTGGAGATGCAGGCCGAATCGCAGATCGCCTCCCGCATGTCGATCGCCGGCGAGCGCGAATTCGACCCGCTGGAATTCGACCGCTTCACGCGCCTGCAGGAATTGACCCGCATGATGGCCGAGTCGGTCAATGACGTCGCTTCCTTCCACGAGGGCTTGATGCGCTCGATCGACAGTGCCTCCGGCGACTTGACGCAGCAGGCGCGCATGACGCGCGACTTGCAGCGCGACCTGATGCGCGTGCGCATGGTGCCGTTCAACAGCATTTCCGAGCGCCTGTTCCGCGTCGCGCGCCAGGGCGCCAAGGAAACCGACAAGCGCGTCAACCTCGACATCCGCGGCGGCGCCGTGGAAATGGACCGCAGCGTGCTTGAGCGCATGGCCGCGCCTTTCGAGCACTTGCTGCGCAATGCCATCGTGCACGGCATCGAAGCGCGCGAACGCCGCGTCGAGCACGGCAAAGGGGAAACCGGCGAATTGCTGGTGCAGGTCAGCCAGCAGGGTAACGAGGTGGTGCTGGAATTCAGCGACGATGGCGCCGGCCTGGACCTCGAGCGCATCCGCGCCAAGGCGCGCAGCGCCGGCCTCTTGGCCGAAGCACAGCAAATCAGCGATGCCGAGGCGGCCAACCTGATCTTCCAGCCGGGCTTCTCCACCGCCGAAGCGCTGACCGAACTGGCCGGCCGCGGCGTCGGCATGGATATCGTGCTGTCCGAGGCGCAAGCCCTGGGCGGCCGCGTGGAAACCTTCAGCGAGCCAGGCAAGGGCACCCGCTTCACCATCCGCCTGCCGCTGACGCTGGCCGTGACCCAGGTGGTGCTGATCGCCGCCGGCGGCCGCACCTTCGCGGTGCCGGCGCTGATGGTGGAGCAAGTGCTGCAGATGAAGGAAGGCGCGCTGGCCGAGGCGACGGCCAAGGGCGCCGTGGTGCACCACGGCCAGCATATCGCGCTGCGCTACCTCGCCACGCTGCTGGGCGACGCGGAAGCGCGTCCGCTGCTGCAGCGCTCCTCGCCGGTGATGATGCTGCGCAGCGGCTCCGACCGCCTCGCGCTGCACGTCGATGAAATCGTCGGCAACCGCGAGGTGGTGATCAAGAATATCGGGCCGCAGCTGTCGCGCATGCCCGGCATTGCCGGCGCGACCGTGCTGGGCTCGGGCGAGATCGTGCTGATCCTGAATCCGGTGGCCTTGCAGCTGCACGTGGCGCAGCACCCCGAGCTGGCGCCGAAGACGGCCGCCACGCCGGCACCGGCGCCCGCCGCGCCGGGCGGCGTGGCTGAAGCGGCCGCGCCGCGCCGCGCCCACGGCACCGTGATGGTGGTGGACGATTCGCTGACCGTGCGCAAGGTGACCCAGCGCCTGCTCGAGCGCGAAGGCTATTCGGTCATGCTGGCCAAGGATGGCGTGGACGCCCTGGAACAGATGCAGGACCGCCTGCCGGAACTGATGCTGGTCGATATCGAAATGCCGCGCATGGACGGCTTCGACCTGACCCGCAATGTACGGGCCGACGAGCGCACCAAGGACATCCCGGTCATCATGATCACCTCGCGTTCGGCCGACAAACACCGCAACTACGCGCTGCAGCTGGGCGTGAACGCCTACTTCGGCAAGCCATTCCAGGAAGATATCCTGCTGGGGGCGATCTCCGGCCTGCTGCCGCAGGACCGCTAAGGCAGGCAAGATGGGGTCAGGCCCTCGGGTCTGACCCTGGTTTACCGGTTTTAACGACCGCATACCGCGCCAGCGTCCTCCTGCGCGCCTGCTCATGGTCGACGACAGGTGCGCGCGGCAAATGGACCTCCCTGGCCGACAACCCGGCCAGCTGCGGCAAATACCGCTTGATGAACTTCCCCTCCGGATCGAACTTCTGCGACTGCGTCACCGGATTGAATATCCTGAAGTAAGGCTGGGCATCGCAGCCGGTGGAAGCGGCCCATTGCCAGCCCCCGTTATTGGCCGCCAGGTCGAAATCGTTCAAGTGCAGCGCAAAATAAGCCTCCCCCCGGCGCCAGTCGATACCCAGGTCCTTGCACAGGAAGCTTGCCGCGACCATGCGCAGCCGGTTGTGCATATAGCCGGTGCGGTTCAACTGCAGCATGGCCGCGTCGACCAGCGGATAGCCGGTACGTCCCTCGCACCAGGCGGCAAACAGCGCATCCGCCTCCGGACCGCTGTCCCATTCGATCGCGTCGTAGGCCGGCTTGAACGCCCCGCCCACCACATGCGGATTGTGGTACAGCACCTGCATGTAGAACTCGCGCCAGATCAGCTCCGACAGCCACACCGCGCCGCCGTCGCCCGCAGCGCCGCGCGCCGACAAGGCCAGCACCGTACGTACCAGATGGCGTACCGACACGGTGCCGAAGCGCAGGTGCATGGACAGGTAGGACGGCCCCTTGACGGCAGGGTAGTCGCGCGCCACGCCGTAACCGGCGATGCGGTCCAGGAAGTCCTCGAACAGTTGCGGCCCGTCGCCGATGCCCAGCGCATGCAGGTTGGTGCGCTCGAATCCCAGTTCTTCCAGCGGCGGCAGCGTGCTGCGGCCCGGCGCGAAACGTCCCGGCGGCACCGTCCACGGCGCCAGCACCGACGGATCCGACGCCAGCTTGTGCAGCCAGGCCTTTTTGTAGGGCGTGAACACGGAGAACGGCTGCCCGCCCCGGGTCAGCACCTCGTCGCGCTCGAAGATCACCTGGTCCTTGAAGGTGCGCAGTTCGCGGCCGGCGGCGGCCAGGGCGCGGCCCACGGCGGCGTCGCGGGCGATCGCAGCCGGTTCGTAATCGTGGTTGGCGAACACGGCATCGACGGCCAGCTCGGCGGCAAGGGCGGGAATTGCCAGTTCGGCAATGTCGTGGCGGACCAGCAGGTGGCCGCCCGCCGTTTCCAGCTCAGCGGCGAGCCCGGCCAGCGTATCGTGGATGAACTCGACACGCCGGTCGGTGCGCGGCAGCCCGTCCAGGATGGCGCGGTCGAAAATGAAGGCACAGTACACTGTTTCCGCAGACGCAAGCGCATGGTGCAGAGCGGCGTGATCGAATAGCCGCAGGTCGCGGCGCAACCAGACGAGGGCGTTTTTCATGGCTGGATCAGCAATTCATAGTAAACTGTGGGTATATCCGACAGTTGCAGCGCGGATATTACAGTAAAGAACTCTTAACAGTCCTGCATAGAGAGCAATCATGAAAAAAGTCAAATTGACCAGAAGCATGCCTGTGCCGGGACTGTTACCGGAAACTAGTGAACTGAAGGAGCTAAAGGCGCCTATGACTGCCCCTGCGCTCAACCTGGCAAATCACTTCCTGATTGCCATGCCATCCATGCAAGACCCGATTTTTGGCGGCACGGTCGTGTATGTATGCGAACACAATGAAAACGGCGTGCTGGGCGTCGTGATCAACAAACCGACCGATATGACCATGGAAGTGCTGTTCGACCGGATCGACCTGGAAGTGTCGTCCGCCGCCGAACGCCACCTGGAATCGGAGCCGATCATGTTCGGCGGCCCGGTGCAGGACGACCGCGGCTTCGTGCTGCATACGCCGGGCGCACACTATTCGTCCTCGCTGACGGTGACCAACGATGTCGCTTTCACCACCTCCATCGACGTGCTGGAGGCGGTGGCGCGCGGCAACGGGCCGGAACGCATGATGGTGTCGATCGGCTACGCGGGCTGGAGCCCCGGCCAGCTGGAAGACGAACTGGCGCGCAATGGCTGGCTGACCGTGGCCGCCGACCCGCGCATCGTGTTCGACGTGCCGATCGAGGACCGCTACATGGCCGCCATGAAACTGCTGGGCATCGACCCCCTGATGCTCAACTCCGAAGCGGGTCATGCATAGTCCGGAAACTGTTTTAGGCTTCGACTTCGGCATCAAACGCATAGGTGTCGCACTGGGCAATACGATGATCGGCCAGGCCAACCCCCTGGCCGTCATTCAATCGGCCGTCAACGATGTGCGCTTCGCCGAAATCAAGGCCCTGATCGACCAATGGGGGCCGGCAAAACTGGTGGTGGGGCTGCCGTTCCACCCGGATGGGGCGGAACACGAGATGACGGCGCGCTGCCGCAAGTTCGCCAACCAGTTGAATGGCCGCTTCAACCTTCCCGTGGTGCTGGTCGATGAGCGCTACTCATCGGCGATGATTGCCGCCAAGCGCGGCGAAATCATCGATGACCGCGCCGCCGCCATCATCCTCCAACAATACTTTGACGAATATGTCCCACACTGATCCCCAACAGCTCGACGCCGAGGCGCTGTACGCCGGCCTGCTCGAGCAAGTCAAGGCCGGCATCGCCGGCGCCAACGATCCTGCCATCGTCGGCATCCACTCCGGCGGCGCCTGGATCGCCGAGCGCCTGGCCAAGGACCTGAACCTCACCGCGCGCCTGGGCGTGCTGGACGTGTCCTTCTACCGCGACGATTACGCGAAGAAGGGCTTGCCGCACGAAGTGAAGCCGACCCATATCGGTTTCGACGTGAACGGCGCCACCATCGTGCTGGTGGACGACGTGCTGTACACCGGCCGCACCACGCGCGCCGCCATCAACGAATTGTTCGACTACGGCCGCCCGGCGCGCATCATGCTCGCCTCGCTGGTGGACCGCGGCGAACGCCAACTGCCGGTGGCCGCCGACTTCGTGGCGGCCCACACGCGCTGCGCACCGGGCCAGGCGCTGCGGCTGCAACAGGCCGGCGACGGAAAGTTTTCCCTGACTATTGAACAGAACCATGCTTAATCCGCAACTGAACAAACACGGCGAGCTTCAGCACCTGCTGACGACCGAGGGCCTGCCCAAGGCCATCATCAACCAGATCCTCGATACCGCCTCCTCTTTCGTGTCCGTGTCGGACCGCGAAGTGAAGAAGGTCCCGCTGATGCGCGGCAAAAGCGTGTTCAACCTGTTCTTCGAGAATTCCACCCGCACCCGTACCACCTTCGAGATCGCGGCCAAGCGCCTGTCGGCGGACGTGATCAACCTCAATATCGCCGCCTCCTCCGCCAGCAAGGGCGAGTCGCTGCTGGACACCATCGCCAACCTGTCGGCCATGCATGCCGACATGTTCGTGGTGCGCCACTCGCAGTCCGGCGCCCCCTACCTGATCGCCAAGCACCTGCACGACACCAAGCAGAACCACGTGCACGTGGTCAACGCCGGCGACGGCCGCCATGCGCACCCGACGCAGGGCTTGCTGGACATGTACACCATCCGCCACTACAAGAAGGACTTCACCAACCTGCGCGTGGCGATCGTGGGCGACATCCTGCACAGCCGCGTGGCCCGTTCCGACATCCATGCGCTGACCACCCTGGGCGTGCCCGAGATCCGCGCCATCGGCCCGCACACCCTGCTGCCGGGCGGACTGGAACAGATGGGCGTGCGCACCTTCACCAATATGGATGAAGGGCTCAAGGATGTGGACGTGATCATCATGCTGCGCCTGCAGAACGAGCGCATGAGCGGGGCGCTGCTGCCGTCCGCCGGCGAATACTTCCGCGCCTACGGCCTGACGCCCGAGCGTCTGGCGCTGGCCAAACCGGACGCCATCGTGATGCACCCGGGCCCGATGAACCGTGGCGTGGAGATCGATTCGGCCGTGGCCGACGGCCCGCAGGCGGTGATCCTGTCCCAGGTCACTTTCGGCATCGCAGTCCGCATGGCGGTTATGAGCATCCTGGCAGGCACGCAAGCATAAACATGAACGTACACATCAAGAACGGCCGACTGATCGATCCGGCCAACAAGATCGATTCCAAGCAAGACCTCTACATCGTGGACGGCAAGGTTGCCGCCATCGGCAGCGCGCCGGCCGGCTTCGTGGCCGGGCGCACCATCGATGCTTCCGGCAAGGTGGTGGCGCCGGGCCTGGTCGACCTGTCGGCGCGCCTGCGCGAGCCGGGCTTCGAATACAAGGCCACGCTGAAATCGGAAATGCAGGCGGCGGTGCAGGGCGGCGTGACTTCCCTGGTCTGCCCGCCCGATACCGATCCGGTGCTCGACGAGCCGGGCCTGGTGGAAATGCTGAAGCACCGCGCGCGCGGCCTGAACCAGGCCCACGTGCACCCGCTCGGCGCATTGACCCACGGCCTGAAAGGCGAGGCGCTGACCGAAATGGCCGAACTGACCGGCGCCGGCTGCATCGGTTTTTCGCAGGCCGAGACGCCGATCAGGGACACCACCGTGCTGCAGCGTGCCATGCAGTACGCCGCCACCTTCGGCTACACCATCTGGCTGCGCCCGCAGGACGCCTATATCGGCCGCGGCGGCGTGGCCCACAGCGGCCCGCTGGCTTCACGCCTGGGCTTGTCCGGCGTGCCGGTGATGGCCGAAACCATCGCCCTGCATACGATCTTCGAGCTGATGCGCTCGACCGGCGCCAAGGTCCACCTGTGCCGCATGTCGTCCGCCGCCGGCCTGGAGCTGGTGCGCGCCGCCAAGGCCGAAGGCTTGCCGATCACTTGCGACGTGGGCGTGCACCATGTGCACCTGACCGACGCCGACATCAATTTCTTCGATTCCAATGCGCGCCTCGACCCGCCATTCCGCAGCCAGCGCGACCGCGAGGCGATCCGCGCCGGCCTGCTGGACGGGACCATCGACGCCATGTGTTCCGACCACACGCCTTGCGACGACGATGAAAAGCTGCTGCCGTTCGGCGAAGCGTCGCCCGGCGCCACCGGCCTGGAACTGCTGCTGTCGCTGGCGCTGAAATGGGCTGACGATTACGCGACGCCGCAGGTGAAGGACGATGCGCTGGCGCGTGCCGTGGCCCGGGTGACCTGCGATGCCGCGCGCGTGGCAGGCCTGGCGCAAGCCGGCCAGCTGGGCGTGGGCAGCGTGGCCGACGTGGTGGTGTTCGACCCGGCCGCGCGCTGGACCGTGACCGGCGCGGCACTGGCCAGCCAGGGCAAGCACACGCCATTCCTCGGTTACGAGCTGGCAGGGCAGGTTGAAGCCACCGTCGTGGCAGGACATGTGGCGTATGAGCGCAACGCCAGCTAGTCCGCCGGCAAGGCGCAACCTCGATTGGCGCCTGGTGCTGCGCATCGGGCGCATGGCGCTGCACCTGATGGACGGCATTACCACATGCGCCTTCGTGTTTCCTTTCATCGGGACGGAAAAGCGCAACAGGCATATCCGCAACTGGTCGCGCAAGCTGCTGGCGATCTGCAACGTCAGCGTGCAGATGGTACCGGGCAGCGCAGTGCCGCTGGGGCAGGGCATGATCGTGTGCAACCACATTTCGTGGCTGGACATCTTCGTCATCAATGCCCAGTACCCGTGCCGTTTCGTGGCCAAGGCCGAGATCCGCGATTGGCCGCTGGCCGGCTGGCTGGTGGCGCAGGCCGGCACGGTGTTCATTGCGCGCGGCAACAAGCGCGAATTGCGCAATATCTTCAAGGGCCTGGTGCACGCCCTGCAGGACGGCCAGCGTGTCGCCTTCTTCCCGGAAGGCACCACGGCGTCGCAAGGCACGCTGCTGCCGTTCCACGCCAACCTGTTCGAGGCGGCGGTGGACGGCAAGGTGCTGGTGCAGCCGTTCGCGCTGTCCTATGTGGACGGGGCCGGCCAGCCGCATCCGTCCGTCGACTTCATCGGCGACATGACTTTCGTGCAGAGCGTTGTTAATATCCTTGACGGCAAACCGGTACGCGCGCGCTTGCACGTGCTGGAAGCGATGCCGGGCGAAGGGGCGCATCGCCGCGAACTGGCCGAAGCGGCGCACCATGCCATCGGCCAGGCGCTGGGCATTGTCCCGGAGACGGAAATTTTACAGGAGCATTCAGCATGACCAGGAGTTGTGTGCTGGCGGCCTGCCTGCTGTTGGCGGCTTGCGGCGGCGATACCTTCACCAGCGCCAAGACGCTGCGCACGCAGGCAACGGACAGCCTGGCGCAGAAGAACTATGGCATCGCGGCCGAGAAAGCACACGCCGCCACGCTGAAGTCGCCGAAAGATGCGGAATCGTATTTCCTGCTGGCCCAGGCCCAGGCGCAGCTGGGACGCAAGAACGCTGCCATGGCGTCGCTGGAGACGGCGATCGTCAACGGCTTCACGGACGAGGAAGCCATCAAGGGCAGCGTCAACCTGGAACCGCTGCGCAAGGCTGAGGCTTACCGTGAATTGATGGCGGCCACCTTCCCGGCCGCCGCGACGGACGGCACGCCAGCCGCCACCGACGCCGCCGCGGCCGAAGCCGGCGCCGCGCAGGCCAGGCCGGAAGGGCAGGCGCAAGGCCCGGCCGGCGGCGTGCCCGAGGCCGCGCCCAAGCGCTAAACCGTCCGGTATTCCGGGCAATCCACCTGCAGCAGGCTGCGGTCATCGAGGCAGACGGCCGACAGCTTGCCGCCCCACACGCAGCCGCTGTCGAGCGCGATCAGGCGCGGCATGATCTTCAAGCCCAGGGCCGACCAGTGCCCGAACACCACGGTGGTATCGCTGGTGCGGCGGCCCGGCACCTCGAACCAGGGCATCAGCCCGGTGGCGGGGTCGGCTTGCGCCGATTCCTTCATCTTGAAATCCATCACGCCTTCGGTGCTGCAGAAGCGCATGCGCGTCAGTGCATTGACGATGCAGCGCAGGCGCGCCGTGCCGGTGAGCGCATCGTCCCAGCGGTCCGGCTGGTTGCCGTACATATCGCGCAGGAAATCGATCCAGTGTTCGCCGCGCAGCGCCGCCTCCACTTCGCCGGCCAGCGCCATGGTTTGCTGCGCAGTCCATTGCGGCAGCACGCCGCCATGCACCAGCAAGTGGTCGTGGCGCAGGATCGCCATCGGGCGCAGGCGCAGCCAGTGCAGCAGTGCGTCACGGTCAGCCGCCGCCAGGATATGCTCGATGGTGTCGGAACTCGATTCGGGGCGGATGCCGTTGGCGACCGCCAGCAGATGCAGATCATGGTTGCCCAGCACGGCGTCGATGCGGCCGTCGCTGCCCTGGCTCAATGCCTGCACATAGCGCAGGGTGGAGAGGGAGTCGGGGCCGCGGTTGATCAAGTCGCCGCAAAACAGGATGGCGGGCGGCTGGTTCCCGGCAGCATGTTCTGTTTCAAGGATTTTTTCGACCAGGGCCACCGTTTCGCCATGGCAGCCCTGCAGGTCGCCCACTACGTATGTCTTCATTTGTAAATTTCTAATACAATCACATGTCATTTATACACTAGGATAACGCATGATCTTCGTCACTGGCGGCGCTGGTTTCATCGGCTCCAATTTCGTGCTGGACTGGCTGGCGCAATCGGACGAGCCGGTCCTGAACTTCGACAAGCTGACTTACGCCGGCAACCTGCAGAACCTGGCCTCGCTGCAAGGCGATGCGCGCCATACCTTTGTGCGCGGCGATATCTGCGACAAGGAGCTGGTGCTGTCCCTGTTCCGGCAGCACAAGCCGCGTGCCGTATTGCACTTCGCGGCCGAATCGCATGTGGACCGTTCGATCCACGGCCCGGCAGAATTCATCCAGACCAATATCAATGGTACGTTCAGCCTGCTGGAAGCGGCGCGCGCGTATTGGAGCGATTTGCCGGAAGGCGAACGGGCCGCCTTCCGCTTCCTGCACGTGTCGACCGATGAAGTGTATGGCACGCTCGGCCCGGACGATGCGCCGTTCAGCGAGACCACGCCTTATGCGCCGAACAGCCCCTACAGCGCGTCGAAAGCCGCTTCCGACCACCTGGTGCGTTCCTACCACCACACTTACGGATTGCCGACCCTGACCACCAATTGCTCGAACAATTACGGGCCTTACCATTTCCCGGAAAAACTGATCCCGCTGATGATCGCCAACGCGCAGGCCGGCAAGGCGCTGCCGATCTATGGCGACGGCCAGCAGATCCGCGACTGGCTGTACGTCAGCGACCATTGCGCGGCCATCCGTCGCGTGCTGGCCGATGGCCGCCTGGGCGAAACCTACAATGTGGGTGGCTGGAACGAAAAGGCCAACCTGGAGGTGGTACACACGCTGTGCGACATGCTCGACGCGCTCAAGCCCAAGGCCGACGGCGGCAGTTACCGCAGCCAGATCACCTATGTGAAGGACCGCCCGGGCCACGACCGGCGCTACGCCATCGACGCGCGCAAGCTGGAACGCGAGCTGGGATGGAAGCCGGCGGAAACCTTCGAGACCGGCATCCGCAAGACGGTGCAGTGGTACCTGGATCACCCGCAATGGGTGGCCGACGTGCAGTCGGGCGCCTACGCCAAATGGGTCGAGACCAACTACAACGACAGGGGATAATGATGGATCCAATCAGCGACCGCAAAGGCATCATCCTGGCCGGCGGCTCCGGCACGCGCCTGTACCCGATCACCAAGGCGGTATCGAAGCAATTGCTGCCGATCCACGACAAGCCGATGATCTACCATCCGCTGACGGTGCTGATGCTGGCCGGCATGCGCGACATCCTGATCATCTCGACCCCGCAAGACACCCCGCGCTTCCAGGAGTTGCTGGGCGACGGCAGCCAGTGGGGCATCAAGCTCAGTTACGCCGTGCAGCCTTCGCCGGACGGCCTGGCGCAAGCGTTCATCATCGGCAAGGAATTCGTCGGTGACAACCCGTCCGCGCTGATCCTGGGCGACAACATCTTTTACGGCAACGACCTCGATGCGATGTTGCGCAGCGCCGCTTCGCGCACCGAAGGGGCCACCGTGTTCGCTTACCACGTGACCGATCCCGAACGTTATGGCGTGGTGGAATTCGATGAGGAGCGCCGCGCCATCACCATCGAGGAAAAGCCGGCCAAGCCCAAATCGAACTATGCCGTGACCGGCCTGTACTTCTACGACAAAGGCGTGTGCGAAATCGCTGCCGGCATCAAGCCATCCGCGCGCGGCGAGCTGGAGATCACCGACGTCAACCGCGCCTACCTGGAAGCGGGCTCGCTGAAGGTCGAGCTGATGGGGCGCGGCATGGCCTGGCTCGATACCGGCACCCACGAATCCCTGCTCGACGCCTCGCAGTTCATTGCCACCATCGAACGCCGGCAAGGCTTGAAGGTGGCCTGCCCGGAAGAAATCGCTTACCGCAAAGGCTATATCGATGCCGCCCAGCTGCGCCAGCTGGCCGACCCGCTGAAAAAGAACGGCTACGGCCAATACCTGCTGCGCATCCTTGAAGATAAGGTCATCAACCGATGAAAGTCATCCCAACACCTATCGAAGGCTTGCTGGTGATCGAACCGAACGTGTTCGGCGACGACCGCGGCTTTTTCTACGAGAGTTTCAATGCCCGCCGTTTCGAAGACTTGACCGGTGTGCGCACCGATTTCGTGCAGGACAACCATTCGCGCTCGTCGAAGGGCGTGCTGCGCGGCCTGCATTACCAGGTCGAGCAGGCGCAGGGCAAGCTGGTGCGCGTCACCACCGGCGCCGTGTTCGACGTGGCGGTGGACTTGCGCAAGTCCTCGCCCACCTTCGGCCAATGGTATGGCCTGGAACTGTCGGCCGAGAACAAGCGGCAGTTGTGGATCCCGGCCGGCTTCGGCCACGGCTTCGTGGTCACCAGCGAGGTGGCCGAATTCCTGTACAAGACCACCGATTATTATGCCCCGGCCCATGAGCGCTGCGTGATCTGGAACGACCCGGCGATCGGCATCGACTGGCCGCTGGAAGGCGAGCCGCTGTTGTCGGCCAAGGACAGGGCCGGCTTGCCGCTGTCCGGGGCGGAAGTGTTCCCATGAAGATCCTGCTGACGGGAACCAACGGCCAGGTCGGCTACGAGCTGGAACGCAGCCTGCAGGGGCTGGGCCAGGTGGTGGCGCTGGACCGCAGCCGCATGGCGCTGGACAACCTCGACCAGGTGCGCAGCGTGATCCGCGAAGTGAAGCCGCAGCTGATCGTCAACCCGGCCGCCTATACCGCGGTGGACAAGGCGGAAAGCGAGCCGGAACTGGCTTACCGCATCAATGCCGAAGCGCCGGGCGTGATGGCGGAGGAGGCGAAACGCCTGGGCGCGGCGCTGGTGCATTATTCGACCGACTATGTGTTCCCGGGCGACCAGCCCGGCGCACGCCGCGAAGGCGATGCCACCGGGCCGGCCAACGTCTACGGCGCCAGCAAGCTGGCCGGCGAACAAGCCATCGCGGCGGCCGGCGTGCCGCACCTGATTTTCCGCACCAGCTGGGTGTATGGCATGCGCGGCAAGAACTTCCTGCTGACCATGCTGCGCCTGGCGCGCGAGCGCGAGGAGTTGCGCATCGTCGACGACCAGCATGGCGCGCCCACCTGGAGCCGCACCATCGCCGACACCACGGCCCTGGTGCTGGCCCAGTCGCGCGGCCGGGGCGACGGCTGGTGGCAGGACCATGGCGGCATTTACCACCTGGGCAGCCAAGGCGAAACCACCTGGTATGGTTTCACCCAGGCCATCCTGGAGCAGGCGGGCATCGCGTGCCGCCTGGTGCCGATCACCACGGCCGACTACCCGCTGCCGGCCAAACGGCCGCCATTCTCGGTGCTTGACTCGGGTAAGTTGATGGCGCGCTTCTGCAACTTGCCGTCCTGGCAGGATGCCCTTCGGCTGTGCCTCGCAACTTAAAGGTATCAATTGGTAAGTAATTGCCGGGGGCGCAACGCCCTCGGCTAGAATTTCCCGTCGGCCTGCATGAATCCGGTACAATCGCCGGTTAGCGTGCTGGCAATCTTTCTTGCTGTGCCGCGAAGATCGGGCGGCTGGCTCCCCATTATTGATAAGAACTAATGTTTTCCTTCCTCGTGAGCTTTGTCGCGTCTGCACTGTTGACCCTGTGGGTCATCAAGGAAGTGCGGCTGCATGGCCCGGCGCTGGACACCGATTTCAACGGCGTGCAGAAAGTGCACGTCCATGACGTGGCCCGCATCGGCGGCCTGTCGATTTTCCTGGCGGTGGCGCTGAGCGCCTGTATTTCAGTGTGGCGCGTGCCGGCCATGACCAGCTGGATGTTGTCGCTGATGGTGTGCGCCATGTTCGCCTTCATTGGCGGCATCGTGGAAGACTATACCGGCAAGGTCAGCGCGCTGCGGCGCCTGCTGCTGACCATGTTTGCCGCCTTGCTCGGCTATTTCCTGCTCGATGCCCGCATCGACCGCATCGATTGGGTGGTGTCGGCTTTGCCGCTGCCTTATCTCTGGCTGACACTGCCGCTGACCGTGCTGGCGGTGGCCGGTATTGCCAATGCCATCAATATTATCGACGGCTTCAACGGCCTGGCCAGTGTGGTCACGATTTGCATGCTGCTGTCGCTCGGTTATGTCGCGCTGCAAGTGAACGACATGTTCGTGCTGGTGGCAGCCTTGATGGTAGCCGGCGCCACGGCCGGTTTCCTGATCTGGAATTATCCGGTCGGCCTGATTTTCCTGGGCGATGGCGGGGCCTACTTTATCGGCTTTATGCTGGGCGAATTGGCGCTGCTGCTGGTGATGCGCAATCCGCAAGTTTCTACCTGGTATGCGGTATTGCTTTTAATATATCCCGCATTTGAAACCCTGTTCAGCGTTTATCGGCGCCTGTTTATCCGCGGGAAATCGCCGGCCATGCCGGATGGCATCCATTTGCACAGCCTGATTTTCCGCCGCGTGGTGCAATGGGCGGTGGGCCGCAAGGATGCGCGGGCCCTGGTGCGGCGCAATTCCCTGACTTCGCCTTACCTGTGGATGTTTTCGCTGATGGCGGTAATTCCCGCCACGGTGTTCTGGCGTTATACCTGGGTATTGATGCTGTTCTGCCTGTTATTTATTGCAAGTTATGTCTGGCTTTATGTGCGTATTGTCCGATTTAAAGCGCCGCGCTGGATGATTCGACACAAGAAAATCCGTTGACACAATTTCGTGTATATTCCCATGCAGCGAACCCTATAAAGGACAGGAATATGGATTTGTCGAATTTGTCGTCCCCTGAATTGCGCGGCCTGCAGGAGCAGATCAAGCGCGAATTAAAGCAGCGCGAAGGCCGGGATAAGCAAAAGGCGCGCGAGCAGATTTTCACCATTGCCCAGCAAGTCGGCGTGCCGCTGAAGGAGTTGCTGATCGGTTTCCCCGGTACCCGCAACAAGGGCGGCAAGGTCGAGGCCCGCTACCGCAATCCGGCCAATCCCGCTGAACAGTGGACCGGCCGCGGCCGCCAGCCGAAATGGGTCAAGGATTGGGTCGACGCCGGCAACTCCATGGATGAGCTGCGCATCTGACCTGTCTTATTTTTAACTTACGAATCAGTCTTTTATGGTTGCCCTCTCCAAATCCATTTTCAAAGCTTACGATATCCGCGGCATCATCGGCAAAACGCTGGATGCCGGTGTGGCGCGCTCGATCGGCCATGCGTTTGGCCTGGCCGCTGCCGCCAAGGGAGAGCGCAGCGTCGTGATCGGCCGCGATGGCCGCTTGTCCGGCCCGGAATTGATTGCCGCCCTGGCACAGGGCTTGCAGGCTGCCGGCGTGGACGTGATCGACCTGGGCGTGGTGGCCACACCGATGGTGTATTTCGGCACCCAGGTGCTGGATTCCCGCTCCGGCATCATGGTCACCGGCAGCCATAACCCGCCGGACTACAACGGCTTCAAGATGGTGCTGAAAGGGGAAGCGATCCACGGCGCGGCCATCACCGGCCTGTACGACGCCATCGCCGCCGGCCTGCAGCCCGCCGCCACGCCCGGCAAATACGGCACGCACGATATCCGCGCGCAATACCTGCAGCGCATCGTCGGCGACGTGAAGATCGCGCGCCCGATCAAGATTGCGGTCGATTGCGGCAACGGCGTTGCCGGCGCCTTCGCCGGCGAGCTGTATCGCGGCATGGGCTGCGACGTGATCGAACTGTTCTGCGAAGTGGATGGCACCTTCCCCAACCACCATCCGGACCCGGCCCATCCTGAAAACCTGCAAGACCTGATCCGCTGCCTGCAGCAGACCGATGCCGAAATCGGCCTGGCCTTCGACGGCGACGGCGACCGC